>JBAYUZ010000074.1:0-10907 GCA_041674885.1 Dehalococcoidia bacterium
CGCGTACCCGATGAACATCTTCGACAACGACATGCCGTGTGACGGCGTGCTCGCGGTCGTGATGACCACCGAGGATCGCGCGAAGAACACGCCGCACCCCGGTGGCTACGTCAACGGCATGTCGGCGATCCCGACGCACCGCCGCCTGACGGGTGCCGCCGAGACCCTCGAGAACCTCGAGGAGATCAACGCGTGGCAGGCGAAGAACCTGTACGACTCGGCCGCGCTCAAGCCGTCGGACGTCACGGTGAAGCACGTCTACGACGGCTTCTCGCCGATGGTGTGGACGTGGATCGAGGCGTTCGGCTGGGCCGAGAAGGGCACCGCGCACCAGTGGGCGCAGCCGGAGACCATCGGTCGCGATGGCCCGCACCCGCTGAACATGTCGGGCGGCAACCTCGGCTCCGGCCGCGTGCACGGCTTCGGCCACGTGCTGGAGACCGCGATGCAGCTCATGGGCACCGCCGGCGTCCGCCAGGTCAAGAACAACGAGGTCGCGCTCTGCGAGACCGGCCCGTTCGGTTCGGCCTCCAGCTTCACGGCGACGCGCGACTAGTTCGCTCGGTCCGTCTCGACTCCAGCAGCCCCGGCCGAAGCCGGGGCTGCTGTGTTTCTATGCCCCGGCTTCGGCCGGGGCTGCTGTGTTTCCGGCGCTGTGTCGCGCGCGATGTCGTGCTACCGATGCGGCAGTCACGGCATCGTCATACATCGGCGACGCCCGGGCAGTAGCATGCGAGGTTCAACGCGCGCCGGGAGGAGATGCAATGCACATCGAACGATTCAAGCAGGGATGGCCGGCGTGGGTCGAGCTGATGACCTCGGACGACGCCGCGGCGATGGAGTTCTACCGCGAGCTGTTCGGCTGGCGCGACGTGGCGACGGAGATCCCCGGGGGCGTGTACCACACCGCCCACCTGGATGACGACGCGATCGCGGGCCTGGGCGTGCAGAACCCGGACGAGGTGGCGCGTGGCATCCCGCCGCACTGGAGCGTGTACCTGGCGGTCGATGACGTGGAGGCGACGGCCTCGCTGGTCGCGGGTGCGGGCGGGCAGGTGATGCTGCCGCCGATGGATGTGATGGGTCTGGGGCGGATGGCGATCATCGCCGACCCCACGGGCGGCATCGTCGGGCTCTGGCAGGGGCAGATGATGCCGGGCTTCGCGCGGCACAGTGAGCCGGGCAGCGTCACGTGGTGCGAACTGATGACGGACGACGCACCGCGCGCGGCCGCGTTCTTCGTGTCGACGCTGGGCGTGCAGAGCTCGGAGACGGACATGGGCGGGGGCCACGCCTACATCATGTTCGGCCCCGACGGCGAGCACATGGCGGGCATCATGACGAAGACGCCGGAGATGGGGCCGATGCCGAACGTGTGGGGCGTGTACTTCGAGGTTGCGGACACGGACGCGACGGTCGCGCGGGCGCAGGGCCTGGGTGCGACCGTGCTCCAGCCGCCGACCGACATCACGCCAGGCCGCTTCGCGATGATCGCCGATCCGCAGGGCGCGATCTTCGGGATCATCGCCTCGAATCCGATGTAGCGGTCGACTGATGCGATACGCACGAAGGGCGGCCCGATGGGCCGCCCTTCGTGTGCGGTGCGGAGACGGGGGCGGGCGGCTGAGCCGCCTCGCCCCGCTCCGTCAGGCTCAGTGATCGCCGGAGCGCCGTGGGGCCGACATCCACCTCGCCTGCCTGTGGTCAGCGCGTCTTCACCGCGGCGGAGCCGAGCACGCCCTCCGGGGTGATGAGCCGGATCTCCGGGGATTCGCGGAGCAGGTTGTCCCAGACGACCGTCTGCTGCGCGGGGTTCACCACGATGAAGTTCACCTTTGCGCCTCGGTAGACGTTGCATTCGCGCGGGGCGAGCTTTGCCTCCCAGATGAAGCGCCCACGGAAGTCGGGATCCTGGATGGTGTCCGCAGCCTTGCAGAGCTTTCCGTGCACATAGACCCAGACGAGCGTGGTCGGACCGCTGGCCGGGCCCCAGTAGAGCACCGGCTTGTCGGAGTTCGTGCCGTCGTCCGGGACGTCCTCCATCGGCGGGGACACGACGTCGGTCTGGGTGACGGTGGTGGTCGAGCCGCCGCCGTTGGCCGAGTTCTGCGTCTGCACGGTCACGCTGGAGGTGTTGCCACCGGTGTTGGCGCTCGCGCTGCCCTGGTTGGAGACCTGTGCGTTCTGCGTCACCGAGGTGAGCTGCGAGGTGTACGAGGCGTCTCCGTTCACGCTCACGATCACCGACGCGAGCTGGCTGATGTCGCTCCAGGTGACGTTGCCGACAGCGGTCGCGCTGCCGCTCGCCGTGGAGGCCTGTGCACTCACGATGCCGGCGAGCTGCGTGGTGGTCATGCCGGCCTGTTGCGCGATCGAGGAGAGCACGCTCACGACGGCGCTGTTGTTGCCCGTGTTCGCCACGGCGTTGCCGATGTTCGTCACGGTCGCGTTCTGCGTGATCGAGACGAGCGGCATCGTGAACTGGCTGGGGTCGACGTTCGGCATGACGATGTTCACGATCGCGATCACCATCTGCACGATGTCGGTGGTCGAGAGGTTGCCGATCGCGGTGGCTGCGCCGCTGCTTGCGGTGGCGGAGTTGGCGGCTCCGGAGCCGGTGGAGGCGCTTGTGGTGCTGGGTGCAGCCGCAGCGCCGCTTGTGCCGTCGGTAGTGGAGGTCGTGCCGGCGGTCGCAGTATCACCACCGGTGCCCTGCTGCGTGGAGTTCGAGGTGGTGACGGCACCCTCGGGCGGCGTTGTCGTGCCTCCGCCGGTGCCGGTGTCAGCGGCGTTGCCGCTCATGGCGGAGCCGCTGTCGGAGGTGGAGCCGGTGCCGCCCGTGGCGCCGGCATCGCCCCCCGTGGTCGTCGCGGTGCTGCCGCTGCCGGAGCCGCCGCCGGTGGAGGTGCCATCGCCGCCGGTGGAGGTCGTGCCTCCGCTGCCGCTGGTCGTGGATCCGCTGGTTGCACCGGTGTCGCCGGATGATGCGCCGTCAGTGCCGTCGCTGCCCCCGTCAGCCTCGCCGGTCGGCGCGGGCGCGGCGGTCGAGGTGCCACCGTCTGCAGGCGGCTCCTCCGCGAAGGCGCGCGGTGCGGGGTACGGCGCGAGCATGACGGTCACGAGCGCCAGCGAGCACAGCGCCGAGGCAGCCAGGCGGACGATGCGGTGTACGGAGCGGTGCGGCATGGCGAGCCTCCGGTCGTTTGCGCCGGGTGAGCATGCTCACGCGGCGCGCTGGTCATGGGTGGTGGGGAGCGGGGGCGGCGAGTTGCCTCGCCGCCCCCGGGCTGGTCTCCCGCTGTGGCTACCAGTTGAAGCGAACGCGCGTGGCCTGCGAGAGCTCGGTCAGGCCGACGTTGCCCACCGCGATCGCCGACCCGCCGTGCACCGTGGCACCGGCCTGCGTGGAGCTGGAGGCGCTGGCGATGTTGCCGGACGCCGCGTTGCCGCTGTGGGCGGTGGTGCCAATGCCGCCCATGGCGCCCGCAGCCCCACCCGTCGACATCGCGCCGCTGGTCGAGGAGTTGCCACCACCGGTCGAGCCGGCGCTGCCGCCGCCCGAGAGGATCGAGCCACTACCGACGAGCGCGCTGCCGCTGGTCGAACCGGCGTTGCCGCTGTTCGAGTCAGGCGAGCAGTCAGAGGCGTTGTCGTTGCCGGCGATGCCGCAACCCGCGCCGGAGCCGCCGCTGTTCGCGTTGGCGCCGCCCGTGTTGCCCGTCGCCGCGCCCGTGCTGGCCGTCGAGGCGCCAGCGGTGGCATTCGCCCCGCCGCCCGTCTGCGTGACCGCGCCGGTCGTCGCCGAGCCGCCGTTGCCACCCAGGGCGCCGGCACTGGCGTCCGTGTTGATGTTGCCGCCCATGGCCCCGGAGGTCTGCGAGAGGTTCACAGCCCCACCGGTGGCGCTGACGTTGGCCGTCGTGCCGCCGCTATTCGCGGTGGCGGTGCCGGAGTTGTTCACCGCGGCGTTGGACGACATGTTCAGCGTGGACATGCGCGACAGGTTGCTGGTGAACGTCGAGTAGCTGGCGTCCACGTTGGAGGTACCAGTGTCCGCGCTCGCGGTGCCCGCGAACGCGAACATCGAGACGGCGATCGCCGCCGAGACGACGACGCCCGGGGTCTTGCCCAGTCCGATCTTCATTGCAGTTCTCCCATTCAGTTCGTTGGTGCGTGCGGTAGCCGCGAGGTTCACGGCGCTGTGATTGCTCTGACCAGCCGGCATCGCCCTCCCTTCGCACGGCCTCACCGTATGGCGAGGTCCTGGACTCTCAAGCACGAAACGCGTCCGCATTCGGCGCGATCTCGCGCGGTGGCTTCGCGATGCCATGCGCGCCGCTTTCGGCGTGCTGGCGCCCGCGAGGCGTGCGCGCGACACGTCGATCACCGCGCCTGCGATGCATTCGCAGCGGTCTGCTGTGCATCGATTGCGCGTGTGCCACGCGTGATGTCGGTCGGGTCGCGATCGGGTGTGACAAGCAGGAGCTGCGACGGTGGCGGCGGCAGCAACAGGATGTCCGCGCTCGCGCTCGTGGTAGGCGGGTTCGATGCATCGGGCGCGTCGAGCAGCGCGGGAGCGGTGACCGAGGTGACGAGCGCGGCGCCCGTGACGCCAACGCGCAGCCAGTAGTTGCCGCCTCGCTGCCCGCGCACGCGGCCGCCCTCGGGGGCGACGAGGCGTGCGCTGACAACGACGAGCGTGAGCAACGCGATCGTGAGCATCGCCCAGCCTCGGAGCATCCCGGACGGGCCGCCCCACCCTGCCAGCGACCATCCGAGCGCAACCGCGGTGATGGCGACGACAGTCAGGTGCCAGCGGAACATCGCGAGCGACTCTCGGGCGCCGCGCTGTCCCTTCGGCGTGATCACGTAGGCGAGCGGTCTGCCAGCCAGGGCACGCAGCATGGCGCGGAGGTAGATGAGCGCGGCACCGGCTCCGAGTAGCATGCCGCGGAGCCCCACGCCTCGATCGGAGCGGGTCAGGTAGAAGCGCTGCATCCAGTACCACAGCACCATCGACCCGAAGAACGGCGGCACCCAGCGCCCGACCCACTCGCCCAGCGGCGCGTTCACGGCGTTCATGCCCGTGAACAGGTGCAGCGCGGTCAGCACGACGCCGAGGACGAACACCATCGCGACGGAGGGGTAGTACGACTGGATGAGGAGCAAGCCGAGCACCTGCTGCGGTCGCATGCGCCAGAGCAGTCGAGGCGAGTGCCGGCGGAGGATCTCGAACAGGCCGTAGGACCAGCGCATCTGCTGCGCCAGATACGCGCCCCAGCTGGTCGGACCCTCGCCGTGCGAGATGATGGCGTCGGCATAGACGCCCTTCCAGTGGTTGCCGGTGGTGGCGTTGCGTTGGCTGAGCATCACCATGCCGGTGATGTGATCCTCCACGACGTGGCTGACGTAGCCGCCGATCTGGCGCATGGTCGCGGTGCGACAGAGGTGATTGCTGCCGATGAAGATCGGCATGCCCAGGCGGTTGCCACCACGTTGCGTGATCGCGGAGAAGCCGAAGTTCTGCTCGTCTGCGCCGCGAGCGATCCAGTTGCGTGCGGCGTTGCGCGTGTACACCTGTGGCGCGACGACGTAGGCAACGTCCGGGTCGGTGAAGTAGCCGAGCGTGCGCTCCAGGAAGCCGGGCGTCGGGACGTGGTCGCTGTCCATCTGTCCGACCACGTCGTACGCGTCCTCGTACTGGTCGCGCCAGGCGTTGAGGTTGCCCGCCTTCGTCTTCGCTGCGAACGGGCCGGAGGGCTGGTTGTAGGCCTGGATGCCGGCGCGGGTGAAGTGGCGAACGCCGTACGCGGCCGCAAGCACGCGCACACGCGGGTCGTCCTCTTCGTCCAGGATCCAGAGGTCCAGCGGCCCTTCGTGGCGGATCCGGCTCATCCCGGCGAGTGTGGCCTCGACGGCCTCGGGAGGCTCCTTTGAGGGGACGATGGTGGTGAGCACGGCGACGCGCAGCTCGCGCGGCGGCGGCATGGGCACCGCCTGCGCCATCACGGCGGCGAAGACCCAGAACACGAGCAGTTGCAGCGTGCGCAAGACCTCGAGCACGGTGAGCGCGAGGAATGGCAGCACGTTCGCGATGAACGTGAATGCCACAACGCCGCCGGTGTAGTTCGTGGGGATCCGCTCCGCTTGCAGCCACCACCACGCATAGCGGGCGGTGAGCGCAAGCACGATGGCGAGCAGCATGGCGAAGACGATCGTCTCGCCGGTGCTCATGGTGCGGCGGAACTGCACGCGCGGCGCCACGGTGGTGCGTGTGCGCGACGGTGCGTGTGCGAGCGAAGTGGTGCGGGTGGTGCGATGTGCGCTGACGGCAAGCGCCGTACGCCACCATCGCCGCTGCGGGCGCAATGCTTGGATGCGGGCCATGGGGCTGCTGCTCCTCGGTGCGTGTGCACGCACCTCGCAGCAGCCCCTCTGCGACCACGTGCAGTCCTGGGTGATCGCGATTCACCCTAGGTGCGAGCAGCACGCTGACAACGCCAAGTCGCACGCAGAACTCGCCGGTATTTGTCCATGCAAGATGGTGGTGAGGCCGCACCACGGAGTCGGGCGCACAGCGCACAACTTGAGCGACTGTCACGCGCTTGATGCGAAATGGCATGCATCGATGCACATGACGATGCGGCCGCTCGCGCGGCCGCATCATTCAGGGGCTAGGGAGTCAGGGGGTAGGGAGAAGGAGGGCGGTGCTACGCGAACGTGCGACGCGCCATTGTCTGCGGCACGCGCGTCGGGATCTCGTCGCGCAACATGCGCGGCGACGTGGGGAAGCGCACGACCAGCGACTCCGCGATGGCGTCGTAGTCAGCGAGGATGGCGGTCTGGAGCGTCTGCTCGTCGATCTGCAGCGCCATGGCGGCGGCCGAGAGCAGTTCCGCGTTCACGCGGCATGGCTCGCTGCGTTCCATGCGTGCGATCTGCTCACGCGTCGTCTCGTACCCGACGCGGCAGAGTTCATCGGCGAGGAACTGCTGCGACCACTTCGGACGTCGCGATACTCGGGCCTGCTGGATGAGGTACCCGACGGCGCTGCTCATGGTGGGGATCTTCCTCTCAAGTCAGTGACGTACTGGCTCGCACGGCGCTGTGGAACGTGAGGACTGTAGGGGCGCGTCATGCAGGCGCCCGCATCAGCGCGGAGCCTTGCACTTGCGATTCCGTGACGAGGCGCCGTGATGCGCGTACGACGTCCGATGCGTGTGTGCATGGGCGCCCAAGTCCAGTCGCCCAGCGTACCGATCGACCTCGCGACGTGTGCGCGAAGGCCGAGGTGACGGAGTATCATGCCCCGCAGCCACGACCCGAGAGAGGCGTGAACATGACCATCGATGCTGGTCGGCAGGGCGACGTGCCCGCCGAACCGTCAGAACCCCGCCCTACCACTGTCACACACGAGGAGGGGCATTTCCCTCGCTTCCGGTGGGTGATCATCAGCCAGATGACGCTGCAGCAGCAGCTGGGCCCGTTTATCTTCTCCAGCCTCGGCGTGCTGCTGCCCTCGATGCGGCAGGAGCTGCACTTCGGGGTGGTGGAGTCGGGGTGGCTGGGGTCGGCGCGGACGCTGGGGAACTTCTTCGTGTTCGCGGCCAGCATCGTGCTGGTGCGATTTGCGCCGATCCGGATGTTCAACCTGTTCGCGCTGCTGCTGGCGGCTGCGTTGCTCCTGGTCGGCTTCGCGCCGACCTACTGGGTGGCGCTGGGCGGGCTCGCGCTGTACTCGGTGGGGGTGTCGTTCGGGCAGGTGCCGGGCAACATGATCCGACAGCAGTGGATCCCGCCTCGCGAGATGGCAACGGTGGCGGGCATCGGCCTGTCGCTGCAGACGGTGTTCCAGATGGCGGGGCTGGCGATCGTGCCGCTCATCCTGGATGCCGTCGGCGGGTGGCGCGCGGTGTTC
This sequence comes from Dehalococcoidia bacterium, assembly GCA_041674885.1. Lineage (GTDB taxonomy): Bacteria > Chloroflexota > Dehalococcoidia > UBA2979 > UBA2979 > RH-chloro-G1. Next base: position 7,919 of record JBAYUZ010000074.1, read on the forward strand.
ATCGGCAACGGCGTGATGCTGACCGCGATCGCCGTCGTCTGGTTCTTCACGGCCCGCGAGCGCATCACCGAGAGCTACGAGCGCGCGAGGCGGCAGGATCGCGGCCTGTCGGCGATGAAGACCGTCGTGCGGCGGCGGGAGTTCTACCTGCTGGGCCTCTCCGTGCTGGGTGGCGCGACGGCGTTCACGACCAACCTGCTGTTCCTGCCGACGTACTTCCACGAGGAGCGCGGCTTCTCGCTGGTGGAGGCGGGGAGCATCACCGCCGTGATCCCGTTCGGCGGGCTGCTGGTGAACGCGACGGCGGGGTACATTTCCGATCGCATCGGACGGCGCAAGCCGATGATCTGGCCGTCGGGCGTGGCGCTGCCGGTGCTGTGGTTTCTGATGCTCACGCCGCTCCCGCGCGAGGCGCTGGTGGTGGTGGCGTTCGTACTGGGCTGCTTCGTGTTCCTGCCGTTCCCGGCGCTGCAGGCGATCCCGCTGGAGATTCCCGGGCTGACGCCGGCGGAGCGCGCGATCGGGCAGGCGTTCCAGTTCACGATCTCAACGGTCGGCATCTACCTCGGCCCGATCGTTGCGGCGATCATCGCCGCGAACACCGGGTCGATGCGCACGGGGCTGCTGCCGCTGCTGTTCCTGCCAACGCTGTTCATCTGGACGACGCTGTTCCTGCCGGAGACCGGCCGCAAGGCACACGAGTAGCCATCGAGCGGCGCGCCGACAGCGAGGGCCGTTCCCCGTGGGGCTACGCTCAATCGAGGAGACCGGAGATGGCGACGCCCCGCAAGCACAGCACCGACGGTGACCAGGGCTTCAGCGCCGAGGAGCGTGCGGCGATGCAGGAGCGCGCTCGCGAACTGCGTGCATCCTCGCGGCGCGGCTCGAAGGCAGACGGCGAGCAGGACGTGCTGGCGAAGATCGAGGAGATGTCGGAGTCGGATCGAGCGATCGCCGCGAGGCTGCACGCGCTGATCCGGGAGCATGCGCCGCAGCTCCAGCCTCGGACGTGGTACGGGATGCCGGCGTACGCGCTGGGCAAGGACGTGCTCTGCTTCTTCCAGCCCTCATCGCAGTTCAAGGCACGCTACGGAACGCTGGGCTTCAGCGACAAGGCGATGCTGGACGACGGCGCCATCTGGCCGACCTCGTTTGCTGTGCAGGAGCTGACTCCGGACGTGGAGGTGCGCATCGTCGACCTCGTGCGGCGCGCAGCGAGCGAGCGCAGCTAGCGCGCGGCGATGAGCACGCCCAGCGCGCACGCGCCGAACACGAAGATATTCAGCATCGAGAGCCGGTCGCGCAGCAGCATCTCGTCGATGTTGCGCTCCGGTTGGCGGTCGGCGATGAAGCGGAAGCGCAGCAGTCCGTAGACCACGAACGGCAGCGTGATCAGCATCGAGTGGTCCGGCGGCAGGTTGTCGGCCGTCGTCACGTACATCGCGTACGAGATCACCGTGGAGTTCATCGCCAGCCCGGTCATCTGCTCCAGGAACTCGCCACTGTACTGGCCGATCACCGCGCGCCCGGCGACGCCCTGCTCGCGGACCAGCTGCCACTCCTGCTTCCGTCGCAGCGTGGCGAGGAAGAGCGCGCCGAACGTCGTGACGACATAGAGCCAAACCGTGATCGGCACGTGGATGACGAACGCGCCGGCGACCGCGCGGAGCGTGAACCCCATCGCGACCGCCATGGCATCGATGATCGCGAGGTGCTTGAGCGCGAACGAGTAGCTGGCGGTGAGCGCGACGTAGGCGAGCAGCACAAGCCCGAAGCGCACATCGAGTGCGAGCCCGGCGAGCACGCTGCCACCCAGGAGGGTGCCGCCGGCAACGGCGGCGAGGCGCACGGGCAGTCGCCCCGAGGCGATCGGTCGGTAACGCTTGCGGGGATGCGCACGGTCGCGCTCGACATCGACGACGTCATTGAGCAGGTAGCCGCCGGAGGCGGCGAGGCTGAACAGCGCAAAGCCGCCCGCAGAGGCGGCGATGAGCGGCAGCCAGGTCGCGGGCTCGTTGACGTGCCAGGCCTTGCCGCTGGAGAAGATGAAGGCGGCGAACAGCAGCAGGTTCTTCTGCCACTGGGCGGGCCGCATCGCCTCGAAGAGTGCGAGGAGCAGGCCTGGGAGACCGGACGAGGCGTGACGAGGCGCGGACGCGGGTTCCGTGGCCGGGAGCGCCGAGGTCATGCAGGCCGCCTTCCGAAGAGCGCCGCCTCATGATAGGGCCGCGCCGGTGCGGCGCGAAATGAGGGGACTCCCGGCCTCGTGAGCATGTGCGCGGTCAGGCGTACGATGCGGCCTCATAGCGAAGGACGCGGGGATGGCAGAGACGACCGAGACGTCCGGCGAGCGGAGCGAGGCAACGCCATCGGCGCCACTCCGACCGGAGCAGATGGGGACGTTCCACGCGTTCCGCTACCGCAACTACCGGCTGCTCTGGCTCGGCGACCTGGCGACCGCCGCAGGGATGTGGATCCAGCAGACGGTGATGGGGTGGGTGGTCTACGACCTCACCGGATCCGGCAGCGTGCTGGGTGCGATCAACCTGATGCGCAGCGTGCCGATCCTGCTGTTCTCCCCGGCAGCAGGGGCGGCGACGGATCGGATGCGCCAGAACCGCATTATCGCCGTGAGCCAGTTCTGCATGTTCGTGCTGACGTTCTTGATCGCCCTCGATATCCGGTTCGGGTACATCCAGGTGTGGCACCTGTTCGTGTTCGTGTTCCTGATGGCGACGGCGCAGACGTTCAACCTGCCGGCACGGCAGACGTTCGTGTTCCTGCTGGTACCGCGCGCGGTGATCCCAAATGCGGTGGCACTGACGTGGTTTGCGTTCAGCCTGGCGCGGTCGATCGGGCCGGCGGTGGGCGGAGCGCTGATCGTCGCGTTCGGACCGGCGAACAACTTCTTCCTGCAGGGCGTCGCGTTCCTGTGCGTGATGGCAACGGTGCTGACGATCCGCGTCGACGACCGCCCGAAGGCGGCGAA
>JBAYUZ010000075.1:0-10850 GCA_041674885.1 Dehalococcoidia bacterium
GAGAAGGCCGGCGTCGTCGCGCTCCTCGCCCCCAGCGCGGACGCCTCCGCCGCCGCGAGCAACGTCGCGATCACCACGCCCATCGCGAACCAGCGCGTCTCCGGCTCGCTCACCGTGACGGGTCGTGCCACCTCCCCCGACTTCCAGCGCTACGTGCTGGAGTGGGGGACGGGCCAGAACCCCACGACATATCAGTCACTCACGACCGCCACGACGAAGGTCGCGGACGGCACGCTCGGCACGTGGGACGTGCGCTCGCTGCCGGACGGCGACTACACGCTGCGCCTGCGCCTCACCGACGCGAAGCTCGGCGAGCTGCGCTTCGCGGTGCCGGTGATCGTCGGCACCGGCAACGTGCGCACCCCGGTCGCCGCCATCTCGGCGCCCGCCGGCGGCACGGTGCTGAAGGGCACCACCACCATCACCGGCACCGCCGCAAGCCCGGGCACGCTGCGCGACTACGTGCTGGAGCTGGGCGAGGGCGCCGTGCCCACGAAGTGGACGCAGCTCCGCAAGAGCACCACGCCCGTCCTCAACAACACCCTGGGCACCATCGAGGTCGCCGGGCTCGGCCTGCGCAGCGGCCTGTACACGCTTCGCCTCACCGTCACCGACGCCGGTGGCGGCTCCGCGAGCACGCAGGTCGCCGTGATGGTGCAGACACCCTAGGGGTGCCCTGCCGGGGGCTCGCCCACCGGCGGCTGGCCGACGAGACGCGTCACATCCTCGCGAGTCTGCACGCCGCGCACCTGCTCCATGAACCCGCGCACGCCGCCACTGCGCTGCAGCAGCGCGCGCAGCTGCGCGCCCAGCGGGTCGACCGACTCCGGGCGCGCTGCGTACGTCCCGTACCACGCGAAGTACGCCTGGTTGATGCGCCGGATGCCGACGCCGCGCGCTGCCAACGAGGCTCGCACCTCATCCATCCGCCGCTCCGCAGCCTCCACCTCACCACGCGCGAGCAGCGCGTCGACCTCCACCCGCAGCTCGCGCAGCGTCGTGGTGACATCGACGCGCGGCCCCGGCGTCGATGCGGCGGGCGTGGGCGTGGGCGTCGAGGTGCGCCCGGGTGGATCGGGGAAGCGCGCGAAGACCAGCGCCGCGATCGCGTCACCGCCGATGTCCGCCACGGTCTCGTTCAGCGTCTGCGCCTCCGGCCCGCGGAAGTACGCCTGCCCCAGCGGGTACAGCGAGAGGTAGTGGTGCAGCCACTCGTGCGCGGCGGCCTGCACCGTCCCGCGGTAGTCGTCGCCCGCCGCGACGATCGCCGGGAACGTCGCGATCCCACCCGAGGGCACGACGAGCGCGGATCGCTGCCCGCCCGCCTCCTCGCGCGCCTCGATGGCGCGCACGGCGTCGCGGTCGAGGTCGGGGCGCAGCGGCTCCGCGGCCAGTCGCTCGATGCGTGCGCGCGGGGAGGTCACGAGGATGCGCGGCGACGCCCCCATCTCGATGTCCACGGGCGGCAGGAAGCCCGGCCCCGGCCAGCGCAGCCCCTGTTCGGCCAGCACCACGGTCACGCGGCGCTCCACCTCCGCCTCGGCGGCGTTCTCCAGCGCACGCGCCTCCGACCCGCTGCGGTCCGCCAGCGCGAAGTACCGCGCCAGCGCCTCCTCCGGCGTCGGGCCGCCGCGCCACGGCGCACCGAGGCGGTACAGCAGCCAGCCGGGGGCTGCCTGCGCCTCCCACGCCACGAAGTCGAAGCGCTCGCCCAGCCGCTCCGCGCGCACGTGCAACAGCCCGACCCACGCCGCCGCAGCGCTCATCCACGCGATCACGCCGACCGCGATCGCCGCGCCGATCACCCTCGTCATCACGCGTGCCATACGACCACGGTAGAGCCAGCCGAGGTCGGCGGTATATTCGAGGCGATGGCCACACACCGCTTCCTCGACCCCACCGCGCCACTCGGCGCCGACAGCCCGCGCTGGCGCCTGCTCGCGGCGCTCGGCCTCGACCTGCTCGCGCTGCTGACGATGCTGCTCGCCGCCGCCGCGAGCGCGATGCTCTGGCTGCTCACCCGCACCCAGGCGGGCCGCATCGACGTCACCCCCGCCGACGGCGCCGTCGCGCTCTCGCTCATCGCGGCAGCACTCCCCGCGTGGGTCGCCATCGAGTGGTTCGCGCTGCTCCGCATCGGCCGCACGGTCGGCGGACGCGTCGCGGGCCTCGACGCCGCCGCGCCCGTGCGAGGTCCGGCGCGCGCGCTCCTGCTGCTGCTCCACCCGGCCTCGGCGGTGCTCTGGGCGTGGCTCGCAGCCGGCGCGGCGCTGCTCGACGCCACCCCGGCTACCGAGGCGCTGGCACTGCTCGCCGCCGCCGTGCTGCTGCTCAGCCTCGCCAGCCTGCTCCGGCTGCTGCTGCGGCCCGACGCCGAGGCCCTGCACATGACGCTCGCGCGTCGCGCCCCGGGGGGCCGCGGCTGATGCGCATCACCACCTCCCGCGACGAGCGGCCGGGCCGCGACGGCGCCCCCGTCATCACCGAGCACGGCACGTGGGGCCAGCCCCCCGCCCGCTCCCCCTTCGCCCCGCCCGACCGCGGCGCCGAGGCACGCGCGTGGCTGACGCTGCTCCTGGCCGCCGTCGTGGTCGCGTGGGTGAGCTGCGCCGCACTCGCCCAGCTCACCTCGCGCGCCGTCGCCATCCCCGCCGCAGAGCGCGGCATCGCCGCCGTGACCGAGATCGACGCGCTCCTCAGCCTCCACGAGGCACGGCTGTGCGCCGCCGCCTCGGCGGGCGGCAGCGAGACGGTCGACCTCGCGGGCTTCCCCGTGCGCGACGTGCTCCTGCGCGCGCAGGAGGTGCCCTGCGCGAACGGCGTCCTCGATCGCGCCGTCCTCCGCGACCTGCTGCTGTCGAGGGGCGCCGAGCTGCTCTACCTGCGCGGCACCGCCGCGTTCACGGATCCCAGCCGCGCCGCCGACGCCGCCCCCGCGCTGAGCGCGACCTGGCTGATCCGCCTGCTGCTCGATGGCCTGAGCGCCGGCCTGCACGAGTGGCTGGTGGTGGCCGCGTGGGCGATGGGCGGCCTCGGCGCGCTGCTGGCAGGCATCGTCTGGCTGCTCGGCCGCCGAGGTGCCCGCCTGCAGCGCGTGGGCTGGGCGCTGACCCTCGGCGCGCTCCCCGTGCTGTTCGCGGCCGCAGGCCTCTGGCTGGTGCTCCTGCTGCTCGGCGGCACCGGAGGCGGCTCGCTCGTCGGCGAGTTCGCCTCGATCGCCCGCTCCCTCGCCGCCCTCCCCGCCCTCGACGCCCTGCTCACGATGGTCGCCGGCCTCGCGCTCGTCTTCGCGCCGCGCGGCGTGCGCTAGGGGGTTCGCAGTGCCTCTAGTTCGCTGGCGAGATGTGAGGGCGGATGACATCTACGAGGAACTGATGGAGATCGGCTTCCATGGACTGACCGTCCTTGAGGAGGCGCTCACGGGCATCGAGGCATCAATCGTGATGCGACTCGATGAGGTGGAGAACCGCCTGCGACGCACTTGGCCGACGATGATGCCGGAACCGCCAGATGAGTACTTCGAATCGCTGGCACTACGCGACCATGAACGGATAGCCCGCTGGGGCATCTACCTCGCGGCGTTTTCCGATTTTGAGCGTTCAGTGCTGAGCCTCGCTGGGAGCGGGCGCAGCGCCACTGAGGGGATGAGGCTGTTAGGGCCGACGGTCGAAACACACATTGCAGACTGGGCTGACATGTACCAGCGCGTCCATTCGCTGCAGGGGCTCCGGAATGAACTGGCGCACGGTGGTGGGACGCTACGCCCCCAGAACAAGCGGAAGCTCCTTCGGCTGATCCATTCCGGCGAGATCAATCCGGCGGATTCCGACTACTTCGCGTGGCGCGGCGAAAAGGTGATCGTCCTAACAGCGGGCGCGGTGCAGGGAATGGTTCGCGACCTCCGGCAGGTTCATCGGGTGCTTCTTCGCTTCTCAAAGCCACCCACCGTTGACTCAGCACCGCCCGCCCGATAGCGTCTCGAAGTCACCGCCGCCCAGCCCGCGTCCGCCCGCGTGACGTAGCCGGGCCCCTCCGGTCGCGCGGCGCTCCCCCCTCGCGCCCGGCCACTGCGATGGAGTGAGAGCCGAATGCGTAACCCCCGCGACTTCATGAAGCCGCTGGCGATCGGAGCCCCCGAGCCGCCTCGCGAGATCCCCGTGCGGCCCAGCCGCATGATCCACTTCTTCGACCCCGGCAATGAGCGCATGCGCGCCCGCGTGCCGGAGATGGCGACGCAGGTGGACGTGCTCCTGGGCAACCTGGAGGACGCCGTCGCCGCCGACCGCAAGGTCGAGGCGCGCATGGGCCTCGTCGAGGTCGCGAAGACCACCGACCTGGGCGACACCCCGCTCTGGACCCGCATCAACAGCCTCGACAGCCCGTGGTTCCTCGACGACATCACGACGCTGGTCGCCGAGGCCGGTGACAAGATCGACTGCATCATGCTGCCGAAGGTGCAGGGGCCGTGGGACATCCAGTTCCTCGACCAGCTGCTCGCGCTGCTGGAGGCGAAGCACGGCATCCAACGCCCGATCCTCATCCACGCGATCCTGGAGACCGCCCTCGGCGTCGTGAACGTCGCCGAGATCGCGGCGGCCAGCCCGCGCATGCAGGGCATCTCCTTCGGCCCCGCCGACCTCGCCGCCTCGCGCCGCATGAAGACGACGCGCGTCGGCGGCGGTCACCCCGGCTACGTCGTCCGCAGCGACCCCAACCCGGAGGCGCCCGAGGCGCCCCGCAGCAGCGTCCAGCAGGACCCGTGGCACTACACGCTCGCCCGGATGGTGGACGCCTGCGCGGCGGTCGGCATCCTTCCCTACTACGGCCCGTTCGGCGACATCGCCGACGGCGAGGGCTGCGAGGACCAGTTCCGCGCGGCGTTCATCCTCGGCTGTGTCGGCGCGTGGTCGCTGCACCCCAGCCAGGTCGCGATCGCCAAGCAGGTCTTCAGCCCGCCCCCCGCCGAGGTGCTCTTCGCGAAGCGCATCATCGAGGCGATGGGCGACGGTTCCGGCGTGGTCATGCTCGACGGCAAGATGCAGGACGACGCCACCTACAAGCAGGCCAAGGTCATGATGGAGGTGGCGGAGCTCATCGCCTCCCGTGACCCCGAGATGAAGGCCGCGTACGGCCTCTAGGCCGTACTGCACCAGCGAGAGGCGCGTATGCGGTTCTACGAGTTCGAAGCGAAGCAGGTCCTCGGCAAGGTCGGCGTACCGATGCCGAAGCGCACCTTCGCCCACACCCCGGAGGAGGCCGAGGCGGCCGCGGCGGAGATCGGCGCAGCCGTCGTTCTCAAGTCGCAGGTGCTCACCGGCGGCCGGATGAAGGCGGGCGGCGTGCTCTTCGCCGACACCCCCGCGGAGGCGAAGACCCACGCGGCCACGATCCTGGGCCTCACGATCAACGGGCAGGAGCCCGCTGGCGTGCTGGTCGAGGAGCGCCGCAAGGTCGTGCAGGAGTACTACGCCGCCGTCACCTGGGACGGCCGCGCGAAGCAGCCCGTGATCGTCTTCTCGGACATGGGCGGCATCGACATCGAGGAGGTCGCGGAGACGCACCCGGAGCACGTCTCCCGGACGAACTTCTCCAGCCTCCGCCCCTTCTCCGACTACACGGCGAAGGTCGCGGTCTCCAGCACCGGCGTCACCGGCAACGACCTCGCACCGCTCACGCGCATCGTCGCGGCGCTGGCGCGGGTGTTCCTCCAGTACGACCTGACGCTGGCCGAGATCAACCCGATCGGCAAGCTCGATGACGGCACGTTCATCGCGCTCGACAGCCACATGGACATGGAGGAGGAGGCGCGCGGCATGCAGCGCGCGCTCCTCAAGGAGCTCGCGATCCCCGACGAGGACACGCGGCAGGCTCGCCCGCCCACCCCGTTCGAGATCGAGGGCGCGAAGGTCGACTCGGCCGACACCCGCGGCGTCGCCGGTCGCGTCGTGGAGTTCGATGGTGACATCGGGCTCGTGATCGGCGCCGGTGGTGGTTCGCTGACGCTGTTCGACGCCGTGCGCGGCGCGGGCGGCAGCCCGGCCAACTACTGCGAGATCGGCGGCAACCCGTCGGTCACGAAGGCCTCGGCGCTCACCCGCCTCGTGCTCTCGAAGCCGGGCGTGAAGAAGATCGCCGTGATGATGAACGTCGTCTCCAACACGCGCGCCGACATGATGGCGCGCGGCGTCATCAAGGGCTGCATCGAGGCCGGGCGCGTCCCCGCCGACACGATCGCCATCTTCCGCATCCCCGGCTCGTGGGAAGAGGAAGCGGTGAAGCTCCTCCAGAAGTACGGCGTCGAGTACGTCGACCGCACGGTCTCGATGCACGAGGCCGCGGCCCGCGCCGTCGCGAAGATCGGGAACTAAGCGATGTCCATCCTGATCGATCAGAACAGCACGTTCATCATCCAGGGCATCACCGGCCGCGAGGCCGTGACGATGACCCGCGAGCTGCTCGATTACGGCGCGAAGGTCGTCGGTGGCGTCACCCCCGGCCGTAAGGGCCGCGACGTCCACGGCGTGCCGGTGGATGACACCGTCCGCGCCTTCACCAGCAAGATGCAGGTCGACGGCGCCATCGTCGTCGTGCCGCCCGGCTTCGCGGCGGACGCGATCCTCGAGGCCGTCGAGGCGGGCATCAAGCTCATCGTCGTCGTGACGGAGCGCATCCCGCGCAAGCAGGTCGCGCAGGCCGTGGAATACGCGGCGCAGCAGGGCGCGCGCATCATCGGCCCCAACTGCCTCGGCATCATCGCCCCCGGCAAGTCGCGCATGGGCGGCATCGGCGGTTCCGCCGACGCGACCCGCCGCGCCTTCGTGCCGGGCAAGATCGGCGTCATGTCCCGCTCCGGCGGCATGACCGTCGAGATCTCGAACGCACTGTCGCAGGCCGGCCTCGGTGTCAGCACCGCGGTCAGCATCGGCGGGGACGCGATCATCGGCTCGACCTACGCCGAGCTGATGCCGCTGTTCGAGGCCGACCCGGAGACGCAGGGCATCGCGATCTACAGCGAGCCCGGCGGGCGCATGGAGGCCGAGCTGGCCGACTACATGCAGCGCACCAACTCGCGGCTGCCCGTGGTCGCCTTCATGGCGGGCCGCTTCATGGACGCGATGCCCGGCATGCGCTTCGGCCACGCCGGCACGATCGTGGAGGGCAAGGCGGACACCACCGCCGACAAGATCGCGCGCATGCAGGCGGCCGGCATCGACGTCGCCGAGCGCATCGAAGAGATTCCCGCGCTGCTGCAGCAGCGCCTGGCGAAGTAAGGGCAGGCGACATGTCGCTGTTCATCCGGGTCGACATCGGTGACGCCGTGCAGGGCGACGAGGCGCTGAAGAAGCGCCTGGTCGAGGTCTGCCCCGTCGACATCTTCGCGGAGGATGGGGGCCGCCTGGTCACCGTCGAGGGCAACCTCGACGAGTGCACGCTGTGCGGCCTCTGCACCGACGCGGCGGGCGACAAGGTCGCCGTCGTGAAGCTGTACGAGTAGCGCCAAGCCCTCGATGGCACACGCGCGATGTTCCACGTGAAACATCGCCCGTAGCCCTCGGCTCCGAACGCAACGAAACGGCCGGCTGGTTCCCCAGCCGGCCGTTTCGTGTCTGCGTGCCTTCGAGAGGCGGCTACCCGCGGTTCTTCGGCGTCCAGAGGCGAGCGGCCACCACCACCGCCACGGCCACGGCCACCAGCAGCACGACGACCAGCGCGCTCCCGCTGGAGCCTGCCAGGCCTGCGTTGCCGGACTTCGGCGCGGTCGGCGCACCGGCGGCGGCACCGACGATGAACGTCGCGGAGCCGCGCGCCTCGCACGCCGCGTGGTTGAACTGGCCCACGACCACCGTGACGGTGTGCGTGCCCGAGGTGAGCGCGCCGAGATCCTGCGTGAGCGATCCGCTGTGGATGATCGACGGGTCGTTGGACGGCACCACCGCCCCCGCCGCCGTCGGGATCGAGTCGATGAAGTAGTGCAGGTGCAGCGACTGCGGGTCACCGGCGCTCGCGGCCTTCACAGTCTGCGGCGGCGTGAGCGTGACCGAGACCGTCGTCGGTGCGGCGGCGGTCGGCGGTGCGACCGCGACGTTCACGCCGGTCGGACACGCCGCCTGGGCGGGCGCGGCCGGTGTCGGACTCGGCGTCTGCGCCGAGGCGGTGGCGACCGAGGCGAGCCCCGCCGATGTGGCGAGCGCCAGCACCAACAGGAGGGAAGCGAAGCGACGAAGCATGTGGGAGCCCCTTTCGTTGCCTGCCGCGCAGTATAGGACGGCAGCGTCGTGCCTCGTACGGGTCGCCGTAGCGACGTTGTAACCTGTCGCCGGCAGCGGAAGGGAGCGAGGCGTGGATGGGTCCACCGCGCACCGTATCATCGTGCTGGGCAGCTCCTGCTCCGGGAAGAGCACGCTCGCGCAGCGCCTCGCGGACAGCCTGAACGCGCCCTTCGTAGAGCTCGACGCCATCCACTGGCGTCCCGGCTGGACCTCGACCCCCGACGACGAGTTCCGCGGCCTCGTCGAGGCAGCGACCAGCGGGGATACCTGGGTGGTCGCGGGCAACTACCGCCGCATCACGCAGCCAACGATCTGGCCTCGGACGGACCTGTTCGTGTGGCTGGATCTGCCGCTCTCAACGACGCTGCGGCGGATGGTGCGTCGCACCTGGCGGCGCTGGCGCACGCGCGAGCTGCTGTGGGGCACGAACGTCGAGGATCCGTGGCAGCACCTGCGGCTCTGGGAGTACGACAAGAACCTCTTCACCTACACCGTGCTATACCACCGCAGCCGCCGTGCCGAGTACGCGCGCGCGATGGCCGACCCGCGCTGGGCCCACGCGCGCTGGGTGCGCCTCCGCTCCCCCGCGGAGATCGAGGCGTTCGCACGGGACTTCGAGGGGCAGGCAGCAGGGGATCACCGGAAAGGGGGCGCGAGTCCATGAGTACGAATAAGGACACCGTCCAGCGGTATATGGATGCGTACGGCAACTGGGACCATGCCGGTGTGCTCGCGTGCCTGACCGACGATGTCGAGTGGATCGTTCCCGGTGCATTTCATCTCATCGGCCGCGATGCCTTCGACCGCGAGATCGAGGGACAGGGCGCTGCCGGTCCTCCCGAGATCACCGTCACGCGCCTCATTGAGGAGGGCGACACAGTCGTAGCGGAAGGCGGAGTCCGCGGCGCCCTTCAGGACGGGGGCATGCTCAGCCTCGTGTTCTGTGACGTGTTCCTGATGCGTGACGGCCGGATCCGGCAGTTGACGTCCTACCTGATGGGAACCGACGCGAGCTAGAGCAGCGGGCGACCGTGCTCCGCGATCTCGCGGTCGCGCTCCTCGCGGCGGAGCGCCTCGCCGGAGCAGCCGAGGGCCTGTAGCTGGCGGTCGAACATGTCGCGGGTGTGGATCGCCTCCAGCACCTGCGGGCGCGTGAAGATGCCGCGCATGTCCTGCACCACCGCGTGGTAGCGCCGCCACTCGCGGTAGAGGGCGAGGCAGTCCTCGCTGTGCTCATGGCCGGGGGCGAAGGACGGTTCCAGCGGGCGCTGTGAGTCGGGCATCGCGGCTACTCGACGGGCTCGTCGATCTGCTGGATGCGAGCGACGTGACGGCCACCCTCGAACGGCGTGTCGAGCCAGGTGTCGATGATCGGGAGCAGCAGCTCCTCCGGCACGAGGCGCTGGCCGATCGAGACGACGTTCGCGTCGTTGTGCTGGCGCGCGTAGCGCGCGGCATCCAGGCTCCAGGCGATCGCGCAGCGGACGCCGCGGATGCGGTTGGCGACCATCGCCTCGCCGTTGCCGGAGCCGCCGAAGATCACGCCGCGCTCGCACTCGCCGTGCGCGACGGCGAGTGCGGCGGGACGGATGAAGCGCGGGTAGTCGACCGACTCCTCGGAGTCCGTGCCGAAGTCGACGACCTCATGGCCGAGCGCACGGAGGTGCGCGGCGACCGCCTCCTTGTACCGGAAGCCGGCGTGGTCGGAGGCGATCGCAATCCTCACTGGGCGGCCGCCAGCAGTCCGCGACCGATGACCTTGAGCTCGAGGATCGGCTTCACGCCCTCGAAGATCGGGAGCACGAGGGCGTCCACGACCAGGCGCGAGATCGGGTCTTCCTCGGAGTAGCCCCAGCCGCCGTGCAGCTGCTGCGCAGCCTGCGTCACGGCGACGGCGACGTCACACGCCAGCAGCTTCGCCATCGGGGCCTCCATGCCGCGGCTGTCGAAGTCGCGGGCGGCGGCGTACGTGAGCTGGCGAGCGGCGGAGATGCGCGCCGACATCTCGCCGATGCGGAACTGCGTGAGCTGGTACTCGGAGAGCGCCAGGCCGAACTGCTTGCGCTGCACGACGTACTGGCACGCCTTCTCCAGCGCCGCCTGCGCGACACCGGCCGCACGCCCGCCGGTCTGCAGGCGACCGGCCGCGAAGCCGCCCATCTGCAGCGCGAACGCGCGGTTCAGGCCCGCCTCGCCGCCGACGAGGTTCTCGTCCGGCACCCAGTAGTTGTCGATAGCGAGGGTGAACGAGTGCATGCCGCGGTAGCCCGGCGTCGGGTTCGCGGTGCCCTCGATGACACCGCCCTCCGGCTGCTCGTGGCGGAACTCGTGGCCGGGGTAGGTGTCCTTCGGCACGATGAAGAGCGAGACGCCGCGATTGCCCTTCGAGGGGTCAGGGTCGGTGCGCACGAGCATCGCGAGGACGTTGGCGCGGCCGGCGAACGTACACCACGCCTTGTTGCCGTTGATGCGCCAGCCGGGCTTGCCGTTGTACTCGGCGCGCTCCGCCCGGGTCTGGACGGCGCCGCTGTCGGAGCCGGTGTCGGGCTCGGTGACCGAGACGGCGACGATGACCTCGCC
>JBAYUZ010000076.1:0-10772 GCA_041674885.1 Dehalococcoidia bacterium
GCGGCGCGCGGCGTGCAGGTACGAGGGCGCGAGGGGGTGCGTGCCCCAGTGCGCCCCGGTCGGCTCCAGGATCACCGCCGCCACGTCGTTGCCCTCGAGTGCGGCGGCCAGCGCCGCCTCGTCCCCCGCGGGCACGATCGTGAGCGAGTCGTAGAAGCCGCTGGGCACGCCGACCGAGTGCGGGTGCGCCTCGTCGTGCTGCAGGCGGCCGACGACCAGGTCGTGCCAGCCGTGGAAGTGCTCCACCAGCTTCACGACGCGCTCGCGGCCCGTGTAGGCGCGCGCGAGCCGCAGCGCCATCATCGTCGCCTCGGTGCCGGACGAGGTGAAGCGCACGCGCTCGCCGCACGGCACCATGCGCAGCACCTGCTCGCCCCACTCCACCTCGGCCTCGTGTGACGAGCCGAAGTGGGTGCCGCGGCCCAGCGCCTCGCGCGCCGCCTCCACGACCTCCGGGCGGCTGTGGCCGAGCAGCAGCGATCCGTGCCCGCCGATGTAGTCGATGTACTCGTTGCCGTCGACATCCCACTTGCGAGCGCCCGCGGCGCGCTCGACGTAGAGCGGCCAGGGCGCGAACGCACGGATGTCATGCGTCACGCCCGAGGGGAAGACCCGGCGTGCGCGATCCGCGAGGCTCTTCGAGCCGCCGTGCAGCGCTTCGAACGTCTCCAGGATCGAGGCCATCGCGTCACTCCTCCGACCGGCACCGCGTGCCCGCCGAGTGTCCGGCCTGCGTCCCACCCCGGCAACTAGCGAGCGCCGCGCTCCGCCTCAAGCAGCAGCGCGAGCAGCGGCTCGATGAGTGCGGGTGGCGCCGCCACCATCGAGCCGGGGACGGCGTGGCCGCCTTCGATCGCCGCAGTCACGCCACCGGCCTCGCGCACGATCAGGTCGCCGGCAGCCATGTCCCACGCCTGCAGGCCGCGCTCGAAATACGCATCGAGACGACCGCAGGCGACCCAGCAGAGGTCGAGCGCCGCCGCGCCGCGCCGGCGAATGTCGCGCACGCGCGGCAGCACATGCGCCAGCACGCGCCCCTGTTCCGCGCGCTCCTGTGCCGAGTAGTTGAAGCCGGTACCGATCAGCGCCGTCGGGAGGTCTGCCTTCGCACTCACCCGGATCGGCGAGCCGTTCAACGTCGCACGGCCGCCAATCACCGCCGCGAACAGCTCATCAGCCGACGGGTCATAGACGACACCCACAACCGCCTCGCCGTCCCACTCGATGCCGATCGAGACGCAGAAGGCGGGGTGCCCGTAGAGGTAGTTCGTGGTGCCATCCAGCGGGTCGGCGATCCAGCGCACGCCGCTCGTCCCGGGGCGCTCGCCGCCCTCCTCGCCCAGGATCGCGTCGTGCGGTCGCGCGGCGAGGATGCGCTCCACGATCAGTCGCTCCGAGGCGCGGTCGGCGTCGCTCACCATGTCGGTGACGCTGCTCTTCGTCGTCACATCGGTGCGCGCGACCTCGCGCAGGCGCAGCAGCGTCGCGCCCGCCTCGCGCGCGACGGCGCTCGCGAGCACCAGCAGCGCGTCGAGATCGATCGAGGCGAGTGGCCGTTCAGGGGACACGGCGGTTATGCGGCCTGTCCGTCCACGGCTCACCGGTCACATTGGCGATCACGTCCAGGATGTCCTCGATGTCGCCGCGCAGGCCCTCCTCGGGGTCGAGCGTGAGCGCGTGGAGCATCGCGTCGCGTGCCTGCGCGTACAGCGTGTCGGCATCGACGCCGACGTGCTGGTCGGCGGACTGCACCTTGCCGCCCTTCGGTCGCGCCAGCGCGTTGGCGGCGTACTCGCGGCACCAGCCCAGCGTGTACCAGACGGTCGCGTCGTCGGCGCAGAGCGTGGTCGCGAGCTCCAGCGCGGCGATGCCGTCCGCGAAGCGGCGCTTCCGCGTCACCAGCGTGTTGCCGATGTACGCCCATGCCTCGCCGTAGCCCGGCACGCGCGCGACGATGCGCCGTGCCGCCTCCAGCGCGGCGTCCACGTCGCCGGCGCCTTGCAGCGTCATCGCGTAGCGCAGGTCGGTGCGAGCCTGCTCGTCAGGTGGTCCGCTCATCCATCGATGATACGTGACGAGGCCGACCGGCTAGCCAGCCGCCTCCGCGCTCGGCTGCCCGCTGTCGGCGCCGCGCTCGTCGACGCGCGACGACGAGCGCTTCGGCACCAGCGCCACGATCGCGACGAAGATCGCGAGCAGGACGCCCGAACCCGCCTGCGTCCACGGCATGCCGATCTGATCGATCAGCACGCCCATCGGGTACACCGCGATCGGCATCGCAGACCAGGTGAGCATGTAGATGCTCATCATCCGCCCGTAGTAGCGGCGGTCGGTCGCGGCCATCAGCAGCACGTTGTTCATCACGAAGTAGCCCTGGCTGGTGAGCCCGACGAGCGCCAGCATCACGAGCGCGATGGGCAGCGTGGGCGCGAGCCCGAACCCGATCAGCGACAGCCCGAAGCCGAAGCCGCCGAGCAGCTGGAACCACCGCGCACGCTCCTGCGGTATGTACGCGACGCCCAGCGACCCGACCAGCGACCCGACGCCAACCGCCGTGAACATCAGCCCCAGCGAGGATGCGCCGACGTGCAGCACATCCTTCTGGAACACCGGCAGGAACTGCTGGAACGGCATGCCGAGCAGCGTGGGCACCAGCGCCAGCAGCAGCAGCGCCGTCACCGTCCGGTCGCCGCTCACGTACCGGAAGCCATCGAGCATGTCGCGGAACGGGGAGCCGAGGCGCGGCGGTGTGACCACCTTCGGCAGGCGCAGCAGCATCAGCGCGGAGATGACGTACAGCACCGCGATCACATCGAAGGCGACCGCAGGCTGCCAGCCGATGAGCAGGCCGGCGATGCTCGGCCCCACGACGCGGTTGAGGTTCAGGCCCGTCGAGTTCATCGCGATCGCGTTCGGCAGCTCCTCGTCGGGGACGAGCGTAGGAATCAGCGCCGAGCGGGTCGGGAAGTTGAACGCGAAGACGATGCCCTGCAGCAGACCGACCAGCGCGAGGTGCCAGACCTCGGTGATGCCCATGTGCACCAGTACCGCCGTCGCGAGCGCGAGCACCGCGAGGCAGCTGTGAACCAGCAGGAGGATACGGCGCTTGTCGGCGCGGTCGACGATGGCCCCCGCGATCAGCGAGAACAGCCCCATCGGCAGCCCCGACGCGACCGCAACGATGCCGAGCGCGGCGCCGGAGCCGGACACCTGGTACGCGAGCCACGACCGCGCGACGAGGTTGATCTGCATCGCGCCCTGCGAGAACAGCAGGCCGAACCACAGCATCCGGAACTGCGGGTTCGCAAGGGACAAGAAGCCGCGCAGCACTCCGCCGCCCTGCGACGCGCCGCGCGTCCTTCCGGGCCTATCGGCTCTTGCGTGCATGCGTACCTCGCCTCATGCTCGTTCGTGCGGATAGTGTAAACTATCGCAGCATGCCTGACGATTGAGTGCGGAGTGTCCTGTGGCCCACCCTGACCACCGCCTGGTGTCGGAGGCGGCAACCGCCTACGCGCGGGTGTCGCGCCTCCTTGACCCGCTCCGCCTGCACGTGTGGGAGGAGATGGGGATCACGTTCCCCCAGCTCCGCATCCTGTTCCTGGTTCGCCGCGACCCGGGCACGGATCTCCGCACGCTGGCGCAGCGGCTCGATGTCGGCACCTCGGCTGCAAGCCAGCAGGTGGATCGACTCGTTGACCGCGGGCTGCTGCTCCGCAGCGAGGATCCGGACGACCGCCGCCGCATCCAGCTCGCGCTCACCGAGAAGGGCGGGCAGGCCGTCGAGTCGATCTCCTCGGCCTCCCGCGAGTACCTCCACACCCTGTTCGAGCGCTTCACCGCCGAGCAGCTCCACAACCTCATCTCGGCGTTCGACGCCGTGGTGACCGCCGCGGCGGAGTCCCCCGTCCCGCACCTGACCCGGGAGCACCAGCCGACGGCCTGACGCCGCTCCCCCACCACGAGCGCCGATGCTCCTCGACGCGTGGAACGCCACGTGCGGCTCCGTG
This sequence comes from Dehalococcoidia bacterium, assembly GCA_041674885.1. Taxonomy (GTDB): domain Bacteria; phylum Chloroflexota; class Dehalococcoidia; order UBA2979; family UBA2979; genus RH-chloro-G1. The sequence goes on from JBAYUZ010000076.1 coordinate 4,011, forward strand.
TACAGTGATCAGCATTGACGCTGCTCCCAATGTCCTGACGGAGGCCGTGCAATGAAGCCGCTCATCGAGTGGTGGGCCGCGCTTGACCGCTCCCGCCGCAGCGCCCTTGGCGTCGCGGGGCTTGCGGTCGTGCTGCTGGTCGTTGTGGCCGCCGCCGGCAGCGGCGTGGGACGCCCCCCGGCAGCGCCCGTCGCGCAGGCGACCGCAGTCGCGACCGCCGAGCCAACCTCGACCGTCCCGATCGTGGAGCCGAAACCGACCGAGACGGGCGTGCCCACCATCACCTCGCTGAAGGAGCTGAAGGAGCGCTTCGGCGACCCGCCGACCGCGAAGCGCGGCCGGCTGCGCATCCCCGGCCTCGGCATCGACGCGCCGATCGGCGTCCGCTCCGTGCCTACCTCGCTCGACATGCCATCGCCAACCGGCCCCGCCGATGTCGTGCTGTACGACTTCGCGGTCGCACCGCACTACGGCGGCATGCCCGGCCAGGGTGGCAACGCCGTGCTCTCCGGCCACGTCGACTACTCGTACAAGTTGCCCTACGCGAACGCGAACTACACCGGCCTGGCGGTCTTCGCCCTGCTGCGCACCGCGCAGCCCAACTCCGACCAGATCCAGCTCCAGATGGATGGCCGCACACTCACCTACACCGTGCAGTGGGTGCGCTCGATCTCTGCTGAGAATGGGAACTGGGGCGACCTGCTGGCGCACGATGTCGGTGGGGACGCGCTGACCATCGTCACCTGCGACGGCGACTTCAACCCCGCAACGCAGGAGTACAGCAGCCGCACTGTCGTGCGCGCGGTGCGCACCGCGTTCTAGCCGCACGCTCTGAGGCCCCGCTCCGAGCCGCAGCCACCGGAGCCGGCGGCGGACGAGACTTGCGCAGGGTGTGTGTCTGGCGGAGAGGGCGGGATTCGAACCCGCGAGGGGTTTCCCCCTACACGCTTTCCAGGCGTGCCTGTTCAACCACTCCAGCACCTCTCCGCGGTGCGGCGCGCTCCGGTCGTCAGACCGACGCGAAGGGTCGCCACGAGGATGCTCGGCACGAAGCCGGCGGAGTGTGGCCGGCGGCGCGGTTGGTGCTGAAGCGGGCCGTCGAAGACGGGCGCGGGCAGTCCATGAGCGAATCTGTGGCGGAGAGGGCGGGATTCGAACCCGCGAGGCTTTCGCCTACCGCTTTTCGAGAGCGGCACCATCAACCACTCGGACACCTCTCCGCTCGCAAGTATATCGAGGCGGGAGCGGCTCACTCAAACCGGCGTGATCGCAGGCGGTCGAGGTCCTAGCGGCGGTGCGTGCGGCCCAGGTAGTCGTCGTGCAGGTCACGCTCGGCGGCGTCACGCTCGCGGCGGCCGGCATCGAGCGCCTCGCGGGCGAGCGATCGCCATTCCCGCAGCTGCGCCTGCGCCGTCAGCAGCGGGCCGCGCAGCGGCGCGGGGCACTGCTCCGGCACCTCGTGGTCGAGGAGCGCACGGGCGGCGAAGTAGCCCGCAGCGGCGGCGATGCCCAGACGGATCATCGGCCGCTACTCGCGCTTCCGACCGAGGCTGCCGGCGACTGAGATGCCCTTCTTCAGGCCTCGGCCCATCGCGACGACGCGGATCAGCGGGTGGACGGCGGTGTCGGTGATGAACTCGGTGGTGCCGCGCAGGTCGTGTACGGCCGCCTGCACCTCGCCCAGCGTCGGCTTCAGCGGATCCTCGATCAGGTCGCGAACCACCCGCGTGAGCGCGCGCACGGAGATCAGCAGCGCGATCGCGACCATGATGAGCACCGCGACGAGCAGGATGCCCACCACACCGTAGACGATGACCACAATGTCGCGCAGCTGCTCAAGGCTCATGGCACGTCCTTCGCCCTCATCGTACGCGACCGCCGAAGGAGCGCCAACGCGCCCCGCCGCAGCAGTCGACCGAGGCTACGCGAGGCGGCGCTCGATGGTGCCCCCGCCAACGACCTCGTCGCCGCGGTAGAGCACGACCGCCTGCCCCGGCGCGACGGCACGCACCGGGCGCGCGCAGTCGACGCGGAAGCCCGTCGCACTGCACTCGCTCACCCGCGCCTCGACCGTCGCGCCGTGGTAGCGCACGCGCGCGGTCAGCACCTCGACGGGCGCGGGCGGCGCCCCAACCCACGACGGCTCGCCCGCCCACAGCGCGGTCGAGGAGAGGTCGTCGAGGTCGCCAACGACGACGACGTTCGACTCGGGGCGAATCTCCGTGACGTACCGGCGCTCCCCGGCAGCGAGCCCGAGCCCGCGGCGCTGGCCGACGGTGTAGCCCGCAGCGCCCTCATGCGTGCCGATGAGGTTGCCTGCGGCATCCACGACCTCACCCGCCTCGAACGCCACGCCACGGGCGCGCAGCAGTTCGCGGTAGTCGCCACCCGGCACGAAGCAGATGTCGGCGCTGTCCGGCTTGTCGGCGACGGGCAACCCGAGCGCGGCAGCGATGCGGCGCGTCTCCGTCTTCGGCAGGTCGCCGAGCGGGAAGAGCGTCCGCGCGAGCGCCGACTGGTCGAGCGTGTAGAGCACGTACGACTGATCCTTCAGCGGATCGACGGCGGCGCGCAGTCGGTAGCGCCCATCCTCGGCGCGGTCGACGCGCGCGTAGTGGCCGGTCGCGAGCAGGTCGCAGCCCATCGCCACCGCGCGATCGAGCAGCGTCGAGAACTTCACATGCTGGTTGCAGGCCAGGCACGGGTTCGGCGTGCGCCCCTCGGCGTACGCCTGCACGAAGCGGTCGATGACGTCCTCGCCGAACTCGCGCTCCATGTTGAGCACGTAGTGCGGGATGCCGATGCGCTGCGCTGCGGCGCGCGCGTCCGCGACATCCTCGATGCCACAACAGGCGCGGCGGGAGTGCAGCGCTGTCTCGTCGGCCTCGGTGTACAGGCGCATCGTGACGCCAACGACGTCATAGCCCTGCTGGTGCAGCAGCGCGGCGGCAACGGCAGAGTCGACGCCGCCCGACATCGCGACCAGGACACGCGGACGCTCGCTCATCCGCCCATTGTAGAGCACGAGGCCGCCGCGACCGGTCTCGCGACGTGCGAGCGCGGCGCGCGGCGGCTACGATCGCGCGATGAGCCGCCCCACGACACGACTGCTCCTCGCTGCCTGCGCGCTGGTGATGCTGACCGCCTGCTCACGACCCGGCGTGCAGGTCACGCCCGCAAGCACGACGCCGACCTCGACCGCGGTCGCATCGGCCACGGCCGCCGCGAGCAGCACCTCGACCGCCGCCCCGACGCCCGCGAGCGGCGCCAACCGGCTGCTGGCGCTCAACGGCACGCGCTGCGTCGGCCAGTGGCGCAACGCGACGATGGGCACCTCCGGCGCCTTCGCCACCCGCATCGAGGCGGGCGGGAGCGGCGGCGCGATCCGCTTCGAGGTCGGCGGGCCGGTCTTCGGCGGTTCCGGCGGCACATTCGAGGCGCCGTTTCGGCTCGTCGGCGAGGACATGGAGATCGAGGCGCACTCCGACTTCCTGGGCCATATGTCCCTGCGCATCCCCCTCGATGGGAAGGCGACCGGCACGCTGCAGGGGATGAGCGGCCTCGGCCCGGCCTCGATGGCGACGATCACCGACTACTCGTTCGCCAACAACAGCCTGGCGGTCACGCTGCGGGTCGAGCCGGGCGCCGGCCGCCCTGTGCAGACCTCCACGGTCGAGGCCGCCTGCTCCCGCTAGCCACCCACAGGCCGAACGAGGCTGGCTGGTATACTGCAGGCCACGCACACGCGGGGAGGCACTCGCTGCACGGTTCAGAGCTCGCGCACCACATCGTCGACGTCCTGGTCGACCGGCAGGCGGCGGATGTGGTCATGCTCGACCTCACCTCGCTCTCCGCGTTCACCGACTACTTCGTCATCGCCACCTCCGACAACGAGCGGCAGCTTGCCGCGCTCATCGACGCGGTCGACCGCGCCTGCAACGCCTTCGACCCGCCGCGTGCCGTCCGGCGCGAGGGTGAGGCCGAGGGCGGCTGGGTGCTGCTGGATCTGGGCGGCGTGATCGTCCACCTGTTCTCGCTGGAGCAGCGTGCCCGCTACAACCTCGAGGGGCTGTGGGCGAAGGCGCAGGAGGTCGTGCGCGTCCAGTAGACGCTCACGTCTCATCCCCGCGCTGCCGTGACCGTCGCCGCGTCGCGGCCCCGCCGCCCGCGGGCCCCCAGCTCCACGCCCCCGCGCCCAGCAGGAACCCGAAGTCGTACCAGCCACCGGATCGCGCGACGTGGTAGAACGGGAACTCCGACCACGCGCCGAACAGGTGCGCCAGGAACACGGCCCACGCGGTCAGGCCGTTCCAGACACCCCACAGCAAGTCCTGCCACCACATCGCGTGCCTCCCTCGACGCGCCCAGCGTACGAGGCGCTCCTACCACCACTCCACGCAAACGCACGAAGGGCGCTGCCGGTGGCAGCGCCCTTCGTCATGCAGCCATCGAGGCGTGCGGCCTACGGGTTCTCGAACACCCACGGGTCGACGTTGCGCGACCACGAGGCGATGCGCTGCCCCGAGAAGAAGATGTCGATCTCGCGCTTCGCGCTGGCCACGGAGTCCGATCCGTGCACCAGGTTGCGACCGACCTCCAGCCCGAAGTCGGCGCGGATGGTGCCGGGCGCCGCCTCGGTCGGGCGCGTCGATCCCATGAGCTGGCGCGACGCGGCGACGGCGTTCGTGCCCTCGAAGACCGCGGCGATGATCGGGGACGAGGTGATGTAGTCGACCAGCCCGTCGAAGAACGGCTTGCCGACGTGCTCGCCGTAGTGCTTCTTCGCCATCGCCTTGTCGACCTTCAGCAGGCGCATGGCGACCATGCGCAGACCACGCCGCTCAAAGCGCGTGATGATCTCGCCGGCCAGCCCGCGCTGCATGGCGTCCGGCTTGATGAGGATCAGCGTCCGTTCCACCTCGGTGCCCCTTCCGTCCCGTATCCGACTAGCCCAGTGCCCGGCGCGCCCCGATCGAGGGCGGGCGCAGGTAGGTCACATCTACCGCCGCAGCGTCGCCGTACGCATGACGCGCCCTCGCGAGGTGCACCACGTCGACGGCGTCGAGCGCGGCCCGCGCGCCAGTGTCGCCGCTCTGCGCCGCTGTGTCTGCCCCTGCGACCTCCACAGCACTCCCGCCGACGCTCACGATGGCGGCCCGCAGCTCCGCGCTCAGGTCACCACACCAGGCGGCGCCCAGCGGCGCACGGCGCACGCACTCATCAATGGTGTCGATGCGCGTCGTGCCAAGCGGCTCAGGCGCGCGCGTGAACGTGCCCGCGTGCGGCGCGAACGCCGTCCACGCGATCCCGGCACGACCGAGGTCGTGCACGGCAACCACAGCCCGCGCGGGCGAGAGATGCGGCGACGCCGCGACCTCCAGCCGGTCGACCCCCGCGAGCGGCACGTCGAGCGCGACGGCGAGCCCCTGCGCGGTCGCGACGCTCGTGCGCAGCGATCCGTAGCCGCCGGGGCCGACGTCGACGGCGATCGACGCGATCGCCTCGCGCGCCACACCAGCCTCGCGCAGCAGCGTGTCGATCGCTCCCAGCAGCTCGCGCGATGCCGTCGAGGCGATGTGCCAGCGCACGGCGGCGACCACCCGCTCGCCGTCGAGCAGCGCGACGGACGCGTCGTCCGACGCCGCCTCGATGCCGAGCGCCAGTCCAGTAGGGCCGTCGAGGCCGGATTCAGGCATGGGCTACAGGAAACACGCGGATCGCCGCACGGACAACCGCCCGCGCGCTCACGACCGGTCGGCCAGGCCCGCAGCCTGCAGCGCATCCAGGATGTGGCGATACCGCTCACCCACCGCAACGATGGTCAGGCGGCGCGCCGTGCCCTCGGCGGCGGGCTCCAGCACGATCAGCAGGTGCCCCGCCGGCAGCACCTCAATGCCGCGCTCCGGCCACTCGATCAGCAGCACACCGTCGCGCGCCTGCTCCTCCAGCGCCAGCTCCTCGACCTGCTCCGGTGCGTCCAGCCGGTAGAGGTCGGCGTGGTACAGCGGCAGCGAGGCCGCCGGTGCGTCCTCGGATAGGCCGTGCTTCGTCATCAGCACGAACGTGGGGCTGCGCACCGGCCCTTCGACCTTCAGCCCCGCGCCGATGCCCTGCGCGAGCGTCGTCTTGCCCGCGCCCAGCGGCCCCTGCAGCAGCAGCACGTCGCCGGCGCGCAGCAGCCGCGCCAGCCGTCGCCCGAGCGCACGGGTGCGCGCCGCGGTCGCGGTAGTGATGACGATGCGGTTGGCGGTGGTCATCGCGTGACGGTCAGTGCAGCGGCCAGGCGCGCAGCTGATCCCAGCCCTCGGGAATCGGGTACGGCGCGCCGTCGGGCTGGCGCACGACGACCTCCCCCGGATGCGACTCCACGATGCGACCGATGATCGTCACGCCCTCCAGCGCCTCCAGCACGCCGTGGCGCGCCACGAGGATGAGCTCGTAGTCATCACCGCCCGCGAGCGCGAAGTCGCGAGCAGCCTCCGACCCGAACAGCGCGACCGCCGCCGGAGACAGCGGCAGCGCCTCGATGTCGACCTCGATGCCGACGTTCGAGCGCTCGGCGATGTGGCCGAGGTCCTGCACGAGGCCGTCGGAGATGTCGATCGCGCACGGCACGCCCAGGTTCAGCGCCTCGAGCCCCAGCTCGATGCGCGCGAACGGTCGGCGCCATGCACGGATCGCATCGGCCGCGTGCGGCGCGTCCACGCCGCGCTCCGCGAGGTGCAGGCCGGCCGCAGCCGCGCCGGGCGACCCGGAGACCGC
>JBAYUZ010000077.1:0-10755 GCA_041674885.1 Dehalococcoidia bacterium
GCGGCGCCCGCGAGCCCAGCGACCGCGTTCCCCTGCACCGTCGTCGGGCCGTTCTTGTTGAGCGTGAACCCGTCCGGGAACTTCACGATGATGCGCGCGCCGCCCCCGAGCTCCGCCGGGACGGTGAGCAGGATCGAGACGTTCCCCACCTCGGCCGCACCGGGGCTCGCGAGCGTCACGACGGGCGTCACGAGCTTGCCGCTGGTGATTGCCGCGGGCGGCGCCTCCCCCTGGTCGATCGTGAGGCCGGCCGCCGTCTTCGTCTGCACCGTGAACGCGCCGGTCTTGCCCGCGACGCCGGGGTTCTGCACGCCCGTGAAGGTGAGCGTCATCGTCGAGCCGCGCTTCACCGCCTCGCCGCCCCCGCCGCGCGTGACGAGCGCGGTCTGGCCGTCCATCTTCAGCTTGAGCGAACCGCCGTTCGCGACCGGTGCGCCGCCGGGCGGCGGCACGACCTCGGCGCTCGCGCCCAGCTGTGCGTTGGCGATGCCGTAGCCCTTCGGGAACACGAACTGCAGCTGGCCGTCGCCCGGCAGGTCGTTCGCCAGCAGGAACGTCATCGCGATCTTGCCGGTCGCCGCCGCCGCGAACGTGTCATGCAGCGCCGCGACCTTGATCAACTGCCCCGGCGTCAGCGCCAGCGGCGGCGCATTCCCCGCATCGAGCACCGTGCCCTTGCCGTCCCGCACCTCGAGGGCGATCGGCGGCGTCGGGCCGCTCACGCCGGGGCTGCGCACGTGCGAGAGGACGAGCGTCACCGAGATGCCGCCCGCCGTCGGCGTGCCGTCGCCGCCGCGTGTGATGATCGCCGTGCGCTCGGCGGCCTCGAAGCGAGAGCGACCGTCGTAGCCGGTCGCGGCGACCAGCTCGGTCTTGCCGTCGGCGTTGAGCGCGAAGCCGTCAGGGAACGTCACCACGACGACGCCCGTCGATGGCAGCACCTGGGCGAGGGTGAACGTCACGGTCGCGGTCCCGCTCGCGCCCGCGACCAGCGTCTCCGCGTTGATCGATGCGGCCTTCAGCTCGCCGGGCTTGCCGGGTGCCGCCTCCGGGGTCGCGGTCGCCTCCGGCTCGTTCCCACCCAGCAGCTCGCCGCTCACGATCTTGTTGCCGGTGACGAAGCCGGCGACCAGCAGCACGGTGAGCACGAGGAGCCCGGCCAGCCGGGTCACGAGGTCCGGCAGCCACGGCGACTGGATGAACGTCCCGGCGGCGCTCGGCGGCTCCGCGTCCGGATCGCCGGTGTAGGCGGCGACGAGGAACGGGCGCTGTGCATCGATGCCCATGAGCGGGCGCCCCTTCACCTCGACGACCGTCCACGCCTCGTCGCCGGGCGGGATCGTGAGATGCGACGGCGTCACCTGGAAGTCGAGCGCGCTCTCCGGGTCGGCGCCGCGCACATCGACCTCCAGCACGGTGTTGCCGAGGTTCCGCACGACCGCCACGCCCGCGCCCGCGCGCCCGCCGCGGATGTTCACCGGGTGCAGCTCCAGCAGCGCGCCCGCCGTCGGCGCCACGTCCAGCGGCACCTCCTCGACGCGCGCGCGCTCCTCGGCGATCGTCGACCGCGCTCGGACGCCGATGCGGCGGAGGCCGGCCGGCACCGCGTACGGCGAGCCGACGGCGATCGTGACGGTCGCCGATCCGCCCGTCGACGGGAACAGTGCGATGCGCTCCGGCTCCACCGACACCCAGCGCGGGTCAATGCCCACGGTGTCGATCGCGTACTCGTCCACGATGTCGGAGGCGTTGAACACCTCGACCTCGAAGGTCGCGGCCGTGCCCGGCTCGACGGCGACCGGCTCGCCGGGGACGCGCAACTGGACGGCGTTCAGGCGCGCCATGGCACCACCGTCCTCGGGCGGGTCGTGACGCGTGAGAACGTCGCCGTCGCCTCGGGGGCGCGGCGTGGAGACAGGCAACCGAGGCCGGTGCGTGTGCGCATCGCCAGGCGGTGGTTTCCGGTCAGTGGGGAGGGCCGTCCGCGACGGCCTCTGGCAGCCGTCTCGCGGGCCCACGCGCGTCTTGCGTTGGTTGTGGGCGGGCACAGTCTACGCGATAATCCGCACCACCGGGACGGCTGGAGGGGTTCAAGCCGTGTCCTTCCTGCGCACGATCGCTGCAGCACCGCTACGCCTGCTCACCAGCACGCGCTCCCCCGCACAGGAGGCGGAGACGCTGGCACGCCGCGCCTCCCGGCAGCTCCAGCGTGACGTGCTCCCCGACGAGCTGAAGACCGCGCAGGGTCGCGCGCTCACCCGCCTCTTCCGCGTGTCGCTGCCCGGCCTCTTCGGCGGCAAGGGCGAGGACGAGCCGACCGAGACGCGCATCTCCGCCGGCCTCGCCGAGGCGCCACCCGACCTCCTCGCCCAGGCGCGGGAGCAGGCGCAGGCCCCGACGCAGCCTCGACGGCGACGCCGCGGCCCCGCGACGCTGTTCGAGCGCAGTCAGCGGCTGGAGAACGCCGTTCGCATCATCGCGGGCGAGGGACACGTCGAGTACCGCGCGAACACGATCGCGGTCATCAAGGATCCCGGCCTCATCACGAAGATCATGCGGCTGGTCGCCTGGGTGATGCTGATCGTGCCGAAGCTCATCGCGCGTGCCATCGCCTGGGTGCTCCGCCCGCGCGGCCGCGGCCGCCTGAAGCGTCGTGTTGTCTTCGTGGATCGACGAGGCAACATCGTCGTGTTCCGCGCGTAGTGACACCCTCAAACCCGCCACGTAGCGACCGAGGCGGCACCATGCCGCGTCTCGTCGTCGTCTGCACGCTGCTGGCCACGCTCATGCTCGCGCTCGTCTCCACGTTTGCGGCAGGCGCCGAGCGCCCCGCGCACGAGCTCGCGCCCCCCGCCACGCGTATCGACGCTGCGGACGCCGCCTCGGATGCGCGCGCGCAGGGGAGCGGCCGGGTCGCCGACCTGATCGCAGCGGGCAAGATCGTCGTCGCGGTCGTGAGCGTCGATCGCTACCCATTCTTCTACGTGGACGCGAAGGGCAATCTCGCGGGCAGCGATATCGATCTCGCGCGTGGCATCGCGCAGGAGCTCGGCGTCGAGCTGATGTTCAACCGCAGCGCCTCCACGTTCGATGGCGTCGTCGACCTCGTCGCGAAGGGCGAGGCGGACATCGGCATCTCCAAGCTCAGCATCACGCTCCCGCGCGCCCAGCGCGTCCGCTTCACGCAGCCGTACATCGAGCTCGGCCAGGGGCTGCTCATCAACCGCGTCGCACTCGCCTCGGCCGGCCTCAGCCACGACCGCGACATCATCGAGGCGCTGAACCGTCCGGGGCGGCGGCTGGGGGCGGTGCAGGGCACCTCGTACGTCGGCTTCGGCCACAGCCTCTTCCCGGAGGCCGATCTCATCGAGTACCGCGACAAGCAGGCGATGTTCGCCGCCGTGCTCGCGGGCGATGTGATCGCCGTGCTCTACGACGAGAACGAGATTAAGCAGTACATCTTCGAGCGCCCCGACCGCCTCATCGAGGTCAAGGTGCAGATGCTCCCGAAGCGCACCGACCCGATCGCGATCGCGGTCGCGGATCCGCAGCTCCAGTACTGGCTCGACACCTACCTGGAGCTCAAGGGCGTGCGCCTCACCGTGAACGAGCTGCTCACGCGCTACCCCCGCCCGGAGCAGCCCTGATGCCCCCGCTGTCGAAGGTGCTGCGCAGCACTCCCGTGATCCTGGGCGGGGCGGTCGGCGGCATCCTGCTCGGCGTGTTCGCGCCCGCGTTCGCGTTGCACCCGCTCGTCGGGAAGCTGGGCGATCTCTACCTCAACTTCCTGCGCATGTGCGTGCTGCCGATCATCGCGGCCTCGCTCATGGCGAGCCTGGCGAAGGTGTTCTTCGCGGGGTACGCGGGGCGCTTCCTGGGGCGCACGGTCGGCGTGTTCGCGCTCGCGCTGGTCGCGGTGAGCGTGCTCGGCGTCCTGGTCGCGGCCATCGGGCAGCCCGGCGCGAACCTCTCCGGCAACGCGCGCTCCACGTTCGGCAAGCTGCTGGTCGACTCCATCACCTCGCCCACCGAGGGCGCGGTGACGCGCTCGCTGCAGGACGTGCTCCTGAGCACCGTGCCCAGCAACCCCTTCGCCGCGCTCTCCGAGGCGAACACGCTGCAGATCGTCTTCTTCAGCCTGACCGTCGGCGTGGTGCTGGGCAACATCCGCATGCCCGCCGGCGACCACCTGGTCGAGCTGCTGGAGCTGATCACGCGGATCTTCGAGCGCGCGATGTCTGCGGCGCTGCTCACGCTGCCGTTCGCGCTGCTGGTCATCCTCGCGGGGCAGACGGCGCAGTTGAGCATGGACGTCGTCGGCGCCATGACGAAGCTCATTGGTCTGCTCTACCTCGGCGGTGCGCTGATCGTCGCTGGCAGCATCGCCGTGGTGCAGGCCAGACTCGGCATCGGCCCGCTGCGCCAGCTCCAGCTGCTGCGCGAGCCGCTGATCGTCGCCTTCACCACGCGCAGCAGCATCAGCGCGATGCCCTCCGTGCTGCGCGTGATGACCGATGACTTCCGGCTCGACCGCGACGGCGTGCACCTCGTGATCCCGCTGGCGGTGCTGCTCTGCAAGTACAGCATGGTGCTCACGTTCGCCGTGACGCTCGTGTTCATCGGGCAGGTCTACTACATCGACCTCGGCGTCGTGGACTACCTCGTGATCGCCCTCGCGGCGGTGCTCGCCTCGCTCGCTACGGTGGGGATGCCGGGGCTCGTCGGTATCGGCATGCTCGCGCTCGTCTCGGAGCCGCTCGGACTGCCGTTCAGCGCGATCTCGATCCTCATCCTCGCGACCTTCCCGATCATCGACCCCGTCATCACCGTCGCGAACGTCTACCTGAACGTCGCCACCGGTGCGCTGGTCGCCGGGACAGCCGACGACGCATCGACCGAGGCGGTGCGCGTGGCCTCCGAGGTGGTCGCGGCGCCCTGAGATTGCGTAACGCTCACCGCCTCATATACTCACGGCGTGAGTACTGCACGAGTCCGTATCGCCGAGTTCGATGACACGCCGGGGACGGTGACGCCGGCGCAGTACGCCGTGCTCGGGCTCCTGCGCGAGGCCCCGGCTCACGGCTATCAATTGCAGCGCCACTTCAGTCCAGACGGCGACCTCGGCATCGTGCTGCCGATCGAACAGGCGAGCCTGTACGGCACGCTCAAGGACCTCGCGGCGCGCGGCCTCATCCGCGGCGTCGAGCGGCGCGAGGGCCTGCGTCCGCCGCGCACCGAGTACGAGCTGACCGAGGTAGGTGTGCGCGCCCTCGACCGCTGGCTGAAGGAGCCGGTCGACCGGCTGCGCCGCGTCCGCGTCGATTTCCTGCTGAAGGTCTACTTCACGCGCGGGCATGGCCGCCGTGCCCTGCGCGCACTGGTCGACGCCCAGATCGCGGCGTGCGAGGCGTACCTCGCGCACCTGGACGAGCGCGCGGCCAACCTCAGCGCCGATGACTTCGCCCACCTCGTCGTCGAGTCACGCACGAGCGCCGCGCGCAGCACGCTCGAGTGGCTGCGCGCCTATCGGCAGCGGGTGTAGCGCATGTTGGTACGCGCGCTCGCGTTGCTCGCGGCTGCCACGCTCGCCGCTGCCTGCGGCGGTGCGTCGACGCCCGCGCCTGCATCGAGTGCGACCGCGCAGGCGCTGAGCGGCAAGGTCACCGTGTTCGCCGCCTCCTCGCTCACCGAGTCATTCAAGGCGATCGGCGCCGCCTTCCAGAAGGCGAACCCCGGCGTCACCGTCGAGTACAACTTCGCCGCGTCCAGTGCGCTCGCGACGCAGATCGACCAGGGCGCGCCCGCCGATGTCTTCGCGAGCGCCGACACCGCCAACATGGACAAGATCACCGCGAAGTCGCTCGCGGACGGCCAGCCCGCGCCGTTCGCGCGCAACGCGCCGGTGATCGTGGTGCCCGCCGACAACCGCGCGAAGATCGAGGCCCCGCGTGACCTCGCGAAGCCCGGCGTGAAGATCGTGCTCGCCGCTGCCGACGTGCCGATCGGCAACTACGCGCGCCAGGTCATCGACCGCCTCGCCGCCGACCCCGCGTACGGCGCCGCCTTCAAGGACGCCACCATGCGCAACGTCGTGTCGAACGAGGCGAACGTGCGCGCCGTCCTCACCAAGGTCGAACTGGGCGAGGCTGACGCCGGCATCGTGTACCGTACGGATGCTGCCGTGTCCGGCACGAAGGTGCGCACCGTCGCGCTCCCGGAGGCCGCCAACGTCATCGCGGTCTACCCGATCGCGATCCTGAAGGCGACGAAGCAGCCGGAGGTCGCGCGTGCGTTCGTCGCGTTCGTGCGCTCTGCGGAGGGGCAGCAGATGCTGCGCACCACCGGGTTCGACCCGGCGCCGTAAGGGATGCGGATGGCGGGCCGGCGCTCCCTCGAATCGCTGTTCGCGGCGCCGGCCCTGCTCTTCGCGGCCTTCGTCGTCGTCCCACTCGCCGCGCTTGCTGTGCGCGGCTGGCAGGACGGCGAGGTGCTGGCGAGGCTCACGAGCCCGTTCGTGCTGCAGGCGCTGCGGCTCTCCGTGCTCACCTCCACGCTCTCGCTCCTGCTCTCGCTCGCGCTCGGCGTGCCCGCCGCGTACCTGCTCGCGCGCGTGCGCTTCCCCGGCCGCCGCTTCGTCGCGCTGCTCGTGGAGCTGCCGATGGTGCTGCCGCCGACCGTCGCGGGCGTCGCGCTGCTCGTCGCGTTCGGTCGTCGAGGCGTCATCGGCAGCCTGCTGTCGGACGCCGGCGTGGAGCTCGCCTTCACCACCGCTGCCGTCGTGCTCGCGCAGCTGTTCGTCGCCGGCCCGTTCCTCGTGCGCTCGCTCCAGGCGGGCTTCGAGGCGGTCGACCAGACCTACGAGGATGTCGCGCGCACCCTCGGCGTCTCCGACTTCCGCACCTTCTGGCGCGTCACGCTGCCGCTCGCCGCGCCCGCGCTCGCCTCGGGTGCGGTGCTCTGCTGGACGCGCGCGCTGAGCGAGCTCGGCGCGACGCTCATCTTCGCCGGCAACTTCGAGGGCCGCACGCAGACGATGCCCGTCGCGATCATCGCGGCGTTCGAGTCGAGCGCAGGCCTCTCCGGCGCGATCGCGCTCTCGCTCGTGCTGCTCGGCGTCGCGCTCGCGCTGCTGCTCGCCGTGCACCTCGTGCAGGTGCGCCGCTGGAGCGCGCGATGATCGCCGTCGAGGTCCGCAAGCGCCTCGGCACCTTCGACCTCGACGTCGCCTTCGAGGCAGGTCGCGAGACGATGGTGCTGTTCGGCCGCTCCGGCTCCGGCAAGAGCCGCACGCTCGCCGCGATCGCCGGCCTGATGCGCCCCGACGCGGGCACGATCACCATCGAGGGCCGCACGCTGTTCGACGCCGCCCGTGGCATCGACCTGCCGCCGCAGCAGCGCGACCTTGGCTACCTCGTGCAGGAGATCGCGCTCTTCCCGCACCTCACCGTGGAGGAGAACATCGCGTTCGGCCTCGGCGGGTGGAAGCGCGACGCCCGCGCCGCGCGCGTGCGCGAGCTGCAGGCGCTGCTGCGCATCGAGGACCTCGGCGCGCGCACCCCCGCGCAGCTCTCCGGCGGCCAGCAGCAGCGCGTCGCGCTCGCCCGCGCGCTCGCGCGCCCCGTGCAGGCGCTGCTGCTCGACGAGCCGTTCTCCGCCCTCGACGAGGCGTTGCGCGCCGACCTCCGCGCCGAGCTGCTGCGCCTGCGCCGCGAGCTGGACGTGCCGATCGTCTGCGTCACCCACGACCTGCGCGAGGCGCACCTGCTCGCCGACCGCATCGCCGTCATCGAGGAGGGGCGCGTGCTGCAGTCCGCCCCGCGCGCCGACGTCTTCCTGCGCCCCGCCTCGCGCCGCGTCGCGGAGCTCACCGGCGTGCGCAACATCTTCGCCGCGCGCGGCCTGGGCGGCACCCGCGTCGAGGTCGCCGGCATGGCGTTCGAGGTCGGCGTGCCCGCCCCGGAGGGCGCCGCGCTCGACGTCTGCATCCGCTCCGAGCGCTGCCTGCTGCGCCGCCTCGACCCCGGGGAGGCGCTGCCCGCCAACTGCTTCGTCGCCGACGTGACCAGCGAGCTCGCGTTCGGCAGCACCTACACGCTGCGCCTCGACCCCGTCGCCGCCGGCCCCGCCGTGGAGGTCGAGGTCTCCGCGCACCCCTACGACGTGCTCGGCATCGCCACCCGCCCGCGCTGGGTCGTCGAGCTTCCCACCGCCGACCTCCACGTCATGCCCCGCGAGGCCTAGCCCCCACCCCCGCCCCCGAGAGGCGCGAGCCCGCCCGCTGCGCTACGCTCCCCACACCTCGGCCCGCCCGAGGCGACGACGGAGGGGTGCCGGAGCGGTTGAACGGAGCGGTCTTGAAAACCGTCGGGCGCAAGCCCCGTGGGTTCGAATCCCACCCCCTCCGCCAGTGTGAGTCGCGAGGCTGAGGCTAGACGCTGAACAGCGCGGGCTGCTCGCTATGTGCTGCCGCCAACGAGGCAAGTGCGGGACTGACGCCGTTCCGTGACACCACGTAGAGCGACTCCCGGTTGCGGAGATGGCTGACCTTGCCGACCTTCTCGCCTGCGGGGTTATAGATGCCGATCTGCGCCCCTACGTAACGGCGATAGTCGAGGCTAATCGTCGTCACCTGGGCCGTTCCACCCCAGAGCGAGGCGAGCATCGGATCCAGGTCGGCCTGGCTCAGGTATCCCTCATCGCTGAATGACAGGATCAGCGTCTCCGCCTTGATCGACTGCAACAGCGTAGCGAGCGCATCCCGGAACCGCGGCCGCGAGTTGAACACGCTCTGTCGCTCCCGGCAGTCGACGCGCTTGCAGGCAATGCCGTAGACCTCCGGCTTGTCCCACCGCACGAGCGACTCCCAGATGTGGTAGTTGCCTAGGTAGGAGTGCTGGTTGTACGGCGGGTCAACGTATGCGACGTCCGCACGAAGCGTCTGTGCCGCCTCGAAGGCGTCCAGGCAATACGCCGCCCCTGCGCCGCGGGTCGCGCGCGGCAGTACGTCCGGCATCCGCAGCATCAGGTCGTTCGAGGCGCGGGGCGCCCACTGCTTCAGGTACGCCATCTGCACTCCCGTGGTGGAGTCGACGCGATCTGCGGCCTCCATCAGCGAGACCAGTAGCACGTTCCGCAGATTGGGCGACAGATCCTTCGCCTCGATCGCCTCGCGGATCGCGTCGATGCGCGCTCCGTTCTTCGGCTGGAAGAACCGAGACTGGATGCAGAAGGTTTCGGTGAAGTATCCCGGCTTCCCGGGAAGCTGGTTGAACTCGCGGATCAGGCGCTCGGCGTCCGTCAGCACGACCTCGCGGTCCGCGGCGACGTAGCAGCCGGCCAGCGCCGCTGCGTACGCGTTGTGGTCGTTCGCGAGCACCTGGAATCCGGCGCCCTTGAGCGTATGCCCGACGCGCGACGTCCCGGAGAATAGGTCGATGACGCTCCGGGTCTCCGGCAGCGCCTGCACGACACGCAGGATCGTTGGGAGCAGTGTCCGCTTGGAGCCGAGGTACTTGATCACCGCGGATGCTCCCAGCGGTCGGCACCTTCGAACAGCCACGCAAGGAGGCCTTCGATGAAGCGTGTGTACTCGCCCACGCTGCTCGCATGCTCCATCCGGAACCATCGGAAGTTGGCGAGCCGATCCGCCTGCTGGTGGAAACTGACGTGGTACTTGTTGCGATAGCGCGCGAACGCGCCGTTCGCGATCACAACCATTGAGCAGCGCGTATAGCGCGTCGCGATCTCCAGGTATTGCATCACCTGAAATGACAGCCGTTCGTGGGCGTTGCCGTCGATCTGCCGACCACGACTCGACTTCGCGGTCTTGTACTCCAGGAGCACCTTCTCGCGGAGCACGCCGTCCTCCTCGAGGACGATCGTGTCGTCGAACCTCGTCGTGAGCCCGTCGTACATCTCCGGGTATCGCTCGCCCGCGAACAGCCCGTCAGGCGGCGCATAGCGGCGGACTGCCTCCGCTTCCGAGGGGTACGCGGCGACCAGTTCGGAGACCCGGAACACCACTTCCAGCCACAGGCCGTGCTCGGCAGCTCGCGCGCCCACCGACGGGGCGGGGACGGAGAGGCTGCGGTTACCGACCGAGAGCCGCACGTATCGTCGCCCATTAGGGCCTGTCATGGCGCTGGTGGTCGCGCCCGCGACGATCGCGTGCTCCTCGACTGCTGCCCACAGGCGGGCAATCAGTGCCTCGAACTGCGCGCCTTCACGGCGGGTACCGGTGCCAGTTGCCGCAACGCTTTCGGCGGCCTCGAACTGCTCGATCTCGGCGAGCAACTCCATCACAGGCAGTCCGATGGGAGGCATTGGTGTCATGCTTGGATGGTAGATGAAATGGCGCTGCAATGCCCCCTAGAACACCGCGAGCGGATTGACGGGCGAGCCCGTGCCGCCTACCACCGGCAGCGGCGCCAGCGTTAGCAGGAACTCCCACCGCCCCAGCTCCGCGCACGTCGAGGCGAGCGCCTCCAGGTCCGCGTTGTCCACCAGCGGCATCCCCATGAACGGGATCGCGATCTCGTGCAGCGGGATCGCCTCGCCGCCCTCGCGCAGCCGCGAGGGTAGCCCGGTGCCGCCCGCCTCCAGCAGGTCCCAGATCACCAGCGCCGCATCGGTCGCGTGCAGGAACTCCACCGCCGTCGCGTGCACGCCCGGCATCTGCCCCGCCATCCCCCACCCGAACCCCGGCGTCGAGGCGTAGAACGCCGCCGCGCCGGAGCGGATCACCACCGCGTCGCC
>JBAYUZ010000078.1:0-10532 GCA_041674885.1 Dehalococcoidia bacterium
CGCGTACCCGATGAACATCTTCGACAACGACATGCCGTGTGACGGCGTGCTCGCGGTCGTGATGACCACCGAGGATCGCGCGAAGAACACGCCGCACCCCGGTGGCTACGTCAACGGCATGTCCGCCATCCCGTGGCACCGCCGCCGCACCGGCATCGCCGAGACCCTCGAGAACCTCGAGGAGATCAACGCGTGGCAGGCGAAGAACCTGTACGACTCGGCCGGCCTCAAGCCGTCCGACATCACGGTGAAGCACGTCTACGACGGCTTCTCGCCGATGGTGTGGACGTGGATCGAGGCGTTCGGCTGGGCCGAGAAGGGCACCGCTCACCAGTGGGCGCAGCCGGAGACCATCGGTCGCGATGGCCCGCACCCGCTGAACATGTCGGGCGGCAACCTCGGCTCTGGCCGCGTGCACGGCTTCGGCCACGTGCTGGAGACCGCGATGCAGCTCATGGGCACCGCGGGCGTCCGCCAGGTCAAGAACAACGAGGTCGCGCTCTGCGAGACCGGCCCGTTCACCAGCGCGTCGAGCTTCACCGCTACCCGCGACTAGCTCGGCTCCACGCCAACACGCGAGGCCTCGGCAGACCGCCGAGGCCTCGCTGTGTCGTCTGGCGGCTCACGTCCACGTGAGGTCAGCGGGCGCGTAAGATACCCCGGCCCGCCGACCCGCGCCTCGAGGTTGGAGACGGCTGGGGATGTATCGCGACTACACCGCCGCGCGGCGGAGGGGGAGAGGCAACGGAGTGTCCGTACTCGATCGATTGCGTTTGGATGGGAAGGTCGTGCTCGTCACGGGTGGCGGCACCGGCCTTGGGCAGGCGATGGCGCTCGCCATGGCGGACGCCGGCGCGGACATCGCCGTCTCGGGCCGCCGCCTCGACCCGCTGCAGGAGACGAAGGGCCTCGTCGAGGGCAAAGGCCGCCGCTGCCTGACCGTGCAGGCCGATGCCACCGTCACGGCTGACGTGAAGCGGATGATCGCCGAGGTCATCGAGCACTTCGGGCACCTGGACGTGCTGGTGAACAACGCGGGCGGCGGCAGCGCCGGTCGCGGCAAGACGATGGTCGAGCTCACCGACGAGGACTGGCACGCCGGCATCGACGGCAACCTCACCTCGGCGTTCGTCTGCTCGCGCGAGGTCACGCCGCACTTCCTGGAGCGCGGCAGCGGCCGGGTGATCAACATCACCTCCGGCTGGGGCTACCGGGGCGGCCGCAACAACTTCATGTACTCGATCGCCAAGGGCGGCGTGATCCAGCTCACCAAGACCTACGCGATGACCTACGCGCGCGATGGCATCCGCTCCGCGTGCATCGCGCCCGGTGCGATCCCGCACTTCGTGGAGCCGGACGCGCCGAACGCCCGCGCCGACGCGCAGACCGCCGGCCGCCTGGGCATCACCTACGAGATCGGCCCGCTGGCCGTCTTCCTCGCATCGGAGTCGGCCGACTACCTGTCGGGCGAGACGGTGCTCATCGATGGCGGCGCGATCGCCGCGGGTGTCCTGCCGGCGGGCCTCGTGCCGGTCGCGGAGGGCTAGACCATGACGAACGAGCGACGCCCGGAGTGGCGAGTCAAGTTCGACCTGGAGGGGAAGAACCCCTTCGACCTCACCGGCCGGCACGCGCTGGTCACCGGTGCCACCGGCCCGCTGGGCCGCGCGCTGGCGACCGCGCTGGCCGAGGCTGGCGCTGACGTCTCGGTCACCACGACCAACGACGACGGCGCCGAGGAGGTGCAGGCCAACTCGATCCTCAACGAGTGCTGGTCGCTGGGCCGCAAGGGCAGCGCGAAGCGTGTCGACCTCACCGATCCGGCAGCCGTGAACGCGGCCGTCGAGGCGCTGGAGGGGGCGCACGGCCCCATCGACATCCTCGTGAACGCCTCGCACGGTGCGAACATCAAGCCGGTGATCGAGTCCTCGCTCGCCGAGTGGGAGCACGAGCTGTCCCGCAACGCGATGACGGTGTTCGTCACCTGCCAGGCGCTGGCGAGTCGCATGCTGCAGCGCGGCTACGGCCGCATCGTGAACGTCGTGAGCGTGCTGCACGACCGTGGCATCCCGAACGGCGCGCTGTTCGGCGCGTCGCAGGGTGCGGTGCTCGGCTTCACGAAGGCTGCGGGCGTCGAGTGGGTGCGCGGCGGTGTCACCGTCAACGCGCTCGGCCTCGGCTTCTACGACGGCATCCCCGGCCCGCAGAGCGACGAGGCGACGCACGCGGTGCTGGAGCGCTACATCCCCCTGCGCCGCCTCGGCAAGCCCGAGGATCTGCAGGGCGCGCTCGTCTACCTCGTCTGCAACGAGGCGTCGTTCACGGACGCCGAGATCTTCATGGTCGACGGCGCGATCGCGGTCCACGCGTAACGCCTCGACCGCGGTCGGACACCACACGGGGCGCCTTCGGGCGCCCCGTGGTCGTCTCGCGCGAGGTGTGCGCTACGACCACTGCTCCGGTGCGGTCGGGACGTACTGCAGGCTGCCGCACATCACGCACGCCAGGGTGATGTGATACTGGCTCACCTCGTACGGGCGAAGCTCACCACCGCAGCGCATGCACGACTGCAGCGTGAGCCGTTCAAGCAGCTGACCCACCATGCGATCCTCCTTCCGCGCGTCGCCATCGTGGCTCCGCTGGATCGAGGATCGAGGCGCGAGATGATCGCGCGCTCAACGCGCCGTGAACGTGCGATGAACGTCTGCGCCGAGCGATGACGCCCGTGCTGCGCCGCACACGGTCGCGCGGGACGCCGAGGTGATACGCGCCGGAGCGCGCTACGCTGGACGACGCCGCCGCGAGGCGTGCCGGTGGCGTGGACGGTCGGCGTCACCCCCTACCTTCGACGGCGAATCAGCTGCTACGGTCGGGGCGGCGGTGGCGGTGCAGCCGTCGGTGCGTGGTGCCGTGGTGGCGCGCACCGGCAGCGTCACGAGCCCCGCACCGCCGAGGTGCGCGAGCTCCGCAGGAACAGAGGGGAGCACCGCCGCCTCGATGATCGGGAGGGGCGTGGGCGGCGTCTCAGGCGCGGGCACGCGCACCGCCGCCGAGGTCGTAGCCATCGCGCTCGAGACCGTGCGCGTGAGGATCGTCACCGACATCGGCTCACCGCACACGTGGTTGTGATCGAGGTTGTTCGCGATGTACTGCACCAGCCAGAGCTGCCCGCCTCCGAACGCGTACCGAGGCGTGCACATGGTGGGCGCATCGGCCTTGTCGTGGGCGCCCGCGATCCACAGCGGCAGGCCCTCGGGGAGCGCCAGTCCGCCCGTGATCTGGTTCCATTGGGTGCGCGTGGAGTACACGCCGAACAGCACGCCCTGCTCCTTGAGGTATTCGATCGCGCCCCGCACGACCTCGGCGTTCGCGGCCTGATCCGTGCTCCAGTGGCTCATCGTCTCGATGTCGAGCCACCACATCGTGGAGGGCGGCGGCCCGGCCTGCTGCACCGCGTACGCGCGCGCCTCGCGGGCCGCGTGGTAGCCGTAGTTGCGCGCGATGCAGCGGGCATCCGAGGCCGCGCACACACCCGCGGGCCCCTCGAACCCTCGCGCGGCCGTTGCCCCCTGCGGTGAGCGCAGCGTGAAGTAGAGCGCCGGCAGCGTGCCCGTCGATCCCGCCCAGCGGTACTGCTCCGCGAAGCACGGGTTCGAGGTGAACGCCTTGCCGTTGTCGACGCCGACCACCGCGAACGCCAGCGGCGTCATCGGCAGCTGCTTGCCGCACTGGGGCCACGAGACGTCGAGCCCGGTGGGCGTTGCGGCGTGCGCGCTGGTGCGCACCGCGATCGAGGCGAGCAATGCCAGGGCCAGCGCGCCAAGCACGCTTGCGACGGGGATGCGCATGTGGGGTTCCTACGCCTGGGGAGCGGTGTCGCCGGGTTCATCGACGGCGGCGGACGCGCGAGTCCTGCCGGCCGTGTTGCTCGTGTCGTGGCGCCGAGTGTAGGGAGTGAGGGTGCCCCGCAACGAACCCGCATACGCGTGCCGAGCCCGCCTTACAGCGCTGTATCGGCGGAGGCATGCCGAGCACCGCTGCCGTTCGAAGAATCGCGCGAACTCTCGCTCGATTGATACGCGCACCGGTTCCGCGATGCGTCCGCGCGATGCCCGCGCGATACTCGAGGCGATGCCGTCGCTCGCTGCCGTCTCCGGCCTGTCGTGCCTCACCGCGCTCGCGTTGCTCGCGCTCGCGCTCACCGCGTGCGGGGAGTCGAGGCGCGTTGTCTCCACCGCCCCCGCGCCCACTGAGGACGTGGTGGTGACGGTGGATCGCAACCTCGGTGTGCAGCGCTTTGACGGGCCCCGTCGAGCGCTGGTGATCCTGGACGAGGGTGGCGGCTACCCGCTGGCACCTCGCTGGTCGCCGGACGGCCGCAGCGTCGCCTACGTGCAGCGCCGCTTCTTCACCGCCACCCCCGATGCCGACTGGGGCGACGATGTCATGCTGCAGCCGCTGGACGGCAGCGCCGGACGCACGCTGCGCATGCATCGCCAGCGCGGGCAGACCGTCGAGGGGCTCGCGTGGGCGCCCGATGGCCGCGCGCTGGTGCTGGGCGACGTGCGGTTGGGGGCGAACGGCAACCCGTTCGCCGTCGGCTCGGCGCGCGTGGTGCGCTTCGACCTGGCGTCGAGCACGGAGCGCGTGCTGGTCGAGGACGCGACCGACCCCTCGCTGAGCGCGGATGGGCAGCGGCTCGCGTTCGTGCGCGGCGCGCAGACGAAGCCCGCGCTCTTCGTCGCGGACGGCGACGGTGGACAGGCGGTCTCGATTGTGCCTGCCGGTGTCTTCGTCGTGATCCGCTCGCCACGCATCTCGCCGGACGGACGCAGCATTCTCTTTGCCGCGCCTGCCGAGGGTGCGACGGGAGCACTGGTGCCGATGCCCCCGACGTCGCTCACTCGGTCGCGGCTTGCCCGCCTCCTCGCCCTCCGCCGGGCCGAGGCGCATGGGCTGCCGTCGTACGTATGGACGGTCGACATCGCCAGCGGGCAGCGCCGGCGGCTCACCGACTTCGCGATGGATGACCCGGCGGTCGCGTGGACGGATGGCGGCCGCGCGGTGGTATTCCTCGCAGCGGACGGGCTCTATCGCGCGCTGGCCGACGGCAGCGCGATGCAGCGCGCGGAGGGTGGCGCGCTGGGTGCGATCGATGCGCGGTAGGGGTTTGCGAGGGAGCGACAGTCGAGGCTAGCGGGCCGGCTCCTCGCCGTCGCTGCGGTGCTGCCGCAGCAGCTCCTCGATGCCCTGCATCATCTCGTCGGCGGTTGGGAGATCGGCAACGGAGGGCGCCTCAGGCTCCGGCGCGTTCGCGTCATACTGGCGCTCCAGGCGGTCGACGTTCGCGCGCATCCCCGCGGGATCCTCGCTCGTCTCCACCACCTGGTCCTCGAAGCTGCGAATCTCGTCGCGGATCGGCTCCAGGTCGGTGGAGGTGCCCAGCGCGCGGTCGAGCCGCTCGATGAGCGAGATGATCGCGTGCGGGTTCGGCGCACCGGCGACGTAGTTCGGCACCAGCGCGCTGAGCCGTCCGGTCTCGATGCCGAGTGTGCGCAGGTGCGCGATCACGACGCTCTGGATGCCGGTCGGCCCCTCGTAGCGGCTGGTCTCGGAGGTCATCCCGAGCAGCTGCTCGAAGACCGGGTCGGCGTCGGTCAGCACCAGCGTCGCGGGTCGCGTGTGCGGCACCAGCGCCGGCCGCGTCCCCACTGCCAGGAACTGCCGTGCGCCGACCTCCTGCATGAACTCCGCGACCAGCTCGGCGTACTGCTGCCAGCGTAGCGACGGCTCGCGACCGACGAGGAATACGACATCGCGCGAGGCACCCGGGGCGCGCGCCACGTGGAAGCGCGTGCCCGGCCAGCGCACCGTGACCTCGCCGTCGCGGCGGCGGATCACCGGGCGCGCGACCGTCAGGTCGTAGAAGCGATCCGGGTCGATCGAGGCGAGCTCCGTCGCATCCCACTCGTTGCGCAGGTAGCGCGCGGTCGCCATCGCCGTGCCGGTGCCGTCGTTCCAGCCCCAGAACGCCGCGATCACCAGCGGATCGTCGAGCCGGGTGAGCTCGCGGACAGAGAGGCGGAGCGCATCGTGCATATGTCGAGGATACTCCGCAGCGCCGCGGCGGGCACTCGCGGGCGCGGTGCGTCTCCTAGTAGCGGAACAGCCGCCAGAGCAGGCCGGGCGCTGGGATCGCCTCAACCGCGCGCGCGGGCATGCTCACTCGCTGGCCGCCGACCTCCACGATCACGCTGCCCACCTCATCGCCCGCAGCGAGCGGTGCCGAGGGCGTCCCGAGCTCTGTGCGCGTCTGTGCCTGCGCCCCCGGCCAGAGCAGCAGCGTCACGTCCTGTGCCGGTCGCACCTCGGTCGTACGCCCCCACGTCGAGGTGACCGTGCCGACGCTCGCCCCGGCGCTCACGACGACGCCGGGGCGGATGCTCGCAGGCGCGGCATCGGCGAGGTGTGTGGAGGCCTCGAACGCGTCGCCGATGACCTTCTGGCCCAGCACAGCGCCGACCACCAATCGGCGCTGCCCGCCGATCGTCTGCATGCTCGCGAACACGAAGCAGCCCCCCGCCTCGTCCGTGGTGCCGGTCTTGATGCCCACCATCTCGGAGCGGCCCAGGATGCGGTTGGTGGTGTGGATCGTCCCCGCCACGGGCAGGTCGGCGCTCGGCATCGCCACGATCTGCGCGAAGGCCGGGTTTCGCATCGCCGCCAGCGCCAGTCGCACCTGGTCGGCGGCGGTGCCGGTCGAGGCGGGCGAGATGCCGCTGGGGTCCGCGTAGCGTGTCTGCGTCATCCCCAATGCTTGCGCCTTCGCGTTCATCCTCGTGACGAACGCCTCGGTCGACCCCGCGTCCCACCGTGCGAGGATCTCCGCCATGTTGTTGCCGGAGGCGATCAGCAGGCCCTCCAGCAGCTGGCGCTGCGTGATCGTCTCGCCCTCGGCGATCGGGACGACGGACTGATCCTCCCCTGCCTGGCGCAGGTACTCCGCGACATCGGCGTGGCTGATCGTCAGCGTCGGGCCCGACTCGCCCTCCTTGAGCGGGTGGCCATCGAGGATCACCAGCGCCGTCATCATCTTCGTGACGCTCGCCAGCGGTACCGGCTTCGCATCGTTCGAGGCGCCCAGCACCCCGACGTCTGCGAGGCCGATCGCGGCGGCGCCGGTCGCCGGCCAGGGGAACGGGGCCACGCCGCTGGTCGTGACGGGCGGCGCGGGCGCAGGAGTGGCGGAGAGCGCCGGGACACCTCGGCAGAGCTGACCGACGACGAGTGCCAGCAGCAGCACGAGCACGCCACCCAGCACCGGCAGCGAGAGGCCGCGACGCTGCGCCGGGCGACCGTAGCTCGACCGCATCCCGCCTCGTCCCATCTCATGGCCCAGTGCCCCGGGCGCGCGTGCTCCCGACTACGATGGGGGCAGCCCGCGCAACGTGCGAGCGGGCCGCACGCCGGCAACGAGGGCATATGACCGCCTTCCGCTATCGCGCATGGGACGGCTCACAACGCGTCGACGCGATCACCGCGACCGAGGCGCTGGAGCACATCGCCCGCGACGTGCTGGGCGGCGGCGATGCACGCCGCTCCGTCCGTCGCCTGACCGAGGAGGGCGCCGACCTCCCCGGCAACCGGCGGATCCCCGGCCTGCGCGAGTTGCTGGATCGCGTCCGCGACCGCCGCGCGGAGCACCTCGATCGCTACCACCTGGACGCGGTGTTCGAGGAGATCACGCGCGGCCTGGACGAGGTGGTGACGCGCGAGCGCGCCACCGTCGAGCGCCGCCTTGCGGAGGCGCGGACGGCGTCGACGTACGACACGACCGCCAAGGCCGATCCGGACGCCGAGCGTATGCGTGCCGCGCTGCGCGGCATCGCGGAGCAGCGCCTGAGCCAGTTGCGAGCGCTGCCACCCGACCCCGGCGGGCGCGTCGGCGCGCTGCGCGACTACGACTTCCTCGACCCCGCCGCGCGCGAGCGGTTCAACGAGCTGCTGGATGTGCTCCAGCGACAGCTCATGCAGCAGTACTTCGAGGGCATGCGCCGCCGCATCGGCGAGGTCGACGCCGACGACCTGCGCCGCAGCGCGGAGATGACGCGCGACCTGAACGAGCTGCTGCGTCGCCGCCTCGCCGGCCTCGATCCGGAGTTCGAGGCGTTCATGGCGAAGTGGGGCGCCGCGTTCCCGCCGGAGGTGCGCACGCTCGACGACCTCCTCGACCACCTGCAGGGGCGCGTCGCGCAGATGCAGTCGCTGCTGCGCTCCATGTCCGCCGACCAGCGCGAGCAGTTGCAGGAGCTGATGCAGGCGTTGTTGCAGGATCACCGCCTGCAGTGGGATCTCGTGGAACTCGCCGAGCTGATACAGCAGCTGCGCCCGTTCACGCAAGGCAGCGCCTATCCGTTCATGGGCGATGAGTCGCTCACGTTGCAGGAGGCCCTCCGCCTCATGGGCGACCTCAACGACCTGGAGGCGCTGGAGCGCCGCCTCCGCTTCGCACAGCGCACGAACGACGTCACCAGCCTCGACCTCGACGAGGTGCAGCGCCTGCTCGGCGAGGAATCGCGCTGGATGGCGGAGCGCATGCAGGAGATGGCGCGCGTGCTGGAGGACGCCGGCCTCGTCCGTCGCCGTGGCAACGAGCTGCTGCTCACCCCTCGTGCGATGCGACGGCTGGGCGAGCAGGCGCTGCGCGACATCTTCGGCACGCTCGATGCCGCGCCCGCAGGCGAGCACACGCTCACGAGACGTGGCGCGGGCCTCGAGCCTGCGGACGACACCAAGCGCTTCACGTGGGGCGACGCGTTCGGACTGGTCGACACCAGCCGCACGCTGATGAACGCCGTCCTGCGTGACGGCATCGCACCGCCGCTCCGCATCCAGCCTGACGACTTCGAGGTTCGCCCCTCGCTGGCGATGACCCAGTGCTCCACGGTGATCATGCTCGACATGAGCTACTCGATGATGCAGGGCGGTCGCTTCCAGGCCGGGCGTCGCATCGCCATCGCGCTCGACACGCTCATCCGCTCGAAGTACCCGAAGGATCACCTGTACGTGATCGCCTTCTCGTACGTGGTGGTCGCGCTGCAGCCGCAGCAGTTGCTCGACTCGCACTGGGTGCAGTACGGCGGTGGCACGAACTTCCAGCAGGCGTTGCGACAGGCGAGGCAGATGCTGGCGCGCCACCACATCGGCACGAAGCAGATCATCTTCATCACCGACGGCGAGCCGACCGCTGCCTACGCCTCCTGGGACGAGGATGAGGCGGTCATCGACCCCGAGACCGGCCTGCACCGCATCCCCGACGTGACGGAGGAGACCCTGCGCGAGGTCGTTCGCTGCACTCAGGACGGCATCACCATCAACACGTTCATCCTCGACAGCCACCCTCACACCGGCGAGTTCATGCGCCGCATCGCGCGCATCAACCACGGCCGCGCGTTCTTCGGATCCGCGCAGGAGGTCGGCCGCTACGTGCTGCTCGACTACGTGCATCACAGGCGCCGCACGATTCGCTAGCGACCGGACTCGCACTCCGACTTCGATACGCATCCGCAACCGCGTGCGCGCAACGCTCGACCGTGTGCGCGCCGCCGTGTCGCTACGGTCTCACTCCACCCAGTGATAGCAGGGAGCAACCTCGCATGCCGGATCGCACCGAGCAGACCACCGACCCGATCGCGATGCTCAAGGAGGACCACCAGGCCGTTCAGCAGCTCTTTGACGAGTTCGAGCAGACGAACAACAGCCGCAGTAAGGCGCGCATCGCTCGGGAGGCGCTGACGATGCTCGACGTGCACGCCGGCATCGAGGAGGAGATCTTCTACCCCGCGTTTCAGTCGGAGGCGGAGGACGCAGAGGACATCGTGCTGGAGGCGGAAGAGGAGCATCACGTCGTGCACGTGCTTATCGCGGAGCTGCACGAGCTGGAACCCTCCGACCCGCGGTATGAGGCGAAGTTCACCGTGCTCGCGGAGAACGTGCGGCACCACATCAAGGAGGAGGAGCAGGAGATGCTCCCGAAGGCCCGCAAGCTGGGCAAGGAACGCCTCGCGGATCTCGGTGAGCAGATGGCAACGCGCCGCCGTCAGTTGCAGCGCGAGATGGGCACCGATCGAAGTGCAGATCGCAAGGCTTCCTAGCGCCTGTCGCCGCGCATCCGCAACCGCGCACCCGCGCACCCGCGACGCAGGTGTAACCCCGCGCTGCCTATGGTCGCAGCACCCAGTGATCACACCATGAGGAGAGGAGCACACATGGCACGCGTCGAAAAGGACATCGAGGTCAATCTGCCCGTGCGCACCGTCTACAACCAGTGGACCCAGTTCGAAGAGTTCCCGCAGTTCATGGAGGGGGTCGAGGAGGTGCGTCAGCTCGATGAGAAGCGCCTCCACTGGCGCGCCTCGATCGGCGGCCGTGAGCAGGAGTGGGAAGCCGAGATCCGCGAGCAGGTGCCCGATGAGCGCGTGATCTGGCAGAACATCACCGGCGCCATGAACGCGGGTCAGGTCTCCTTCCTC
>JBAYUZ010000079.1:0-10347 GCA_041674885.1 Dehalococcoidia bacterium
GCGCGCGGCAGCCTTCTCGTTCGTGATAATGCGCTTCTTCGCCTGCTTCGAGTGAGCCATAGATCGTCCCTCCACGGACGGACTTGCGAGGATAGCGGCCTCACCCGCCTACGTCTATCTGCCCCAACCCCGCGCCGTGCAGCCTCTGAGTCCGGGCCTCGGCCTCCGAAGGGGGAGTGCAGAGGGGCACAGCCCTCTCTGCTGGGCGCGAATGCGCCCACTCCCGCCACCGACGCGCCCTACGAGCGCGCGATGAGGCGCCAGCCGAAGAGCCCGGCGCGTCAGCGCCGCCGAGACACGCCAGCCGAAGAGCCCGGGCGCGCGAGCGCCCGCCAAGATACTGCTAGCCGCCCGGCTTCGACTTCAGGATCTGCTCGTGGTCGCTGTAGTTGTCGTGCGTCTTGTTGCAGTCAGGGCAGACGAAGTTCTCGCACGACATGCACGCGAACACCGTCGAGACTTTGCAGTGGTAGCAGGGGCCGACACGAGTCGTTTCGCGGTAATACATGCCACGCATGGTAGCAGGAGCGGCCGTCGTCGGCCCGGGCCGTTCGGCCCCCCTCGCCCCGGCCCTCACGCCGACCGCTGGTACGCCCGGAACGCCGAGGTCGATGCCGCGAGGCCGAGCGCGAGGAACCCCGCCAGCAGCAGCACCCGCAGCCCCACGAACCCCCAGTCGCCGCCCGCCGCCGCGACGCGCCCCGCCTCGACCGCCCAGTTCACCGGGTTGAAGTCGGCCACGCGCTGCATCCAGCCCGGCATCAGGTCCTTCTGCATGAACCCCGCCGACAGGAACGTCAGCGGCAGCAGCGTGAAGTTCATCACCGCGATCACCGTCTCCTCGCGCCGCGCCAGCAGCGCGATCGCGTACGAGATCGCCCCGAACGCCGCCCCGACCATCGCCGCCACCAGGATCAGCACCGCCACCCCCGGCAGGCTCGCGAAGCGCGCCCCGGTCGCCATCGCCAGCAGCACGATGATCACCGACTGCACCACCACCACGATCGAGGCCTGTACGAGCCGCCCCAGGATCAGCGGCGCGCGGTGTACCGGCGTCACCAGGAAGCGGTCGATCACGCCGCGGTTCAGGTCGTCGATGAGCGCCATCCCGCCCCAGCCGGACGAGAACAGCGCGCTCATCACGATCACGCCGGGGGCCAGGAACTCGATGTAGGAGTCGCTCTTGAAGCCGGGGATCTCCACCGCCTTCCGGAACAGCGCCCCGTAGAGCAGCAGCCACACGATCGGCTGCACCAGCGTGACCGCGATGTACCAGGGCTGCCGAATCAGGCGCATCACGTGCCGCACCGTCATCACCCACGTGTGCCACAGGAACGTCATCGCGCGCCCCCGTTCTGCGCCGCCCCGTCCGTGCGGTCGAACGCACGACCGGCGTAGCGCAGGTACACGTCATCGAGCGAGGGCCGCGCCACCGTCACCGAAGCCACGCCGAGGCCCGCGCCGTCCAGCGCCGCCAACACCGCCGGCACCGCGCTCGCGCCGTGATCGGCACGCGCGTGGAGCGCGTGCCCCTCGACCACCAGCTCGCCGATGCCCGCCACCCCCGCCAGCGCCGCCTGCACGCGCCCGTCGAGGTGCGCCTCGCGCAGCTCCACGTGGATCGCGTCGCCGTGGAGTTCGCCCTTCAGCTGCTCCGGCGTCCCTTCCGCCACGATCCGCCCGCGCTCGACGATCGCCAGCCGGCCCGCCAGCTGGTCGGCCTCGTCCATGTAGTGCGTGGTGAGCAGGATCGTCAGGCCGTCCTCGTCCACCAGGCGGCTGATCTCCGACCACATGTCCGCGCGCACCTCGGGGTCGAGGCCCGTCGTCGGCTCATCGAGGAACAGCACTTGAGGCCGGTGCACCAGGCCCATCGCGATGTCGAGGCGGCGCTGCATCCCGCCCGAGTAGCCCTTCGCCATCCGGTCGGCGGCGTCACCGAGGCCGAAGCGGTGCAGCAGCTGATCCGCGCGCTCGCGCAGCGCACGCCCGCCCATGCCGTACAGCTGGCCCTGCAGCACCACGTTCTCGCGGCCCGTCGCTTCGAGGTCGACGCCCGACTTCTGCGCCACGCAGCCGATCGCCGCCCGCACGCGATCCGCCTCGCGCACCACATCGAAGCCCGCGACGCGGGCGCCACCGGCGCTCGGCACCGCCAGCGTCGTGAGGATCTTGATCGTCGTCGACTTCCCCGCGCCGTTCGGCCCCAGCAGCCCGAACACCGTCCCCGCCTCGACCGCGAACGAGAGGCCGTCCAGCGCGCGCACCGAGGCGCCGTAGGTCTTGACGAGGTCGTGCGCCTCGATCGCGAGCGCCATGCGCGCTCTCCCTTCGCTGACAGCGACTGCGAGTGACACTGCGATCGATGCTACTCCCGCGCCGCATGCGGCCGTGCGCGGCGGTGCGGGTTTGACCCCCCTCCCCCCCGCCGGGATGATCCCGCCATGCGCGAACCCCCTCCCTCCGGCGGCCTCCGCCGCTTCCTGCAGCAGGGAGCGGACTCGCAGAGCGTGTTCGCCGCCGCGGGCGTGGTCGCCTTCGGCTTCATCGCATCGAGGTTGCTGGGGCTGCTGCGCTCCGTCGCGATCGCACACGCCTTCGGCACCGACCCGCACCTCAGCGCCTACTGGGTCGCCTTCCGCCTGCCCGACCTCGTCTTCCAGGTGCTGGCCGGCGCGACGCTCTCCGCCGCGTTCATCCCCACCTTCTCGCGTGTGCGCATGCGCAACGGCGAGCAGGCGGCCTGGCGGCTGGCATCCGATGTGCTGAACCTGGTGAGCATCGCGACCACGGTGATGGCGGTTGCCGCGTTCCTGCTCGCGCCGTGGATCGTGCCGCTGCTCGCCCCCGGCCTCGGCTCCACCAGTGGCCGCGCCGAGGAGCTGCGCGCGCTCGCCGTCACGCTGACCCGGGTGATGCTGCTCTCGCCGATCATGTTCGGCGTCTCCGGCATGGTCACCGGCATCCTGAACGCGCGGCAGCACTTCCTCGCCCCCGCGCTCGCGCCGCTCGTCTACAACCTCTCGATCATCGCGGGCGCGCTGCTGCTCGCCGCCCCCTTCGGCGTCCGAGGTCTCGCCGCCGGCGTCGTGCTCGGCAGCCTCGGCCATCTGCTCGTGCAGCTCCCGGCGCTGCGCGCGATCGGCATGCGCTGGACGCCCACGCTCGACTTCGCCTCGCCCGGTGTGCGCGAGGTCGCACGGCTCATGGGCCCGCGCGTCATCGGCCTCGCGGCGGCACAGCTCAACTTCATCATCGTGGTGTTCTTCGCCTCGTATGTATCTGACGAGGCGATCAGCGCGCTCACCTACGCGTTCCTGATCGCCATGCTCCCCGTCGGCGTCGTCGGCATGGCGATCTCGACCGCCGTCTTCCCCACGCTCGCGCAGCAGGCCGCCGCCGAGCAGATGGAGACGCTGCGCGAGTCGGTCGCGCGCAGCCTGCGCCTGATCCTTTTCCTCTCGATCCCGTCGTCGGTCGGCCTCGTGCTGCTCGCGACGCCGGTGGTGCGGCTCACGCTGGAGCGCGGCGCGTTTGACGCGCACTCCACGGCGCTCGTCGCCGCCGCGCTCGTCTGGTACGCGGTCGCCGTCTTCGCGCACTCCGGCATCGAGATCCTCAGTCGAGGCTTCTACGCCGTCGCCGACACGCGCACCCCCGTCGCACTCGCCGTGCTCGCCGTCGTCGTGAACGGCGTGCTCTCCGCCGCGCTCGTCGGCCCCTTCGGCGTCCGAGGGCTCGCCGCCGCGACCTCGGTCGCCGCGATCGTGGAGTTCGCCCTGCTCTTCCGCGCGCTCGCCGGCCGCCTGGGTGAGATGCGAGGCCGCGGCATCAGCAGCTCGATCTACCGCACCCTCGCCGCCTCGATCGTGATGGGCCAGGTGATGGTGCTGCTCGCGCTCGTGCTGCGTGCGCTCGGCACGGACATCGACTCGACCTGGGGCGCGCTCGTGCTCACCGTCGTCGTCGGCCTCGCCGGCCTCGTCTCGTTCATGGTCACCGCCGCCTGGCTGCGCAGCCGCGAGGTCGAGGAGATCCTGCAGCGCCTCGGCGGCTGACGCAGGGCGCGGCACGCGCGAATCGAGGGAGCCCGTGGCGCGCTACGTCGTCCTCCTGCGCGGTATCAACGTCGGCGGCAAGAACAAGCTGCCGATGGCCGACCTCCGCGCCGCCCTCATCGACGAGGGCTTCAGCGACGTCGTCACCTACATCCAGAGCGGCAACGTGCTGCTCTCGTCCTCGAAACGCGCGAAGGCGGTGGGCGATGCGATCGAGGCGATGCTGACGCGTCGCTTCCGCCTCGACAGCGACCTCATCCGCGTGCTCGTGCTCACCCGCGCCCAGCTGGAGGCGGTCGTCGAGCAGCGCCCGAGCGGCTTCGGCGACTCGCCGGACACGTACCACAGCGACGCCATCTTCCTGATGGGCGTCACGGCCACCGAGGCCATGCGCGCCTTCAACCCCCGCGAAGGCGTCGATGCCGTGTGGGCCGGGAAGGGCGTCATCTACTCGCAGCGCCTGAGCGCGGAGCGCACGCGCAGCCGCCTCAGCACGGTCATGTCCTCGCCGCTGTACAAGGCGATGACCATCCGCAACTGGAACACCACAACGAAGCTGCTCGCCATGCTCCGTGCTGAGGACTGAGCCCTATCGGACGATTGATGGCGGAAGATCCGCGTCCTCGCCCGGCGCGCGATACGGCGGCAGCATCTTCCGCGCCTGGTCCATCGTCTCCACATCCAGCAGGCGGAGCACTCGGAGCTGGACAACCCCGCTCTCGTTGACGGCCAGCTCGATCGCCTTCATCGCCGTGGGATCCGGGATCTCGACGATCGCGATCACATCCGCCTCGCTCGTGTCCTCCGGCCAGTAGACCGCGACCAGATCGCCTTTGTAGAGGGCGATCAGCTGTCGGAAGTACTCGGTACGGCGCGCATAGCCCTCGGCGAGCACCCCGCTGAGGGTGAGGTAGTGCGCTTTCAGCATGAACGTGGCCACGGTGTGTCCCTTTCGGTCTCTGCGCCGGTCGCGCCTCGGCCCAGCCTACCGCCCGGAGGTCGTCACGGTGCGCGCGATCCGTTACACTAGACGCGCCCCAACAACCACAAGGGACACCAACAAGCGCACGGTTGCCGTGCGCCGTATTGCGTTGCGTCCGCTCCGACCACGTTCGAGGCGGTGCGGGAGAGGAACAGAACAATGGCGTTTGCCGACCGCGAGCTCATCTGCCGCGACTGCCAGGGCCCCTTCATCTTCACGGCGGGTGAGCAGGAGTTCTACGCGACCAAGGGCCTGCAGCACGACCCCGTGCGCTGCCCCTCCTGCCGCGCGAGCCGCCGCACGATGCGCCCCGAGGAGCGCGACGAGGCCCCGTCCTACGGCGTCTTCGTCTCGTGGGGCGGGCGCACGCCTCGGCAGCTGCACGCGGCGACGTGCCACGAGTGCGGCCAGACGACCGAGATCCCGTTCATGCCGCGCGGCGACCGCCCGGTCTTCTGCTCCAACTGCTACAACGCCGTCCGCGAGCGTCAGGAGGCCGCCGAGGAGGCTGCCGCCGCCCGCCTCGCCGCCCTCGTCGGTGGCACCGCCACCACCGAGGTCGCAGAGGACGAGGACGCCGAGCCCTCCGCGAACGTCGTGGTTCCCGCAGCGGAATAGCCGTAACACTGGATGGGCGTTGTCACCGCGACAACGCCCATCTAGGCTGACACCACTACAGGCGCTGACGGAGACAGTACCTGCGACACCCACGAGGCGAAGCGAGTCCGAGACGGTGCGAGTCGGACGCCTCCGGTCGCAGCGAACATCACTCCCGAGCCGCCGCCCGAACCCTCGCGCGCATCGATGCAGCCGAGGCAGTAGACGCGGCCGGAATGCCCGCCGTTACCGGGGCAGCGCGGTGATTGCCGTGCACTGAGCGGCGTGCTCCCTCGATGCAACGAGGCCGCGCGCAACGCGGGTGGTACCGCGGGCTCGCGACGTGAGTCGTGTACCCCGTCCCGCTTCTCGACCGACCGTATCGAGGAGCGAAGTCCATGCCCTTCCAGCCCGTCGCCTCGCGCGTCTCCTTCCCCGACCTCGAAACCGATGTCCTCGCGTTCTGGCGCGACAGGGACGTGTTCCGACGCAGCGTCTCGGAGCGCCCCGCCGACCGTGTCTTCAACTTCTACGAGGGCCCGCCGACCGCGAACGGCAACCCCGGCATCCACCACGTCCTCGCGCGCGTGTTCAAGGACCTCATCCCGCGCTACCGCACGATGCAGGGCTACCGCGTGCCCCGGAAGGGTGGCTGGGACACCCACGGCCTGCCCGTGGAGCTCGAGGTCGAGAAGCAGCTCGGCCTGAAGTCGAAGCGTGAGATCGAGGCCTACGGCATCGAGGCCTTCAATCAGATGTGCCGCGAGTCCGTCTTCAAGTACACGACCGAGTGGACGCGCATGACGGAGCGCATCGGCTACTGGGTCGACATGGACGCCCCGTACGTCACCTACCACCGCGAGTACGTCGAGTCCTGCTGGTGGATCTTCAAGCGGCTCTGGGACAGCAACCTGATGTTCCGCGACTACCGCGTCACCCCGCACTGCCCGAGGTGTGAGACCTCGCTCTCCTCGCACGAGATCGCGCTGGGCTACAAGGAGGACACTCCCGACCCCAGCGTCACCGTGCTCTTCCGCGCCCCCGCCGAGCTGAACCCGCAGGCCGCCTCGGCACTGCGCCTCGGCGACGGCGTGCCGACCTACATCGTCGCGTGGACGACCACGCCGTGGACGCTGCCCGGCAACGTCGCGCTCGCCGTGAACGCGGACGCCGAGTACGCGCTCATCGAGTACGGCTCCGACCACCCCAGCCAGGGCCGCGTTCGTCTCGTCGTCGCCATGGCCCGCGCCGAGGTCGTCCCCGGCGTCTCGCCCGCCGACCCGGAGACGCGCGACCAGATCGGCGCACGCCCGGTGTGGGGCGATGACACGCGCCTCGTCGGCTCTTTCCCCGGTCGCGACCTCGTCGGCGTGAACTACGAGCCGCTGTACGAGTCGCGCGAGTGGGGCATCGATGCCCTCGCGTTCGTCGATGGCCGCACGCAGCCGCTCGCTCCCGGCGAGGGCCCGAGCCGCCACGTCGTCGCCGCCGACTTCGTCGCGACCGATGACGGCACCGGCATCGTCCACATCGCCCCCGCCTTCGGCGAGGACGACTACGCGCTCGGCCGCGCCGAGGGGCTGCTGTTCCTGCAGCCGGTCGGCCTTGACGGCCGCTTCACGGCGGGGCCGTGGGCGGGCCAGTTCGTGAAGGAGGCCGATCGCGACATCCGCCGCGACCTCCGCAGCCGAGGCGTGCTGCTGCGCGACGAGCAGATTCAGCACACCTACCCGTTCTGCTGGCGCTGCGATACGCCCGTCCTCTACTACGCGAAGCCCTCGTGGTACATCCGCACGACCGCCGTCCGCGACCAGCTGATCGAGGGCAACCAGCGCATCCACTGGGTGCCCGGCCACATCCGCGACGGCCGCTTCGGCGAGTGGCTGGAGGGCAACATCGACTGGGCCGTCTCGCGCGAGCGGTACTGGGGCACGCCCCTCCCGTTCTGGACGTGCGACACCTGCGGCCAGACCGACTGCATCGGCTCCTACGAGGAGCTGCGAGCGCGCTCCGGCGCCGCCGAGGAGATCGCCGACCCGCACCGCCCGTACATCGACGCCGTCACGCTCGCCTGCTCGCAGCCCGGCTGCGCGGGCACCATGACGCGCACCGTTGAGGTTGCCGACGCCTGGTTCGACTCCGGCGCGATGCCCTACGCGCAGTCGCACTTCCCATTCGAGGGCGCCGACGACTTCAACACGCGCTTCCCCGCCGACTTCATCTGCGAGGCCGTCGACCAGACGCGCGGCTGGTTCTACACGCTGCACGCGCTCGCCACGCTGCTCCACCGCACCGAGGACATCGAGTCGTCGATCGCCTACCGCAACGTGATCAGCCTCGGTCACATCCTCGACGGCAACGGCCAGAAGATGTCGAAGTCGCGCGGCAACGTCGTCGACCCGTGGAGCGTGCTCAACGTCCACGGCGCGGACGCGCTGCGCTGGTGTCTCTACACCGCCTCGCCCCCCGGCAACCCGCGCCGCTTCTCCACCGAACTGGTGGGCGAGGTATCGCGCCGCTTCATCTCCACGCTGTGGAACACTTACTCGTTCTTCGTCACCTACGCGAACATCGCGAACTTCGACCCGAACAGCGCGCCGCCGACCGACGCCCAGCGCAGCGACCTCGACCGCTGGGTGCGCAGCGAGCTGCATCGCACCGTGCGCCGCGTCACCGATGCCCTCGAGGCGTACGAGCCTGCCGATGCCGCGCGCCCGATCGGCGACTTCGTGGAGCAGCTCTCGAACTGGTACGTGCGCCGCAGCCGCCGCCGCTTCTGGAAGTCGGACGACTCCGCTGACACGCAGGCCGCGCTCCACACCCTGTACGAATGCCTCACCACCGTCGCGAGGTTGCTCGCGCCGTTCACGCCGTTCCTCGCGGAGTCGCTGTACCGCAACCTCATCGCGGGGCAGGTCGCGGGCGCGGTCGACTCCGTGCACCTCGACCGCTGGCCGCAGGTGGACGAGGCCGCGATCGACGAGCAGCTCTCCGCCGATGTCGCGCTCGTGCAGCGCATGGTCTCGCTCGGTCGCGCCGCGCGGCAGCAGTCCGACCTGCGCGTGCGCCAGCCGCTCGCGGAGGCCGTGCTCGTCCCGCGCACCGATGCCGAGCGCGACGCCCTCACGCGCCTCGCCGACCAGGTCGCCGACGAGCTCAACGTGAAGGCGGTCACCGTCGTCGCGACCGACGAGCGGCTGCGCTACTCGCTGCGGCCCAACCTGCCGGTGCTCGGCCCGCGCTTCGGCGCGGCGCTCGGCCCGCTGCGGCAGGCGATCGGTGCCGCCGACGCCGCCGAGGTCGCGCGCCGCATGCGCGCCGGTGAGCCGCTCGGCATCGGCGACTACGACCTCGCGGCCTCCGACCTCCTCGTGGGCGTCGAGGCCGCCGAGGGCTGGTCCGCCGCCGAGGAGGCGGGCTACGTCGCGCTCGTCGACGCCCGCATCACCGCCGAGCTCGAGTCCGAGGGCCTCGCCCGCGAGATCATCCGCCGTCTGCAGGACCTCCGCCGCGAGGCCGCGCTGGAGGTCACGGATCGCATCCGCGTCGTCTGGCGCGGCGACGCCGTCATCGGCAAGGTCATGGCCGACCACGGCCCCACCATCGCCGAGGAGGTGCTCGCGCGCTCCCTCGACGCCGGCGACGGCCCGGACGCCCCTGCCCCCGCCGGCTTCACCACCGACGTCGACATCGAGGGCCACGCGGTGACGCTCGCCATCGAGAAGGCGTAGCGGCTGCCGATGATCTGATCAGTGCCATGCGCCGTTTTGCGGCGCATGGCACCGCCTGCCACCATGGTTGCATCGAGGTGCACCGATGCCCGGAGAGGAGGACGTCCATGGCCGAGAACATCGACATCAGCAAGCCGACGACCCCACCGGACGACCCGTTCCGCCAGGCAGCGCGCGTGGTGATCGAGATCAACCGCAAGGCGCTGGAGATCCTGAAGGACAAGTAGCCGACGCCATTTGGCCCGACTTCGAACAGGTCGTCGGCGTTCTCTACGAACTCGCCCGCGGCCTCTACGGCTCCGCTGAGCACCCGTTTCCCGCGTTCCACGTTCAGAGCCGCGCGCTGCTCGAGTCTGCGCTCGCGCTCCCGCACCAGCCCTACTACGAGACGTTCTACGACAAGCTCGCCGCCATGGTGCGCTCGATCGCCGCAAACCACGCGCTGGAGGACGGGAACAAGCGCCTCGCCGTGACCGTCCTGCACTCGACGCTGCTCGTGAACGGCTACACGTACCTGTGGAGCGACGACGACGCTGTGGAACTGATGCTGCGATGTGCGTCAGGCGAAACCGATTACGTGTGGCTGGCGGAGTTCATCGAGGTATGGACGGTGATCGGGGAGCCTGTGCCCCTTACACGCGAAGCAGTTGAATCAGCCATCGCCGAGCGACGGCACTTCGCCCAAGATCTGCTGGAGGATGAACCGTTACTGGCCGCGCTGTTCCGCCTGTTTCAGGCGGTCGTGCGTGAGCACGCACGCGGACGCATCGATGAGGCCAGCCTGGCGCTCGTGCTCGAGATGCGCCGTCGCCGAAGCGGGTAGGGTTCGGACTCCCCTCCGGCACCCGTACCCGCCCGCGCCTCGACGTGCTCCCGAGCACCCCCCTATCATCGGCTGACGGCCCTCCCCTGCCGGAACGCACGCCCACCGGATCGCGAGGCGCATGAGCATCTGGGTCGGCCGCTACGCGATCGTCGA
>JBAYUZ010000080.1:0-10295 GCA_041674885.1 Dehalococcoidia bacterium
CTTGAGCGCCAGCACCTTCGTGATCGCTGCCGTCAGCGACGTCTTGCCGTGGTCCACGTGACCAATCGTCCCGACGTTCGCGTGCGGCTTGTTCCGCTCGAACTTCCCCTTCGCCATCGATCGATGCCTTTCCTAAGCCCTGTTCGCGCGCGGAGCGCGGGTTTATGCCGTGGTCACGCGCGTGCGAGCGCGGCCCTGAATCTCTTCTGCGACGTTGGACGGAACCTGCGCGTAGTGCGCGAACTCCATGGAGTACGTGGCGCGGCCCTGCGTGTTGGAGCGCAGGTCGGTCGCGTACCCGAACGTCTCCGCCAGCGGCACCATGGCGGTCAGGACACGCGCGTTCCCGCGCTGGTCCATGCCCTGCACCTGGCCACGACGAGCGTTGAGGTCGCCCAGCACGTCGCCGAAGTAATCCTCCGGCGTGGTGACCTCGATCTTCATGATCGGCTCGAGCAGGACGGGGCCGGCGGCCTCCATCACTGCACGCATACCCATCGACCCTGCGGTCTGGAATGCCATTTCGGAGGAGTCAACGGGGTGGAACGAGCCGTCCACGAGCGCGAC
This sequence comes from Dehalococcoidia bacterium, assembly GCA_041674885.1. GTDB lineage: Bacteria > Chloroflexota > Dehalococcoidia > UBA2979 > UBA2979 > RH-chloro-G1. The sequence continues at coordinate 568 of JBAYUZ010000080.1, forward strand.
GTACACGTCGACGACCGGGAAGCCGGCGCGCGGGCCGTTCTGCAGCGCCATCTCCACACCCTGACGGGTCGGGTTGATGAACTCGCGCGGAATGGAACCACCGACGGTCTTGTCCTCGAACAGGAAGCCGCTGCCGGGCTCGCGCGGGTCGATCTCCAGCCAGCAGTGGCCGAACTGACCGCGACCACCGCTCTGGCGGACGAAGCGACCTTCAGCGCGAGCGTGGCGCGTGACCGTCTCGCGGTACGCGACCTGGGGACGACCGACGGTCGCCTCCACTTTGTGCTCGCGCTTCATGCGGTCGACGATGACCTCCAGGTGCAGCTCGCCCATACCGGCGATGACGGTCTGGCCGGTCTCCTGGTCGTGGCGCACGCGGAAGGTCGGGTCTTCCTCGGTGAGTCGCTGCAGCGCCTCGCCCATCTTCTCCTGATCTTCGCGCGTCTTCGGCTCGATCGCCACGGTGATGACGGGCTCGGGGAAGGTGATGGACTCCAGCACCACCGCGTTCTCGCGGTCGGAGAGGGTGTCGCCGGTGAACGTCTCCTTGAGGCCGATGGCGGCGGCGATGTCGCCGGCGCACACCTCCTCGACGTCCTCACGGGAGTTCGAGTGCATCTTCATCAGGCGACCGAAGCGCTCGCGCTTGTCGCGCGTGGTGTTCGCGATCTGGTCGCCGGTCTTCGCCACGCCCGAGTAGACGCGGAAGAAGACGAGGCGGCCGACGAACGGGTCGGACACGACCTTGAAGGCGAGCGCGGTCAGCGGCTCGCTGTCAGACGGCGTGCGGACGACCTCGGTCTCGGCGTCGTTCGGGAGGTGCGCAATCACCGGCGGGACGTCCAGCGGCGACGGCAGGTAGTCGATGACGGCGTCCAGGAGCAGCTGCACGCCCTTGTTCTTCAGGGCGGAGCCGCAGAAGACCGGAGCGATCGTGACGGCGTTGGTCGCGCGACGAACGGCGGCCTTCAGCTCCTCGACGGTGAACTCCTCACCTTCGAGGAACCGAGCCATGAGCTCTTCATCGTTCTCGGCGATGCGCTCGACCATCACCTCTCGGGCGGCTGTCGCTTCCGCCATCATTGCGTCGGGGATGGGCTGCTCGACCATGTTCTCGCCACGGTCGCCCTCGAACGCGTAGGCCTTCATCGCCATGAGGTCGACGATGCCCCGGTGCTGGTCCTCAAGGCCGATCGGGAGCTGCATGACGACCGGGGTGGCGCCGAGCCGCTCCACGATCATGTCGACGCAGCGCTGGAAGGACGCGCCGGTGCGGTCCATCTTGTTGACGAAGCAGATGCGCGGGACGTTGTAGCGGTCAGCCTGGCGCCAGACCGTCTCCGACTGGGGCTCCACGCCGGCAACGCCGTCGAAGACGACGACGCCACCGTCCAGGACGCGCAGCGAGCGCTCCACCTCGACGGTGAAGTCGACGTGGCCTGGGGTGTCGATCAGGTTGATCTGGTAGCCGTTCCACTGACAGGTGGTCGCAGCCGAGGTGATCGTGATGCCACGCTCACGCTCCTGCTCCATCCAGTCCATGATCGCGGTGCCCTCGTGCACTTCGCCGATCCGGTAGGAGCGGCCGGTGTAGTAGAGGACGCGCTCGGACACGGTGGTCTTGCCCGCGTCGATGTGCGCGATGATGCCGATGTTGCGTACCCGCTCCAGCGGGGTCGTTCGTGCCATCTGCCTCTACCTGTCCTCTCCCGTGACCGCGGCCCCAGACGCTGCCCACCCCGGCGATGCCGAGGTGCTCAGCGGTCCGATTCCGACCGCTACCAGCGGTAGTGGACGAACGCCCGGTTGGCCTCGGCCATGCGGTGCGTGTCCTCGCGGCGGCGAATCGCCGCCCCTGTGTTGTTTGCAGCGTCCAGCAGCTCAGCGCTCAGGCGCTCCGCCATGGAGCGGCCACCGCGGTTGCGCGCGCCGGCGAGCAGCCAGCGGATCGCCAGGGCCTGCCGACGCTCGCTGCGGATGTCAACGGGGACCTGGTAGGTCGCACCACCGACGCGCCGCGGCTTCACCTCGATGACCGGGGTGGCGTTCCGGACGGCCTGCTCGAACACGTCGATCGGCGAGCGCCCGGTGACCTGCTCGAGCCGGTCGAGCGCGTCGTTGACGATGCGCTCAGCGGTGCTCTTCTTGCCGCTGTACATCAGCTTGTTGGTGAACGAGGTCACCAGACGCGACTGGAACCGCGGGTCCGGGAGCACCGGACGGAGCGGGGCGCGATTACGACGAGCCATGTCGGAGCTCCCTGTATTCCCTGATTACCCGCGCCGCGTGCCGTACTTGGAGCGGCCGCGCTTGCGGTTCTTCACACCCTGCGCGTCCAGCGCGCCGCGGATGATGTGGTAACGAACGCCCGGAAGGTCCTTCACACGACCGCCGCGGATGAGCACGACGGAGTGCTCCTGCAGCGTGTGCCCCTCGCCCGGGATGTAGGCCGTGACCTCGATCTGGTTGGTCAGGCGGACACGCGCGACCTTGCGGAGCGCGGAGTTCGGCTTCTTCGGGGTGACGGTGCGCACCTGGGTGCACACGCCGCGCTTCTGGGGGGAGCCCTTCGGCGAGCGCGTGGTGCGGCTCTTCAGCGCATTGAAGCGGAAGCGGAGGGCCGGAGCCTTCGTCTTCTTGATGACCGGCTTGCGGCCATGCCTGACCAGCTGGTTGATCGTCGGCATCGGATCTCCTGCCGTCCTCGAACACTACGTGCGACCCGCCTGACGGCGCGTCAGAGCGCAGGAGAGACAAGCCGCTGATGCGGCCGTCTCGGCTCGCTCCGCCATTGACCCCACCTGAGGAAGACCTCAACGAGGGCAACAGAAACGGTCGGAAGCTACGCGATGAGCCTGTCCGCGACTGTGCACTCTCGCGAGCGCTGCCCGTCGCCGGTCCTCACCACGTCACCTGCCACCGACCGCAACACATGAGAGTGCGCCGTCTCTCTGGTACGCGAGGGGGAATGGTAGGTGCGCGCGACACCTGTGTCAACGCGCCTACAGAACACCCCGGAAGTGCGTGGCCCAGATTTCAGCCACAATAACCGCATAGACGCGTAAGCGCTTCATCTATTCTGCCGCTAGCGACGGAGGATGATGCGCTTGTACGCCTCGCGGTAGGCGGGGAGATCCGGGCGCTCGGCACGAGCGCGCTCCGCGTTCTCCCGCCACTGGTGGAGCATCTCCGCCTCAGTCCGGCCCCGCATCTGCGAGGTATGCGCGAGTACCGAGCGAATCTTCCGCCGCACCACCGGCTCGATATCCACATAGAAGTCCGGGTCGCCGGTGTTCGCCTGCCCACCCAGCAGCAGCACGATGGGACGATGCGGCTCGAGCCCTTCGTCCTTATGTTCCGGGTGGTAGAGGTGGTCATCGGCGGCCGGGTAGATAGCATCGTAGGTCGCACGGCCGACGTTCCGGTGGTCGCGGTGGTTGAAGCCGCTCCGGAAGCCGTCCCACGTGATGACGAGCTCGGGGCGTCGCCGGCGCATCTGGTAGACGATCAACTCGCGCAGCTCGTCGTTATCGAGGACGCCGCCGTCGTGGAAGCCGAGGTAGATCGGCTCGTGGGCGCCCAGGATGCGGGCCGCCTCGCGCTGCTCCTCCTCGCGCACCCCCGCGAGCTGCTGCGAGGTGACGCGGGGGTCCTTCGTGCCCTTGTTGCCGCTGGTGACGACCATGATGTCGACGTGCCAGCCGGCGGCGGTCAGGACGGCGACGGTGCCGCCGCACATGAACTCGCAGTCGTCGGGGTGGGCGGTGATCACCATCGCGCGCTTCGGCTCGATGGCGGCGAAGAGCTCGGCGGGCGTCGTGGCCGCCTCGATCGCCGCGTTCTGGGCGTTGACCTGTGCGTTGACCACCCGAGCCTCCGGCTAGGCCCGCCCGGCCGCCGCCGAGGGGGCAGCGCGCTCCGCGATCAGGGCCGCGTACTGGTCGTGCAGGGCGGCCGCGACCGCCTGCCAGGAGTATGCCTGCATCGCGCGCGCCGCGTTGGCCCCCAGCGCGTCACGAAGCGCCGAGTTGCCCAGCAGCAGGTCGAGCCGCTCCGCGAACGGACCCGGGCAGCGCCAGGCGATCAGATAGCCCGTGCGCCCATCCGCAATCGTCGAGGTGAGCCCGCCGACGCGTGAGGCGACCACGGGCACCCCGCTCGCCATCGCCTCCACGGCGACGAGGCCGAACGACTCGTAGAAGGAGGGCACCGCGACAGCGTCGGCCGCCTGGTAGTACAGCGCCAGCCGCTCGTGGGGGACGGCGCCGACCAGCGTCACACGCGAGGCGACACCGACCTCCTCGGCGACGGCCAGCAGACGCGCCTGCTCGGCGCTCGCGCGCTCGTCGCCGCCAACGAGGATGAGGCGGACGCCATCCCGCTCGGTCATCTCCGCCATCGCGCGGACGAGGATGTCGAAGCCCTTCAGCGGCTCGATGCGGCCGACCGCGAGCACGATCCGCTCGGCGGGGTCGAGCCCGAGCGTCGCGCGCGCCTGTGCGCGGTCGCCCGGGTGGAAGCGTTCGAGGTCGACGCCGAGGGGGATCACCGCGACCTTCGCCGGCGCGACGCGGTACAGCTGCTTCAGCAGCTGCCGCTCGTGCTCCGTCGCCGCGACGATGCGATCGAGGGCGTGGACGAGGCGGCGCTCGGCGTCGAGGCGCTCGGGAGCCTCGTGCTCGGAGGCACGGGCGCGGAGCTTCACATCGCCCAGCGTGTGGAACATCGCGACGTGCGGCACGTCCCAGCGCCGCGCGAGCGCATCGCCCGCCGTGACCGAGAGCCAGTAGTGCGAGTGGATGAGGTCGTAGCGCAGCCCCTCGCGGGCGCGGAACGCCTCCACGGCGTCGGCGAAGGCGTCCACCAGCGGTGGGAGCGCCTCCTTCTCCAGGCGCTCCGCAGGGCCCGCCTCGACCGTCACGAGCCGCGCGAGGCCCATCGGCTGCACCTCGGGCGTACCGGGGTCGATGCGGCGCGTGAACACGTCTACCTCGACGCCTGCCGCAGCGAGCTGCGCCGCGACCTCACGCACGTAGACGTTCATCCCACCGGTCTCGCGCCCGCCGAGCGCCGCGAGCGGCGAGGTGTGCAGCGAGAGCATCGCGACGCGCATCGGGCTAGCGGCCCGGCCGGATCAGGCCCAGGAACTCCTGGCGCGTGTTCACGTCGGAGTTGAAGCGGCCGCGCATGGCGGAGGTGACCATCTTCGCACCGGGCTTGCGGACGCCGCGCATGGTCATGCAGGTGTGCTCCGCCTCGATCACCACGCCCACACCCTTCGCGCCCAGCACCTGCTCGATGCAGTCGGCGATCTGGCCGGTCAGGCGCTCCTGCACCTGCGGCCGCCGCGCGAACGTCTCGACGGCGCGCGCGATCTTGGAGAGACCGACGATCTTGCCGCTGGGCAGATAGCCGACGTGCGCCTCGCCGTGAAACGGCATGAAGTGGTGCTCGCACATCGAGTAGAAGGGGATCTCGCGCAGGATCACCATCTCGTCGAACGCCTCCTCGAAGGAGGTGGAGAGAATGGCGACCGGATCCTCATCAAGGCCCGCGAAGACCTCGTCGTACATGCGGGCGATCCGAGCGGGCGTCTCCAGCAGGCCGTCGCGATCCGGATCCTCGCCGATGGCGATGAGGAGCTGGCGGACGAGGCGTTGCACCTCGGCCTGATCGACGCGGGGACGGGTCTCGGACGCGTCAGTGGTGGTCATGGCCCGACCTCACGTGCGCGGAAGCGTGTGGACGGCGATCGTAGCACGCGCGAGCGGGCCTGGAAGCGCCTAGCGCCAGCCGAGGACGCGCTCGACCGCAGCCAGGTCAGCGGGCGCCTCGTGGCGGACGGCTTCAATCTTGAGCGCGGTGTCGGGGTCCTTCAGACCGTTCCCGGTGAGGATGCAGACCGCGGTCTTGCCTCGCACGTCCGCGCCCGCGGCGGCCTGCTTCAGCAGGCCCGCGACCGAGGCCGCCGAGGCGGGCTCGCAGAACAGCCCCTCCTGCGCCGCGAGGCGGCGGTAGGCAGCGACGATCTCGTCATCGGTGACGGCATCGATGAGCCCGCCGGAGTCGTCTCGCGCATCGATCGCGCCCTGCCACGAGGCGGGGTTGCCAATGCGGATCGCGGTCGCGATCGTCTCCGGCTGCTCGACGGGGTGGCCGAGGACGAGCGGGGCGGCACCGGCCGCCTGGAAGCCCCACATCTTCGGCAGCCGCGTGGAGTGCTCCGCGAGGCGGTACTCGCGGAAGCCCTTCCAGTAGGCGGTGATGTTGCCGGCGTTGCCGACCGGGATGCAGAGCAGGTCGGGGGCCTCGCCCAGGTCGTCCACGATCTCGAACGCCGCAGTCTTCTGGCCCTCGATGCGGTACGGGTTCACGGAGTTCACCAGCGCGACGCCGGGGCGCTCACCCAGCTCGCGCGCGATGCGCAGCGCGTCGTCGAACGAGCCGTCGACCGCGACGATCTCCGCGCCGTGCGCGACGGCCTGCGCCAGCTTGCCCATCGCGATCCGGCCCGCAGGCACGATCACGTACGAGGGGATGCCGTGGCGCGCGGCGTACGCCGCTGCGGACGCCGAGGTGTTGCCGGTCGAGGCGCAGAGCAGCGCCTCCGCGCCGGCCTCCACGGCCTTCGCGACGGCCATCACCATGCCGCGGTCCTTGAAGGAGCCGGTGGGGTTCGTGTACTCAAGCTTGAAGTACAGCGCCTCCAGCCCCAGCTCGGGGCCGATCACGCGGGAGCGCACGAGCGGCGTGCCGCACTCGCCCAGCGTGACCATGGGCGTCTGGGGGGTGACCGGGAGGTACTCGGCGTAGCGCTCCAGGATGAAGCGGTGGCCGGGGTTCATCTCGGTGGTGGTCATAGCGGCTGCTCCCGTGTCGCTTCGTCGGCGCGCTCGGCGAGGCGCACGAGTGATTCTCGCGCGGCACGCACCTGTCGGTCGATCTCCTCGGTCTGGCGGCGTCCCGCGTCCTCGGCGGCGGCCGTGACGCGCTGGAAGTGCTCCAGCAGCACCTGGCGCTGCCCTTCCACCTGTGCGGCGACGTCCATCACCGCGCGGTCGAGCGTGGCGAGGTGCACGCGGATCACGCGCTGCGCCTCGCCGTCTGCGCTCCCGGTCACCTCCTGCGCATCCACGCGGCGGTCGAGGTCGGCGAGCCCCTCCTCGACGCGCAGTCGGAGCGCACGCACCTGCTCCACGAGGTCGGTGACGGCGGTCTCGCGGTCGAGCGCGCGCCGCACGAGCAGCATCTCATCCTTGACCTGCTGCAGGTCGCGCACCATCACGTCGGTGCGCGCCTCGACGGCGCCGATGTGCAGGCGAGCGTCATCCAGCGCTTCGGTCGCCCCGGCACGATCGCCACCGTCGCGCCGCACAGCGTCGGCGAGCGCGGCGACCTGCGCCTGCAGCGCGTCCAGGCGCGCCTCGGCGGTCTGCTGGGTGCGCGTCGATGTGCTGATCGCCGCTTCGTGGTGCGCTTCGCGCTCGGCGGCGGCCCGGAGCGCCTGCTCGATCGCAACGAGACGGCGATCGATCTCGATCACGTCGCGTTCCAGCAGGTGAGCGCTGGCCGCATCGCGGTCGTGCCCGCGCTCTGTGCTGGACGCAGCATCGCGTCGCAGCGCGGACTCCCCGGCCAGACGATCCTCGACATCGCGGACGGCGCCGCGGAGCTCGGGAAGCGCGTCGAGCGCGGCTTCATGGCGGCGGGTGCGGCCCTCAAGGATGGCGAGCGACTGGCTCAGCCCCTCCGCCTCCTGCTCGCGTGTCGCCAGCGCATCCTGTGCGCGCGCGACCTCGCGGGTCAGGGCGTCGATGCGTTCGAGGGCACGCTCCAGCTGCTCTTCCAGCCAGGCGCCCGCTGCGGGTTCGCCGGGCACTGCGCAGCCTCGCTAGCCGGCCATCGCGAGGACGTTGCCGACCTCGACGACGACATCGAGCGCACGGATCTCGGCGAGCGCGGCGTCCAGCGCGGCGCCGGTCGCGTGGTGCGTGGTGATGACGAGCTCTGCGGTGCGGGCGTCATCGTCGGTCTCGAACTGGATCACCGAGGCGATACTGATCTCGCGACCGCCCAGGATGCCGGCGATGCGCGCGAGCACGTTGGGGCGATCCTGCACGGTGACCCGCAGGTAGTAGCGCGAGCGGTGATCCGCGGGCGGGTGCACGGGGATCGCGCGCAGCTCGATGCCGTCGGTAGGAGTGCGACCGGCGACGATGTCGCGCGCGACATCGATGACGTCGGCGAGCACGGCGCTCGAGGTCGGGTTCGCGCCGGCGCCGCGGCCCTGGAATAGCACGCGGCCGACCAGGTCGCCCTCGATCTGCACGGCGTTCAGCACGCCGTCGACCTTCGCCAGCGGCTCGTCCTTCGCGATCAGCGTCGGCTGCACCGAGGCGACGACACCACCATCGAGCAGGCGCCCGGTCGCGAGCAGTTTGATCGTGTAGCCCAGCGCGTCCGCGTAGCGGAAGTCGCGCGCACCAAGGCGGGTGATGCCCTGCCGTGCGACCTGATCCGGCGCGACCGCGACGTGGAATGCGAGGCCGCAGAGGATTGCGAGCTTGTAGGAGGCGTCGATGCCCTCGACATCGGCGGTCGGGTCGGGCTCGGCGTAGCCGAGGCGCTGCGCCTCCGCGAGTGCCACCGCGTAGTCGGTGCCCTGCTGCGCCATGCCGGTCAGCATGTAGTTCGTGGTGCCGTTGATGATCGCGGTGACCGCCGTGATCTCGTTCGCGAGCAGGTCGCGAGAGAGCGGGCTGATCACGGGGATGCCACCGCCGACCGATGCCTCATACAGCAGGCGGACGTGGTGCTGCGCGGCGATCGCGAGAAGCTCGCGGCCGCACTTGGCCATGACCTCCTTGTTGGCGGTCACGACGTGGCGCCCGGATTCGAGCGCGGCCTGGATGTACTCGCGCGCCGGGTGCTCGCCACCCATGAGCTCGATCACGATCTCGACGCTCGGGTCGCCGAGCACGTCATCGATGCTCGTCGTCAGGATCGCGGCGTCGATACCGTCGCGCGGCTTCGAGGCGTCGCGCACGAGCACGCGGCGCAGCTCCAGCGGGCGGCCAACCTGCTGCGCGTAGCGCGCCGCGCCGTTGCGCAGCGCGGCGACCACGCCAGCGCCGACGTTCCCCGGGCCCAGCAGCGCGAGCCCGACGCTAGTTGGCACGGGGAGTTGCACTCGCCTTCTGGTACGCGTTGACCACGTGGTCAGTGATCCACTGTTCCTTCTGCGTCGTCAGATCGCGCTCCACCTTGACCTGCTTCGCCTCCTCGGCGAGCCAGGCTTCCAGCTTCTTCGTTGCGAGCTGCGTCTTCTGATCGTCGTCCAGTTCGCGGGACGCGCTGACCTCGGTCACCTTGTAGACGTCGTAGTAGGTGCCATTCGGGATGACGGCTGAGACGTCACCCACCTTCATGCCCCGCACCGCGGCGCGCGTTGGGGCGTCGAGTTCGTCCACGATGACCCAGGTCGGTACACCGGCGTTCGCCGCCGAGCGATCACTGACGCTGTTCTGCGCGGCGACCGGCCCAAAGTCGACGCCAGGCCGCAGGGCGATCGAGCGCACACGGTCTGCAGTCGCCTGATCTTGGATGCGCGCCATCACCAGCTGCACCTGCGACAGCGTCTTCGGCAGGTCACCCTTGAACTTCTCGATGAGGCGCTGCTCGTACAGCTTCGCGCTGGTGATCGCGTCGAGCTCCGCCTTTGAAGCGCC
>JBAYUZ010000081.1:0-10268 GCA_041674885.1 Dehalococcoidia bacterium
CCTGCCGGCGGCGATGAAGGCCGGCACGAAGGTGCCGATCTCGCTGCGCTTCGAGCGTGCCCCGGCGATGACCGTGGAGTTCGAGGTGCGTGAGGCGGCTGCGGGTGCGATGGGCGGCATGTCCGCGACGCCCGCCGCCGGGATGGGCGGGGCGATGGCGACCCCGACCGGCACGGCGATGCCGATGCGCTAGCGAGCCGGGTGCTCCATGCGGCGAGGGTGGCGACGCGCTGCCCTCGCCGCGCTATTCGGCAGCGCGGATGACCTCCAGCAGGTCGGCGCCGAACGCGCGCACGCGTGAGTCGCCCAGCCCCCATACGCCTCGCAGATCGGCCTCCGAGGCTGGTCGCAGCGCCGCGAGCTCGCGGGCGGTGCGGTCGGTGAACAGGGTGTAGGCGGGGACACCATCGACGCGGGCGCGGTCACGCCGCCACGCGCGCAGCCGCTGGTACAGCGGATCGTCGTAGGACACCTCGACACCGTCGTCGACGCGGGCCGCAACGCGCTGACGGTCGTACGGGCGATCGGGTGCGGGCTCCGCGTCGGGATGGTCGTGCGTCCATTCGCGGACCAGGCCCAGGACGCGGTCGCCAAACCAGCGCATGCGCGTCTGTCCCATGCCCCACGTCGCCAGCAGCTCGTCCTCGCTCGTGGGGCGGTAGGTCGCGACCTCGCGTGCCGTGCGCTCCTCGAACACCATGTACGGCGGGCGCCCCGACTGGTCGGCGAGCGTGGAGCGCAGGTCGAGGAGCGCGTTGAACAGATCCTCGGGGTACGCGGCGGCCGAGGCGGTCGCGGTGCCGGAGCAGTTGTCGCAGTTGCCGCAGCGCTCCGGCGGCTGCTCCCCGAAGTAGCGCAGGATCAGCGCCCGTCGGCAGCCCGACGTCTCCGCGTACTCGATCATCTGCGCCAGGCGCGACTCCGCGTAACGGCGACGCTCCTCGATCGGCCCGGCGTCGAGCGGGGCGTCGAGGTCGAGTGAGCGCAGGCGCAGCACGTCGGCCTCGACGAGCCCCGCCGCGCGCAGCGCGCCGAGCGCCGTCGCGAGTCCATCCTGCTCGATGCCATCCAGGTCGCCCGACAGCAGCGGACGAGAGCCGGCGTAGCGCTGCGCCTCCACCAGCCGGTGCCAAATGCGCTGCAGGCCCTCCGCATCCGGGTGGGCCTGATCGATGAACCGTCGCTGCAGCGAGGCGTCACGGCGGGCGTACAGCAGCGTGCAGGTGGCGGGCTCGCCGTCGCGGCCGGCGCGGCCGCCCTCCTGGTAGTACGCCTCCAGCCGGCCCGGCATGTGCGTGTGGATCACGTAGCGCACGTCCGGCTTGTCGATGCCCATGCCGAAGGCGTTCGTCGCCACCAGCACGGGCACCTGCCCGGTGATGAAGCGGCGCTGCGCGTGCGCTCGATCGGCGGCGGGCATGCCCGCGTGATAGCCGACCGCGCGGACACCGGCCGCCGCCAGCGCCGCCGCCGTCTGCTCCACATTGCGCCGGGTGCGCGCGTAGACGATGCCCGCCTGTCCCTTGCGGTCGCGTGCGTAGCGGATGATCCAGTCGATGCGCTCCGACTCTCCCGGGACCGCGACGACCTCGAAGCGCAGGTTCGGGCGGTCGAAGGAGGTGACGACCTCTGCGGCGCGCCCGACGATGCCGAGGCGGACGAGGATGTCGCGCCGCACCATCGGATCCGCCGTCGCGGTCAGTGCCAGCGTGCGCGGCGAGCCGAGGCGCCCTCGGACGCTGCCCAGCACGAGGTAGTCCGGGCGGAAGTCGTGGCCCCACTCGGAGATGCAGTGCGCCTCGTCGATGACGAGCAGGTGCACGCCCGCCGCGCGCAGCCCGGCGACGAAGCGCGCATTCGCGAACCGCTCCGGCGCGACGTACAGCAGCGCCGTGCGACCCTCGATGAAGTCGCGGTAGCGGCGATTCTGCTCCTCGCGCGAGAGGGTGGAGTTGATGAAGGTCGCCGCGATCCCCGCCGCCTGGAGCGACTCGACCTGATCCTGCATCAGCGCGATCAGCGGGGAGATGACCAGCGTGCGGCCGACCTCGAGGCCGGGGAGGACATAACAGAGGCTCTTGCCTGCGCCGGTCGGCATCACGCCCAGCACGTCGCCCTCACTCAGGCGGGTGAGCACCTCGGCCTGACCGGAGCGAAAGTCGGGGTAGCCGAAGAGATCGCGCAGCCGCTGCCGATACGTCTCGATGCCGGGGAACGTCGGCGGTGTGACAGGCGGCGTGTACACCTCGGCAGGGGGCTCCATGACGGCGACGGGCGTGGGGATGCGCGCCGCCTCGTACGTCGCGCCGAGGTCGGCCTGTGGCGCCTGCTCGTCGGGGCGGGTGCCGCACTCCGGGCAGAACGCGTCGTGCGGGCCGAGCGGGGTGTCGCAGCGGAAACAGTTCACGCGCTGATACTAACAAACCGAGGGGATACGGACATGCGTTCTAGGAACGTCCCGCGTCAGCCGAGGGTTGCCTCGCCGCGCGGCTGGTAGCCGGAGAGCCGCTGGGCTACCTCGATCAGGCCGGGCACGTCAGCGATCTCGCCCTCGATCGCCAGGTGCTGGCCCTCGCGCGGGTGGATGCGCCAGCGCACGTTGCCCAGCGTGTCGACGCGGTCGATGAGGTGGACGTCGGCCCAGCGCAGCTCGCGCAGCACCGTGCCGTTGTGCAGCGCGAGCGCGCCGTCGTCGGTGAGCACGATCGAGGTCGCGGAGTTGCGCCAGGTGAGCAGCACGACCGGCAGCATGAACAGCGCGATCGCCCCCAGGAACAGGCCGAAGCCGGTCGCCTCGCCGATGCTGAAGAGGAGGCCGAACGCGATGCAGGCGAGCGCTCCCAGCAGCGGCAGCGCGAACGAGCCGTTGTTCCACCAGTGCGTCTCGTTCGCGTGCACCGAGACGACTCGCTGCGCGCTCCCCTGCACGAACGTGCGATCCGCGCCGCCGAGCGCGGCAGCCGAGGGCTGAGCGAGCGGGTCGAGGTCGGGGGCGTCGGTCGTCACGGGTCGCCTAGACCGCCGCGAGTGCGCGGCTGAGGCGCTCTCGTGCCTCCGCGGCGATCGCGTCGAGGCCGGGGACGGGCACCACGCTCATGCCCGTGGCCGGGTCGAAGATCGAGACGGTCGACCCGCCACCGTCATCCTCGTAGACCAGCACGTTGCAGGGGAGCAGGGCGCCGACCTCGAGTGCGGCCTGCAGCGCGCGATGCGCCAGGCCCGGGTTGCACGCGCCAAGGATGGTGTAGGCACGGAACTCCGCGCCGATCTTCTCGCGGAGCGTCGCCTGCACGTCGATCTCGGTGAGCACACCGAAGCCCTCGTCCTTGAGGGTCGCCTTGATGCGCGCGACGGCATCGGCGTACGAGAGGTCGACGTGACGGGACATGGTGATCGTGGAGGCGGACACGAGGCGCTCCTTCGGGTGCGCGTGGGCGGTGATCCCAGTGTCCACGCGGCGCGAAGCCTCGTCCATCGACGGGCGGCAGGGCGGGTGGTGCGGGCGAGTGGTGGAGTTCTGGCTGGGGACCGAGGATTCGAACCTCGACTTACTGATCCAGAGTCAGCTGTCCTACCCTTAGACGAGTCCCCAACAGCGGACGCATACCGTAGCAAACCTCGCGGATGTGGTCGAACGGGGGAATCCCCGAGGCGCCTACTCGCTCGCCGCGACCTTCGCCGCCGCGGCGATGCGCTCGAGGCAGGCGTCGCGCCCCACGATCGCCATCGTCTCGAACAGCGGTGGGGTGACGGCCTTCCCGGTCACCGAGACGCGGCAGAGCATGAACAGGTCGCCCGGCTTCTCGCCGGTGTGCTCGGCGGCAGCGCGCAGCGCACCCTCGATGGCCGTCGAGTCCCACACCTCGATCGCCGTGAGCTGCTCGATCGCGGCGTGCAGGGCGGAGACCGCCACCTCCGGTCGCCCGCGGTACGGCTTGCCCAACAACGCGTCGAGCGCGGGTGCAGCCAGCGAGGGTGCGAAGAAGAAGTCGACCATCGGCGTGACGTCGGCCAGCAGCTTCACCCGCTCCTGGACCAGGGGCGTCACCGCCTCGACCAGCGCGCGGTCGATCGGGCGCGCGACATCGGCCGGGAGCGTGCGCTCCAGCCACTGCGCGAACTGCTCCGCGAGGTCGGCGAGCGGCAGTTGGCGCAGGTAGACGCCGTTCAGCCACTCCAGCTTGTCGGCATCGAACGTCGCCGGGTGTGCGTTGAGCTGCGAGAAGTCGAAGGCGGCGGCAGCCTCGGCGCGCGTCATGATCTCGGTCTCGCCGTCGGGTGACCAGCCGGTGATCGCCAGGAAGTTGAAGAGCGCATCGGGCAGGTAGCCCTCGTCGCGGTACTCGAGGATCGCCTTCGCGCCGTGGCGCTTCGACAGCTTCCCGCCGCCTGGCGCCAGGATGACCGAGGTGTGCACGTAGATCGGCGGCTCGTACCCCAGTGCGCGGAAGAGCAGCACGTGGCGCGGCGCGGACGGGATCCACTCGTCGCCGCGCGAAACGTGCGTGACCTCCATCTCGTGGTCGTCGACGGCGTGGGCGAGGTGATAGGTGGGGAAGCCGTCCGACTTCAGGATCACGAAGTCGTCCTGTGTCGCGTTCTCGACGGTGATGTCGCCGCGGAGGAGATCCGTGAACGTCGTCGAGCCCTCGTCGGGCACGAGGAAGCGCACGACGTTCGGCTCACCCGCGGCGGCACGCGCCTCGGCCTCGTCGGGGAGGATCGAGCGGCAGCGGCCATCGTAGCCGGGCGGCAGGTGGTTGGCGCGCTGCTCGTTGCGCAGCTCCTCGAGCCGCTCCGGCGCGCAGAAGCAGCGGTAGGCGTTGCCACTCGCGATCAGGCGCTCGGCGGCGGACTGGTACAACGGGAGGCGCTGCGACTGGATGTACGGTGCGAAGGGGCCTCCCTTGTCGGGGCCCTCGTCCCAGTCCATGCCGAGCCACGCGAGCGATTCCAGGATGCGCTCCGCCGACCCCGGCACCAGGCGCGTCTGGTCGGTGTCCTCCAGCCGCACGAAGAACACACCGCCGTGCCGCCGTGCATGGAGCCAGGTCCAGAGCGCGGTGCGGATATTGCCGACGTGCGGCTCGCCGGTCGGGCTGGGCGCGTAGCGCACTCGAACCGTCACGATGCCGTCCCTTCGTCCTCGTCCGTTGTGTCCTCGCGCGCGGCGTACTTCGCGCGCAGCGTGTCGATCACGTGCTGCATGTCGTCCGGCAGCGGCGAGGTGAACTCGCGCCACTCGCCCGTGCTCGGCAGTCGGAAGCCGAGGCGGGCCGCGTGCAACGCCTGCCGCCCGATGTGATCGGAGCGGCGACCATACAGCGTGTCCCCCATGACGGGGTAGCCGATCGCCTCCAGGTGCACGCGGATCTGATGCGTGCGACCGGTGCGAATGCGCACATCGACCAGCGCCGCCTCGTCGCCGTACTGCTCGCGGACGCGGTACTCGGTGTAGGCGCTCTCGCCGACCTCGACGACCCCTCGGCGGCGACTGTCGGTCGGATCGGGGCCGAGCGGGGCATCGACGATGCCCGCGGCGGGCTCGACGTGGCCTTCGACGATCGCGATGTACTCCTTGAGCGTCTCTCGCGCGCGCCACTGATCCTTCAGCGTGTCGCGCGCGACCTCGGTCTTCGCGAACGCGAGCACGCCCGTCGTGTCGCGGTCGAGGCGGTGCACGACGCCGGCGCGGTAGTCGCCGTCCTGCAGGTCGGTCGCGTCGGGGTAGCGCGCACGGATGACGTCGACGATCGAGAGGCCGGGCACGCCCGGCACCGCATGCACGAGGATGCCCCACGGCTTGTCGACGACCAGCACGTGCTCGTCCTCATACAGGATTTCGAGGGGCACCTGTGCCGCGGCCTCGTCGACCTCGATCACGGGGATCGCGACCTCGACGGCCACGCCTTCCTCCACGAGGTGCGAGGCGCGCGTCACCACCGCTCCACCGGCCGTCACCTGGCCCTGCTCGATGAGCCGCTGGGCCTGCGAGCGCGAGATCTCGGGCACCGCCTCCGCGACGAGCCGATCGAGGCGATCACGCCGAGGCGTGTCGAAGTGGTGTCGGGTCTCGGTGGTCATGCGCGGCGATCCTCGATGTAGGTCAGGAGCAGGATCGCGCCGATGCCGACGACGATCGCGGAGTCCGCGATGTTGAACGCGGGGTAGTACGCCGGGTCGATGAAGTCGGTGACGGTGCCCTTCACGACGCGGTCGATGAAGTTGCCGATCGCACCGCCGAGGATCATGGAGAGCGCAAGGAGGTAGAGCGGCTGCTGCGGCGGGAAGCGCCAGAGGTACACCAGTAGGCCCAGCACGCCGACTACCGCCGCCGCGAGCAGGAACTCGGTCGCGCCCTGCAGGATGCCGAACGCCGCGCCGGCGTTCTCGACGTGTGAGATCGCCAGCCACGCGTCGGTCGACGGCCACGCCTCACCCTCGGCCAGCCAGCCGCGGATCAGCGCCTTCGTCAGCTGGTCGAGCAGCACGACGACGGCGGCGATGCCGAGCGACAGCGCCATGCGGCGCACGTCGGGCGCGGGGGGGGTGGGCGAGGCGGTCTGCTGCATGTCTCTCATCGTAGCCGAGCCGCGCCGTGGGATCGCCCGAGGCGACGCCGGGGTACCATCGACGGACGCGTTGAGGGAGGGTTTCACCATGACGAGCGACGCCGGACAGCCCGCACAACCACCCTTTGGGGCGCCTCGACTGCCACCGGGACAGCGGCTGACCGAGGGCTGGCCGGTACTGACCTACGGCGGGGTGCCGCGCATCGACCTCGCCACGTGGGAGTTCCGCATCGCCGGGCTGGTCGAGCAGGAGGTGACCCTGAGCTGGGAGCAGTTCATGGCGCTCCCGCAGACCTCGGACGTCTCCGACATCCACTGCGTGACCACCTGGAGCTCCTACGACAACCGCTGGGAGGGCGTCCGCTTCCGCGACGTCATGGCGCTGGCGAAGGTGTCTGCAGAGGCGACACACGTGATGTTCCACTGCTACGGCGGCTACACCACGAACGTCGCGATCTCCGAGCTCATGGGCGACGAGGTGCTGTTCGCGCACACCCGGAATGGGGAGCCGATCTCGGCCGATCACGGCGGGCCGCTCCGCGGCGTCGTGCCTCGGCTGTACTTCTGGAAGAGCGCGAAGTGGGTGCGCGGCATCGAGTTCATGGCCGGTGACCGCCCCGGCTTCTGGGAGATGTACGGCTACCACATGCACGGCGACCCCTGGATTGAGGAGCGCTACGGGTAGCCTCGACGGCTCCACGACGCAGGTGCAGCAAGAAGCCCGGCCGTATGGCCGGGCTTCTTCGTGTGCGAACGGTCGAGGTCGTGCGCTAGATGAAGACGCGCGAGCCCTTCTCCCGGATGACGCCGGCACGAATCGCCTCGGCGGCGACGGCCGCGGCCACGCGCTCGCCAACCGCCGGGTTGAAGACCGACGGGAGGATGTAGTCCTCGCTGATCTGGTCGTCCGGGATCGTCTCCGCGATCGCGCGAGCCGCGACGATCTTCATCTCCTCGGTGATCTCCGTCGCGGCGGCGTCGAAGGCGCCACGGAAGAGGCCGGGGAAGCAGAGCACGTTGTTGACCTGGTTCGGGTAGTCCGACCGGCCGGTGGCGATGATGCGCGCCTTGCCCTGGATGAGGTCGGGCATGATCTCCGGCTCCGGGTTGGACAGCGCCATGACGATGGCGTCCTTGTCCATCGAGGCCACCTGCTCGGGCGTCACCGTGCGCGGGCCGGAGAGGCCGAGGAAGAGGTCGGCACCCTTCATCGCCTCGGTGAGCGAGCCGTCGAAGCCCTCGCGGTTGGTGTGCTGGGCGAACCACTCCTTGGCGGAGTTCATGCCCTCGGTGCGGCCTTCGTAGATGGCGCCTGCACGGTCGAAGCCGATCACGCTCTTCACGCCGAAGTTCATGAGGATCTTCGCGCAGGCGAGGCCGGCCGCACCGACGCCGAGCAGGACGACTTTCAGATCCTCAGGGCGCTTCTTCACGATCTTCAGGCTGTTGATGACGCCCGCGAGGACGACAACGGCAGTGCCGTGCTGGTCGTCGTGGAAGACCGGGATGTCGAGCTCGGCCTTCAGCCGGTCCTCGATCTCGAAGCAGCGCGGCGCGGAGATGTCCTCCAGCAGGATGCCGCCGAAGCCGGGCGACATCGCCTTCACGATGCGCACGATCTCGTCAGGGTCCTTCGTGTTGAGGCAGATCGGCCAGGCGTCGATGTTGCCGAAGGTCTTGAAGAGCATCGACTTGCCCTCCATGACCGGCAGCGCGGCCTCCGGCCCGATGTCGCCGAGGCCGAGCACGGCGGTGCCGTCCGTCACGACGGCGACGGTGTTCGACTTGATGGTCAGCGACCAGACCGCGTCCGGGTTGTCGTGGATCTGCATGCAGACTCGCGCAACGCCGGGGGTGTAGACGTGCGAGAGCTCCGCCGAGGTGCGGATGTGCACCTTGTTCTGCACTTCGATCTTGCCGCGGCGGTGGAGCTGGAACGTGCGGTCGGAGGCGTGCTGCACCTCGACGCCGGGGACGGTGGCGACGCGGGCGACAATGGCGCGCGCATTCTCCTCGTCGATGCAGTAGATGCGGAAGTCGCGGACGATCACCTCGGTGCGCGCCTCGGCGATGTCGATGGAGCCGATGTCGCCGCCCATCTCGCCGATGGCGGTGGTGACCTTGCCCAGGTTGCCGGGCTTGTTTGCGACGCGGAGGCGGAGCAGCAGCTGATAGCCTGCGACCGGACTCTGGTACTCGTCTGTGGCGTGCGCCTGGCCGGCTGCCTGCGTGGTCATCTGGAACCTCCGCGTGATCCCCCCGAAATAGAAGCAGATTCTACTGCCGCTCGTCTCTCAGGCACGAGGGGGGCAGCAAGGCTTCTTCGGCGCGTGTCAGCCGAGAAAGCCCAGATCGCGGTAGGGCGCGCCGATGACATCCTTCGGATCGGTGTTGAACCAGCGGGACAGCAGCGTGGCGTAGACGGCCCGGAAGTCCGTGTTGAATTTCAGGTCGCCGTTTTCGTCCAAATCACGCAAAGACGGGGTCTCACCGTACAGGCCACCCCGCACGCCACCGCCGAACAGGAAGACGGGCGTCGCCGTGCCGTGGTCGGTACCACCTGAGCCGTTCTCGCGGACACGCCGGCCAAACTCGGTCCACATCAGCGTCACTACATCACTGTCCATGCCGCGCGCCGCGAGATCGGCGTAGAAGGCGGCGACGGACTCGGAGACGGCGCGGAGCAGACCCGGCTGCGTGCCGGCCTGTCCGGAGTGGGTGTCGAACCCGCCGGTCGTGACGTAGCAGATGCCGGTTCCGAGGTTCGAGGTGATGAGCTGCGCCGAGGTCTTCAGGGCGGTCGCCAGGGCGTTGTTGGGGTACGTCGCCAGCGGCTGGTACGTCGAGGTCGCCCCCTTCAGCTGCACGGTCGACTCGTACGCCTCGGAGGCAGTCTTGGAGACGAAGGCGAGCGCGCCGCCCATCGCGGCCTGCTCCGCGTACAGCCGGACGAGGTCGGTGGTGCGCCGCGTCGCCTGCCCCCGGGCACCGGGATCCATCTGCAACCCGTAGGAGCCGACCGAGTTGATCGAGGGCACGAACGTCCGCCCACCGAGCGAGGTGCCGGTGCCCTCGGCGGTCCGTAGCGACTCGGGAATCTCGGAGCCGACATTCGCGGCCCGCCAGAGCGACTGCTGCTCGTAGTGGGTGGCGTCCAGCAGGCGACCGAGCCAGCCAGTGTCCTCGCCTTCCCGGAGGGAGGCGGTGTGCCAGATCTCCATGGAGCGGAAGTGGCTCCGGTTCGGCTGCGGATAGCCGACGCCTTGCACGATCGCGACCTGGCCGCGGTCGTACATCGACTTGATCGCACCCAGCTCCGGCGCGAGGCCGAGGCGGTCGTTCAGCCGCAGCACGTTCTCCGCCTTCACCGCGATGCGCGGCCGGGCGTCGAAGTAGGCACCCTCGGTGTAGGGGATGACGGTGTTCAGGCCGTCGTTGGCACCGCCCAGCTGCAGCACCACCATCACGCGGCGCTTCGTGGCGGAGCCCGCAGGGGCGCCCTCCGCGAACGCGGAGCGCACGAATGCCGCGGGCAGCGCCGAGCCGATGCCGACGACCGCCATGCCCCTGGTGATGAAGCCACGGCGGGTCACCGGCGCGGTGAGGATGCGCGCATCCTCGACGGGCTCGGCGATGCGCTTGTTCACGGTCTCGGGTCGGAGCGGGTTCTGCATCGTCATCCCCTCCGTCACGCGA
>JBAYUZ010000082.1:0-10223 GCA_041674885.1 Dehalococcoidia bacterium
CACCGCCCCCGCGCGGAAGCCGCGCGGCGATGTGATCCCGCCACCCTCGATCCACTGGAGGTCGCTCACGCGCCCCACCTTCCGTCTGCCAGACTGCCGAACCGCGAGTATAGCGGCGCGCCGAGGCGGACACACGGCGGACACGCGGCGGGCCGGGCTGCTACGGTCGAGGTATGGAGCCCGTTGCGCACATTCGCCCGGCGACCGCCGCCGACCTCGACGCGATCAATGCGGTCTACAACCACGAGGTCGAGCACGGCGTCGCCACCTGGGACGAGACGCCGTGGACGCCTGCCGCCCGCCTCGCGTGGTTCGAGGAGCGGAAGGCGCTGGGCGACCCGGTGCTGGTGGCGGAGCGGGTGGGGCAGGTCGTCGGCTTCGGCTATCTGTCGCCGTATCGCGCGCGCACCGGCTGGCGGTTCACCGCCGAGGACACGCTGTACCTCGCGCCCGAGGCGCAGCGGCAGGGCATCGGCACGCTGGTGCTCGGCGCGCTGGTGGAGGCGGCGCGGGCGCGCGGCCTCCACGCGCTGGTCGCGGTGATCGAGGCGGGGAACGCGGGGAGCATCGCGCTGCACGCCCGCTTCGGCTTCGCGGAGGTCGGGCGGAAGCGCGAGGTCGGCTTCAAGTTCAGCCGCTGGCTCGACCTCGTGGAGATGGAGCTGCTGCTGCCGCCTTCGTAGCGCGCTTGGTGGCCGTGGGCTTCGCCGCGGGCTTGGTGGCCTTCGCGGCGGCGGGTGGCACGAGCCCCACCCGCGGGCAGCGCGCGAGCAGTGGACACGCCTCGCAGAGCGGGGCGCGGGCGTGGCAGGTGCGGCGGCCGTGCTGGATCAGGTCGACGTGGAACGCGTACACGTCCTCCGGCGGCACCATCGCCTCCAGGTGCGTGTGCGCGTTGTCGACGCTCATCTTCGGCGGAACCAGGCCGAGGCGGCGCGAGACGCGGTCGACGTGCGTGTCGACCGGCAGCGCGGGACGGCCGAGCGCGAACAGCAGCACGCAGGCTGCCGTCTTGGGGCCGACGCCGGGGAGCGCGCGCAGCCAGGCGCGTGCCTCCTCCAGCGGTGCGGTGTCGAGGAAGCCGAGGTCGAACGTCGGCGTGTACGCCTTCACCGCCGCCACGAGCGCCTGGATGCGGGGCGCCTTCGTCGGGGCGAGGCCGCCCGGGCGGATCGCGTCCTCGACCTCGGAGGTCGGCGCGGCGAGCACGCCGTCCCAGGTCGGGATGCGCTCGATGAGGCGATGGAAGGCGCGCCCGGAGTTGTGGTCCGAGGTGTGCTGCGAGAGCAGCGTCAGCACCAGCTCCGCCATTGGGTCGCCGGAGGGGCGATGCGGCGCGCGCCCGTAGAAGTCATCGAGGATCTCGACGATCTCGTGCGCGGCCCAGGGCTTCGGTTTCAGCGTGCGCGGCATCGGGCCGCATCGTACGCCTGCGCGCGCGGAAGCACTCTCGGACAGACGCAGCGAGGGCGAACCAGTGAAGATGGGCACCGCCATGCGCGAGCTACGGGTAGTCGAACTCCAGTCTCATGAGGGAATTTCCCGACTCCTTGTCAACGACGAGCACGCTCACGCATCGACCGGAGTAGCGGCTGTCGGGCGGGAGGTCGGCGGTCAGATGGAATTCGCCACTACCGTTGGCCTCTCCCGTTGCGATCACGGAGAAGCCGCCCGGCCGATCATCCCACAACATGTTTCCTACGAGCTCGAACGGGATCAAGCGCGTGGGCTGTTCCAAGCTGCTCCACGACGTGGCGTTGGTGGCCTCGAGGGTATGCCCTCTGACGTCCGCACGCCCGTACGGCAAATTGCCACCGAGTGGTTGGGGAAGATGATTGTCCAACGACTCGCACGATGCGGGTTGAACAACGGCTCCTGCCAGTCGGAACGGTTTGGTACGGAAGGTCCCGGCTTGCGTGTGGTCGGTCAAGACCATCTGTATGCATTCGTCCCGCACACGCGCAGCGTACGGCATAGCAATGGTCCGCTCGAATGCTCCGCTCGGGCCGACCACGACCTGAGCGACGGCCTCCAGCGACCAACTCGGTCGCAGGACGTATTCACCCGGAGGTACCCCCTCGCCACGGATTGCTACCTGTTGTCCCCCCCATGGCGCTGGCGGATCCATGGAGACCGCGTTGCTGCTGCTGCGGAGAAGGTCCAGGCAATCTGGCAAGGAAATTTCAGGTGGCGATGCGGACGGACGAACTTGTGTCGGCACGATGACTGCAGTGGGCGATGGTGCCGATACGGGGACCGAACGGATAGCCCCGCATGCCGTGATCACGACAAGACAAGCCGAGAACCAAACGGCACGAACGTGTCCCCGGAACAACCTGGCATCGTCCTTCCTTGGTCGCGCTTCGCACCCAACACGAGAACGATAGCCTGACAGGAACGAGAACAGGCCGCGAGGGGGAGGGGGCTCCCTCGCGGCCTGTCGTTGGAAACCGGGCTGGGGCTAGTTGCCCGGCGTTGCAGTCGGAGCGGCGCCGCGCGGGCCGAAGCCCTGGCCGCCGGGGCCGCGGTGGCCCTCGCCGCGCATGCCCTGGCCGCCGTGGCCCATGCCGGGGCCGTGGCCGCCGCGCGGGCCGGGCCCGCCGAGGTGCGCGCCACCGGACTCGGTGATGTGGGTCTTCATCTGCGTCGCCTGGTCGGCGGTGATCTTGCCGTCCGCGACGGCCTGGTCGACGAACGCGAGCTGCGTCTTCAGGTTCGCGGCCTTCAGCGCGTCGACGCTGACGCCGAGGTTCGCGGCGAGGCTGTCGAGGTACTTCGCCTGCTGCGCCTGCATCTCGGCCATGCGGTCTGCCTTCGCGGTCGCCGAGGGCGTCCCGCTGGGCGGTGTCTGCGCGGACGCGGACATCTGGTTCACGCCCACACCCACGCCGACCATCGCCGCGATGCCGAGCGCGCCGCCGGCCACCGCCGACCCGATCCCGAGCTTCCCAATCTTCATGTCAGTCCTCCTTCAAGAGCGGTTGACCTCAGTCTGGGCGGTGGGTGTTAGCGGACTGCGCTCACATTCCTCAACGAACTGTGAAGTTCGAGCGTTGGGCGACGCCCGTGATGGAGCGGCGCCCTGCGGCATCCTGGGGCGCTGCGAGGCGTCGGGAGGCGCGGCGTGCGGGCAACAAGAAGCGGGGCCGGCATTGCCGGCCCCGCTTCGTTGTGTGAACGCGGACGGAGGCTAGTACATGCCTCCACCGGCGGCTGCCGCGGCGGCACCGGCGTTGTCTTCCTTGACGTCGGTCACGAGGCAGTTCGTCGTCAGCACCATGCCGGCGATCGAGACGGCGTTGTCGAGCGCGGCCTTCGTCACCTTGGCCGGGTCGATGATGCCGAAGTCGAACATGTTGCCGTAGCGCTGGCGAGCGGCGTCGTAGCCCTCGCCCTTCTTGAGGCCCTGCACCTGGCGGACGATGACGGAGCCGTCCTCACCGGCGTTGGCGGCGATGCGGCGCATCGGCTCCTCCAGCGCGCGGCGGAGGATGCGGACGCCCGTACCCTCGTCACCCTCGAGCTTGGTCTTGTCCAGCGCGCCGAGCGCGTTGATGAAGGCCACACCACCGCCGGGGACGATGCCCTCCTCGACGGCCGCACGGGTCGCCGACAGGGCGTCCTCAACGCGGTGCTTCTTCTCGGTCAGCTCGACCTCGGTGGCCGCGCCGACCTTGATGACGGCGACGGAGCCGGACAGGCGGCCGAGGCGCTCCTGCAGCTTCTGGGAGTCCCAGTCGCTGGTGGCGTTGGCCAGCTGCGCCTTGATCATGGCCTGCTGCTGCTCGATCTGCTTCTTGGCGCCACGGCCCTCGATGATCGTCGTCTCATCCTTGGAGACCACGATGCGGCGGGCACGGCCGAGGTCGGCCGGCTCGGCGGACTCGAGCGCGCGGCCGAGCTCCGGGCTGATCAGCGTCGCGCCCGTGAGCGCGGCGATGTCCGACAGGTTCTCCTTGCGGCGGTCGCCGAAGCCGGGGGCCTTCACGGCGACGACGTTGATCGTGCCGCGCAGCTTGTTCACGGCCAGGGTCGCCAGCGCCTCGCCCTCGATGTCCTCAGCGATGAGCAGGAGGTCCTTCGAGGTGCCGAGCTGCTTCTCCAGCAGCGGGAGGATGTCGTTGACCGAGGTCAGCTTCTGGTCGGTGACGAAGATGTAGGGCTCGTCGATGACGGCCTCCATCCGCTCCGGGTTGGTGACGAAGTACGGGGAGACGTAGCCGCGGTCGAAGGACATGCCTTCGACGTACTCGACCTCGGTCTGGATGCCGCGCGACTCCTCGACGGTGATGACGCCGTCCTTGCCGACAGCCTCCATCACGTCGCCGATCAGGTTGCCGATCTCGGACGATGCCGCGGAGATCGAGGCGACCTGCGCCATCTGCTCGCGCGTCGTGACCTTCGTGGAGTTTCGGGCGATCTGCTCGTTGATCACCTTCGCGGCGGACTCGATGCCGCGCTTCAGCGCCATCGGGTCGGCGCCGGCGGCGACGTTCTTCAGGCCCTCGTGCACGATCGCCTGACCCAGGACGGTCGCGGTGGTCGTGCCGTCACCGGCGATGTCGTTGGTCTTGGAGGCGATCTCCTTGGCCAGCTGCGCGCCGATGTTCTCGAAGGGGTCGGAGAGCTCGATCTCCTTGGCGATGGTGACGCCGTCGTTGGTGATCGTGGGCGGGCCGAAGCGCTTGTCCAGCACGACGTTGCGGCCCCTGGGGCCCAGCGTCATGCGCACCGCGCTGGCGAGCTGGTCGATGCCCTCGCGCAGCGCCTGTCGCGCCTGCTCGTCGAACTTGAGTTGCTTAGCCATAGCTCGTCCCCCGTGCGTGTCCGCATCTGGTGCTGGTGTGTGGGGTCGGTGACCCCGAGCGCGGGGAGTTTAGCACTCTCCCGCGGCGAGTGCTAAGACGTTGTACAGAACCGGACGAAGACACGCAAGAGGTTACAGGCCGATCGAGGCCTGAATCGCGACGCCTCGGCGGGGCCTACACCGCGACGGCGGAGTCCATGAACGCCTCGACGCGGCCGAGCAGGCCGTCGATGCCGCCGCCGCGCTGGAGTGCGACCGAGAGCGGCGGCATCGCCCACTCGGCGGGCTGGTCGAACGGCTCGTCGCGCTCCACGCCGTCGGAGAGCCCGAATGAGCGGGCGAAGACGCGCGCGCGCACCACACAGCCGGTCAGGGTGCCGGAGGGGGGGAGGGCGTACGGATCGAGCTCGTGGTGCTCCACGGCCTCGGCCAGCTCCGCCGGGAAGTTCCACATCCGCGCCAGCGCGCCGCCGACCTGTGCGTCGGTGTAGCCCAGCAGCTCGCGCTCGACGTCGGCGAGGCGGCCGCCCTGGCCGCGCAGCTGCGCCACGACCGAGCGGAACGCCTCAGGCGCGTACTGGTCGAGCGCGAGGCGGCCGATGTTGTGCAGGACGCCCGCGGTGAACGCCTCGTCCTGGCGGACGCCCTCGGCGCGCGCGAGCAGCTCGGCGGTCGCGCCGACGGTGAGCGAGAAGTGCCAGAACTGCTGGTAGTCGACGACGTTCGCGCTGGGCAGCGCGTCGACGAGGCAGGTTGCGAGGGTGGCCGAGCGGACGGCGCGGAAGCCCAGGAGCACCACGGCATCGCGGATTGTGGTGATGCGCCTCGGGAAGCCGTAGTAGGCGGAGTTCGCCAGCCGCAGCAGCTTGGCGGTGAGCACCTGGTCGGTGGAGATGACGAGTGCCAACTCGTGCGCCGAGAAGCGCTCGCCGTCCGTGAGCTGAATGACCTTGCTGGCGACGGTGCCCAGCGGGCGCATCTCGCCGAGGCCGGCAACGAGTTCGTCGAGCGTGGGGTGGGGCATCGTCGCCTCCGAGGGCATCCGCGTGTGTGCGGTCCCCAGCGTGGCGAAGCGGGGCTCACCCCTCCATCGGCGAATCCCCCGATTCGCCGGCGGTCTCGCCCTCGGGTGGGGCGAAGCGGCGCGCCTCCCGGCGGACCAGGCCGGCGCGCTCGGGCGGCCAGTAGCGCAGCCACGCGATGCCCTCGATCTGCTCCGGGCGCACCGGGCCGAAGTCGCGGCTGTCCGTGCTGGCGGCGCGATGGTCGCCCAGCACCACGTACTCGTCGTCGTGCAGCAACCGGACGCCCCGGAACGACTCGGCGGGCGCTTCACCCCGGACGTAGGGCTCGAGCAGGGGGTGCCCGCCGACGAAGACGCGGTCGCCGATGCGCAGCGAGTCGCCGGGGATGCCGACGATGCGCTTCAGCAGCAGGCGATCCTCGGGCCCGCGCACGCACACGACGAGGCCGGTCGCGGCGTCGCCCCGGGGTGGGTGACCGCGGCGTACCAGGACATAATCACCATCCTCGAACGCCGGCGTCATGCTCTCGCCCGCGACGGCGACCGGGAACAGCCAGCGGCGGCTCAGTCCGAGCAGGGCGCTTCCCGCCGCGAGCCCGCCAAGGGCAGCAAGAAGGGGGCGCCAGCGCGCAGTGCGCATCGACGCCCCCTTCCGTGTGGTCAGTCTGATCCGCCGGAGCGGGGACTAGGCCTTCTTCGTCTCCCAGAAGATGCGGTCGATCTCGGCGATCGCGTCCAGGAGCTTCTGGCCCTGCGCCGGGTCCTGCGACTTCTTGGCCGCACCGGCCTCCTTGGTGGCGGTCCAGAAGAGCTGGTGGAGCTCCGGGAACTTCTCGGCGTGGGCCGCAGTGAAGTAGTCGGTCCAGAGCACCCACAGGTGGTGCTTCACCATGTCGGCGCGCTGCTCCTTGATGGCGATGGCGCGGCCGCGGTACTCCTCGAGGGTCTGGTTGGCGCCGTGGAAGTTGGCGGCGTCCTGGTACCGGGTCTGGCAGGCCTTCACCGACTCGGCCTCAATGCGGGCCTGGGCGGGGTCGTAGACGCCGCAGGGCAGGTCGCAGTGGGCGTAGGCGGTGGTCTGCGGGCGCACCAGGCGCTCGATGAACGGTCGAATCTGCAACGTGAACTCCTTCTCGGCCCGGCCAGCACCGGGCGGTGCGATGCGTGCCCCGGTGCCCCGGCAGCGGGCGTCATGATAGTGCGATTCGCGTTGCGCTGCATCGAACGCACGCGCACCGTTCGGTTAGTGACCGCTAGAATGCGCCAGCCGTCGCGGCATCAGGAGGCGCCATGCCTGGCCGTTCGACTCTCTGTCCCTGTGGGGCTGCTGTCGCCGTGCCGGACGATTGGCTTCGTTTCCAATGCACGGGGTGTGGTCGAGCATTCCATCGGTCAGACCTCTCGGCTCCGCACATGACGCCCGTCGTTACCGTGGCGAACGATGTGTGGGGCACGAGTTCTCCTCCCAGCACCTACCCGGTGGCGATCCCTGTCTCCGGAGAGGGCGAGGAGCGGATTCGATGGGGATTTACTCGTGTGGGGCCACCGCATCAATGGAACCGCTGGTCTATCGCGGTTCGTGGTGGCCACATTGTGTTTCGCCGTGGATACGACGTGGGCCAACTCCTGTATCGCGCCCGTCTGTCGGCTGGCGCCGTTACGGAGATTGAAGTGAGTGGCTTCTATCCGACGGATACGCACCCCAGGCATGTAGTCGCTGTTCAGCGGCTCATAGAAGTTCTTCTCATCGGCGAGCCCTTCTGCAAGTGCGGGGCGTCCCTCATTGTTCCGCCAGGAGATGAGGAGTTCCCGTGCGCGCGGTGCGGGAAGTTGTATCGCGCTCGCGATATGGGCGACCCGACGCTTCCGCTATGCCAATGCGGCACAACGCTTACACGTCAGCGCACTTCTGACGGCAAGCGCTTCGACTGCTACCACTGTGGGATGCTCTGGGACGCTAGCGGGACAAGACTTGATCGGCCCTTTACCGCCGCCGACGCGGAATCGCACGGGGTGCCCGGCTGGGGTTCCGGAATCGCGAATGAGGTCGTCCAAGTCACGCCCATCGAGTTGCGTTATTCAGCGGAGGATCTTCGCCGAATACGTTGGGGCTTTAGGGCAAGCGCGATGGAGGAGCGCTGGTTCGTGTTCGTGCAGGACGAATGGTTGAACGTCTATCGCGTCGGCGGTCTCTGCGCGAAAGCGCGACTCACGGAGCAAGGCATATCTGCACTACATCTAACCGCGAGCGGGCAGGCGGTGTTCGCCGGTCAGGACAACACATCCGTCGCAGCAGTTGCCAACGCGTTTGACGCGTTCGTCCAGATGATCCTGCTGCGATACGCCCACCAACACTGATGGGTTCCGCCAGCCGGCGGCTCGCGGTGGCCGTATCCGATTGGCGCTCCGGGATACGTGATCCAGCCGCGCTGGCGGCCTAGTGGCCGTGCAGCGGATAGCCGCCGGAGAGGCGGTTCGGGTCGGTCGAGGTGGTGTACGGCGGGAACAGCGACTCGAGCTCCAGGCGGAGCGGGTCGCCCTCCGGCAGGTAGCGGGAGAAGTCGCCGTCGGGCTCCGGGCGCATGCGCTGGCCGCCCTCGACGCCGTACTGCTTGATCTTGTCCTGCAGCATCATCAGGCCCTGCAGCAGGGACTCAGGACGCGGCGGGCAGCCGGGGACGTAGACGTCCACCGGGCAGATGAGGTTCACACCGGGCAGCACCGAGTACCCGTAGGCGAACGGGCCGCCCATGATCGCGCAGCCGCCCATGGAGATGACCCACTTCGGCTCCGCCATCTGCAGGTACACGCGGCGGACGGCAGGGGCCATCTTCCAGGTCACGGTGCCCGCGACGATCATCATGTCCGCCTGCCGCGGCGAGGCGCGGAAGATCTCCGCGCCGAAGCGCGCGATGTCGTAGCGGGAGGTCGCGCTGGCGATCATCTCGATCGCGCAACAGGCGAGGCCGAACATCGCCGGCCAGAGGCTGGACGCGCGGGCCCAGTTCAGCAGGCCGTCGACCGAGGTGAGCAGGACGTTCTTCCGCACTTCCTCGTCCAGGTCGAGCGGGGCGACCTCCGGGGCGTGCAGGTCAAGGCTGTGCGTCGTCATGTGGCGTGGATCCCTCGTGGTACGCGGGCCGATCCTAGCCGAGGCACCGATGCGCGGCAAATGCGGCCCGCAGCGGCCTCGGACGCCGGCGCCCTGGGGCTAGGCCTTGAGCCGCTCCAGGTACTTCGAGCGCGCCTTCGCCACCTTCGGCTCGATGACGATCTGGCAGTACCCCTGGTACGGGTTATTGCGGTAGTAGCCCTGGTGATACGCCTCGGCGGGGTACCACTCGGGCGCCTCCACGACCTCGGTTACGATGGGCGAGCGCCAGAGGCCGGAGGCGCCGAGGTCGGCGATGGCGGCCTGTGCCTGCTCGGCCTGCTCCGGACTGTGGGTGTAGATCGCGGAGCGGTACTGGGTGCCGACATCCGCGCCCTGCCGGTTGAGCGTGGTCGGGTCGTGGATCGTGAAGAAGACGTCGAGCAGGTCGCGGTAGCCGATCTGCGCCGGGTCGAAGGTGACGCGCACGGCCTCGGCGTGGCCGGTCATGCCGGTGCAGACCGCCTCGTAGCTCGGGTGCGGGACGTGCCCGCCGATGTAGCCCGACTCCACGTGCTCCACGCCGCGCAGCAACTCGTACACGGCTTCGAGGCACCAGAAGCAGCCACCGGCCAGCGTCGCGGTCTCGGTCATCCTCGGGCCTCCTCGATCGTTAGCTGACGAGCCAGGGGCGGTACTCGGGGGGCGGCTCGGTGGCCGGGATCGGCGAGAGCGCGCGCATGCGCTGCACGATCGGCGGCAGCACCTCCAGCAGGCGGTCGACGTCGGCATCGGTGTTGCCGCGCCCGAAGGTGAAGCGCAGCGAGCCGCGCGCGAGCTCGGACGGCAGGCCCATCGCCACCAGCACGTGGCTCGGCTCGACGGAGCCCGTGGTGCAGGCGGAGCCGGACGACGCCGCGACACCCGCGAGGTCGAGTGCCAGCAGCACCGACTCGCCCTCGACGAAGGCGAAGACGAACGAGGCGCTCCCCGGCACGCGCAGATCGAGGTCGCGCGGGCCGGTCACGCCGACCATCGGGACGCGCTTCGGCAGCTCCTCGATGAGCCGCTGCTGGAGCGAGCGCTCGTGGATGATGTCGGCCTCGCGCTGGGAGGCGGCGATGCGCATCGCCTCGGCGAGCCCCGCGATCGCGGCGGTATTCTCGGTGCCGGCGCGGCGGTTGTCCTCCTGCCCGCCGCCGGTGATCTGCGGCTGCAGCGGCGTGCCGCTGCGCACGTACAGCACGCCTGCGCCGCGCGGTCCGTAGAACTTGTGCGCCGTGAGGGTGAGCAGGTCGACG
>JBAYUZ010000083.1:0-10128 GCA_041674885.1 Dehalococcoidia bacterium
CGGTGGAGCGCGGCGGCGACGGTCAGGCCGCCCACGCCGGAGTCGAAGATGCCGACTGCTGTGGCCATCGGAACCCCTTCGCGCCAGCGTAGGCCGTGCCGCCGGATGCGGGCAACCGAGGCGTGCGCGTCAGCCGCCCGAGCCGCCCCCACCCTCATCGTCTGCCGCGTTGGGCGGCTCGGCCGCTGCTCGCGGGTGCGCGCGCTCCCACGCCCGCAGCGAGGCATCGAGCGCGTCCAACGTGCTGCCGTCGGGTACGTGCCGCCCGTAGCGCACCTCGTCGAAGGCGCGACCGATCGGCTCGAACATCGGTGCATCGAGGCGTGCCCCCGCGCTGCGCGCGAACTCGATCGGCGTCGCACCCACCGGACGCTCGACGCCCCGCTCGTGCGCATCCTGCACCACGCGTGCAAACAGCTGGTACGCCGCGTGCCGTCGCAGCCATTCACCGCCGATGCCGCCGTCGCTGCCGCGGCGCCCGAAGAGCCCGCGCAGCAGCCCGCTCGCCACGTGCTCGTTGCTGCGCGATCGCACCTCGATCGCCTCCGCACCCGGCGCGAGCCGCCGCCGCGCCGCGAACACCACGAGGCCGATGCGATACAGCAGCCAGATCGCCAGCGCCGCCGCCAACGCCCGCAGCCCGAACGCGAGCCACCACGGGATGAGCGAGTCGCGCTCCGCCCCTGTCGTTGGCGGCTGCATCGCATCGAGCAGGTCGGTGTTGAACTGGTCGAGGTGCAGCGTGCGACCACCGAGGATCAGCCCGACGATCGCCTGCATCACCACCGCGAACGGGTACAGGATCGCCCAGGCCAGCCGCCCGGCCACCCACACCACGCCATCGATGATCGGGGCCGTCAGCCGTCCGCCGTCGACGAACGCCATGAAGCCGAACAGCCCCGCCAGCAGCGCGACCGATCCGACGGCGACCACCAGCGAGGCGACCCACGGCTCGCGCAGCCCGCTCGCCTCCGGCCGCGCGCGCGCGGCCTGCGCCACCGCCAGCGCGGCAATCCCGACCACGAAGTACACCGGCACCAGCGGGAACACGTCGACGCTCCCGTCGATCGCGATCCACGCCGTGATCGCCAGCAGCAGCACGAACCCCACGCTAAACGAGCGCAGCACGCGCTCATACGTCACGGGCGTGCGCCCGGCGACCAGGAGGCGCAGCCACATCAGCGCCATCCCGCCCATCGTCACGCCCAGCGCACCCGGCACCGCCAACCCCGCGCTCGGGTTCGCGACGAAGCGCGCGATCTCCGCCTCCGCCCCCGGCGCGCCGCGGAACGAGGCCTGCAGCACGCCCAGCGGCTCCCAGATGCGCAGGTCACCCGCCACCGAGATCCGCACCACCACCTGGAACGCCAGCAGCGACGCCGCCACTCCCAGCCCCGCCGCGAACGGCGTCGGCATTCGCTGTCGCACCATCCACCGCACCAGCACGAACGCGGTCACCGCCGTCACGAGCACCACGAGGTACGGCGCTCCACCCATACCGTGCGCGGCGGCATCGCGCGTGACCGCCAGCGCGCGGTCGATCTGGGCCTGCGTCCCCGGCACCGCGCCGCGCAGCCGCGCGATGTGCTCGCCCATCGCGGCGTAGCCCTCGCGCGTCATCACCGTCGCGATCGCGCGGATGCCGATCCACCACGCCACCGACTCCATCACCAGGAACAGCGCCGCCGCCGCGTCCTGCGTCCGCACGCGCACGCCGCTCATCGCGCGCCCCCCGAGGTCATCGCCGCCTCGGCCTCCGCCTGCGCCTCCAGCGCGCGCATCGTCGGCTCCAACTCCGTCACCGGCAGCCCGGCGGCCTCGTCGCCCCACTCCCACGCCGAGGTCTTGAGCACGTGCACGCCGTACCCCTGCCCGCGCAGCCGTCGCAGCGTCGCCGCCAGCTCCGCAGGCAGCAGCGTGGCGACCACGACGATCGTGGCACCCGCCGGAAGCGCCGATCCGGGCCGCTCCAGCTCGTCCGACAGCAACGAGGTGGTGAACGGCGCGACCATCGCCAGCGCCTCCAGCACCCGCACGAGCTGATCCGGCCGTCGCCCCGCGCCGATGCGGATCGGTCGATCCGCGTCCGGGAACGACCCGTTCGCGACCAGGCCGACCGACGCATGCTCCTCGAACGCCGCGCGCGCGACCGAGGCCGCGACGACGACGTTGCGCTCCAGCACCACGGGATCGTAGCCCTGCCACGTGTGCTCCATCGTCGTGATGTGCAGCGCCACGACGACCGTCTGCGACCGCGACGGCTCGTACAGCCGCGACTGCAGGCGGCCGACGCGCGCCGTCGCGTTCCAGTCGACGCGCTTCAGCGGGTCGCCCGGCACGTAGTCCCGCACGCCGATCACGCGCACCGGATCCTCGAAGATGCGCGACCCGCCCGCGCGCTCCCCGAACGGGCGCGCGCTCGTCAGTCCGAGGTCGGCGAGCGGGTACGTGCGCGGGTAGACGACGACGCTCGTGTCCGCGCGCACCGTCTCCTCGCGCTCGAACATGCCCAGCAGGTCGCTCGACCGCAGTCGCGCCGGGCCGATGCGGAAGAAGCCGCGCACCGGCGCGTGCAGCGTCACCGGCCACTCGAGCGCCTCGTGGCCGCGCATGCTCGCCGCGCGTGTGAACAGCACCACCCCCGGCATCCCCGAGGGGTGCGTCTCGACATCGCTCGGCGGCAGCGCCTCCGGCAGCGCGTCGCGCAGCTCCACCCACGGCAGCGGCAGCCACTTCCCGTTCACCAGCCGCAGCCGCATCCGGATCGACTCGCCGACGAACGCGCGCGTCTCCGGCACCACGCGCGTGTACCGCACGCGATCGAGCGCCGTGCGCGCGCCCAGCCTCGCAACCCCGCCCGCCGCGAACACGAGCACGCCAAGGCCGATGAGCGGCACCGACCCTGCCGCGATCCCGATCGCGACCAGCGCCAGCGAACCCTGCAACCAGAGATCACCGAGCAGCGACTTCATGTGCCGCTCCCCTCACGCGTCGCGCTAGGCGTCCACCACCGGCACCACGACCTCGTGCAGGATCTCGTCCAGCACGTCGCCCGCGGTGCGACCGCGCAGCCGCGACTGCGACGAGAGCACGAGCCGGTGCGCGAGCACGGGCTGCGCGAGGCGCTGCACATCGTCCGGGCGCACGTAGTCGCGGCCGTCCATCGCGGCCAGCGCGCGCGCCGCGCGGAACAGCGCCAGCGAGGCGCGCGGGCTTGCGCCCAGGTCGAACGCCGCGTGGTCACGCGTCGCGCGGCACAGCCGCACGATGTACTGCGCGACAGCGTCCTCCACGTGCACCTGCGGCAGCGATGCCGACAGCGCAACGAGCTCCGGCCCATCGATGACGGGCTGCAACGAGTCGAGCGGCGACGCCGCCTCGAAGCGGCGCAGCACCTGCACCTCGCCTGCCTCATCCGGGTAGCCGACGGCGAGCCGCAGCAGGAAGCGGTCGAGCTGCGCCTCCGGCAGCGGGAACGTGCCCTCCAGCTCGATCGGGTTCTGCGTCGCGAGGACGAGGAACGGTCGAGGCAGCTCGTGCGTCTCGCCGTCGATCGTGACGGTGTGCTCCTCCATCGCCTCCAGCAGCGCCGACTGCGTCCGAGGCGTCGCACGGTTCACCTCGTCCGCCAGCACGACGTTCGCGAGGATCGGCCCCGCGCGGAACTCGAACTCGCCCGTCCGCTGGCTGTAGAAGTGGATGCCGAGGATGTCGGACGGCATGAGGTCGGGCGTGAACTGGATGCGGTGAAACGACGCCCCGATCGATCGCGCGAACGCGCGCGCCAGCGTCGTCTTGCCCGTCCCCGGTACGTCCTCCAGCAGCACGTGCCCACCCGCCAGCAGCGCCGCGAGCATGAGGTCGATCGGCTCCCCCGCCCCGACCACCACCGAGGTCACGTTGGCGCGGATCCGCTCCGCCGCCGCGTGGATCGCCGCCACCGCCTCGGCCCGAGGCCGCGCCTGCACCGTATCCGCCATCGCTCACCGTCCCCCTCGGCGCCCGCTGTGGGCGGCGAGAATAGCAGAACCACGCCCCGCCACCCGTCCCCGCCCGTACGGCAGCAGACTGAGCTGACAGCCCCAAGTGCTATCGTCCCCAAAACCACATCCTGGGAGATGCACCATGTGGACGCGTTCGCTCGCCCTCGTACTCGCCCTGATCATGGTTCTCCTTGTGCTGGACACCCAGCCCGCACAGGCTGCGGCTGGTATGTGGAGCCGGAACATCATTCACAATGGCGACTTCTCATCGGGGTGGGACAGGTGGGAAGACATGCCGAACCACCTGCTCGCCCCCGCCGCTCGGATCAACTGGCGTTCGGCCGACCTCGTTGACACAGAGTCTGGGCCATCCGCGTCATGGCCCCTGGGCAGCGTCGGCAGTTGCCGCTTTTCGGGCATCTTGTTCCACCAGCGGATCGATATCCCTCGGCAGCGCATCGACCACGCCTTCCGCGTCTCCCTGCGCTACCGGGTCGAGGGCGCAACGGTGGGGCGGGCAACCGTAACGACTTCGATCAGCCGCCCAAGTACCGCGTTCCCAACTGGAATGGCAAGCGCAGGGAGCAATAGCCGCAGCGAGACGATCGAAGTCGCACCGGGCCGGTTCCAGACGACCAGTCGGCCACCATACCGTGGCATTCGGGATCACACGTGGGAATCGATGACGTTCGACTTTGACGTCGACACAGCCTGGGCTCGTGAGTCGATGATTTGGCTGACGCTTCAGCCGGACGTCCTCCTGGAGGGCGCCGCCTGCAGCGCACCGACCGGCACCGTCCGGCTTACCATCGATGATGTCGCGCTACACGTCTTCGCCGCCGACATCCCACTGCCGGACGCGAAGCCGTACCCGTTTCCTGATCTCGACATCGCCGACGAAACAGTGCGCATTGAGACTGTCTACAACCAGTACCGCACGCTCGCCGGTCTCGACCCAGTCTCCTACGATCACGCCGCCGCCGCGGGTGCTCGCAAGCATGTGGATTACATGCTGCGGAACAACACCGGCGGCCACTACGAACTCCCTGAACTCCTCGGTTACACCCCGGAAGGCGACCGTGCGGCCCGGGAGGTGAACCTCTCGCGTGGCGGAATGCCTGCGACCAACCTTGCGCATCAGTTGATCGAGGTGCCGTTCCATCGGCTCGGGTTGCTAAGTCGCGCGGATGGTGCAAGCAGACTAGTGCTGGCGTTCGCCACCGGCCCGCGTCCCGCGAACGGCTCCCTTCCACAGCGCGCCCTTGCACTGGCTCCGATCAGCGACCGAACACGCCGTGCGCAGCTTGCTGCCGAGTACCGGCGCGGTCAGCCGGCTCCGATAATCTGGCCCGCGAACGGCGTCATCGGAGTTCCGACCGTCCTGGAGATACGCAGCGAGCGCCCCAACCCGCTCACGGCATGCGGGCTTCCGACAACCACGGAGAACGGCTACCCAATCACCGTCGAGTTCCCGTTCACCTCCGGCACCAGCCCGCTCGCAAACCTCCAGGTGTCCCTTGTCGAAGCGTCTGGGCGTCCCGTCCCGGCCTGCGTCCTTGACCTCCAGCAGGGATTCCCATCCCCGCCAGGCCTGTACAGCCCTGGCGGGGGTGAGCCGTTCACTCGCCCGGGGGGAATCATCATCGTCCCGCTCTCACCGCTGGAGCGGACAACCGTCTACACCGTGCGCGTTGCAGTGACCGTGGAAGGGCAGGCCGGAACTTGGACCAGCACCTTCATGACCGAAGGCTCATTGTCCGCGCTCATCCCCTCCGCGCTGCCGCAGCCGGTGTTGCGGGATCGCTGGGTCAGCCCCATTCCCGCGTCTGGCACCGCGATAGCCGTGTTCGCCGGGGGCAGTGTTCACCATGCCGCGTCCGGCATGCGCGTGCTCTGGGCAGCCAGTACCGACGGTGATTTCGTCACGTACGTCCCCGGTGCGCCGAGCGTCGTGAACGCTGCGTTCCTGCAACGCTTCCCCGGTGGAGCGATTCCAGCGGACACGGTGATCCTGGTGCGAGTCGACGACAGCCGGTAGCCGACGAAGGCGCCACCCGCCTCCCTGCTACCATCCCCCTCGCCAGCCACCACCCGAGGGAGCCACACCCATGCGCGCCGAGATCCTCTCGATCGGTACCGAGATCATGCTCGGCGAGATCGTCGACACCAACGCCGCCTACATCGCGGAGCGTCTGCCCGCCTACGGCATCGACCTGCTGTACGTGAGCCAGGTCGGCGACAACCCCGGACGCCTCGCCGAGGTCGTCGAGCGCGCCTGGAGCCGCTCCGACCTCGTCATCGCCACCGGCGGCCTCGGCCCCACCGAGGACGACATCACCCGCGAGACCGTCGCGCAGACTCTCGGCGAGACGCTCTCCGTCGACCCCGATCAGGAGCGCGTTGTGCGTGCCTTCTTCGAGTCGCGCGGCCGCCCGTTCGCGGAGCGCAACCTGAAGCAGGCGATGCTCATCCCCTCCGCTCGCGCCCTCCCCAACCCGCGCGGCACCGCCCCCGGCTGGTGGGTCGAGCGCGACGGCCGCCACATCGTCCTGCTCCCCGGCCCTCCCGCCGAGATGACGCACATGTGGGAGGAGTCCGTCGAGCCGCGCCTCGAACGGCTCGCCGAGGCGGTGCTCGTCAGCCGCACGCTCAAGACCATCGGCATGGGCGAGGGCACGGTGGACGAGGTGCTCTCACCCATCCTGTCCGGCACCAACCCGAGCATCGGCATCTACGCGCGACGCGACGGCGTCCACGCGCGCATCAGCGCGAAGGCCGCCACCCGCGCCGAGGCCGAGGCGATGATCGCCCCCGTCGAGGCCGAGGCCCGCCGCATCCTCGGCGACCACGTCTGGGGCGCCGACGACGACACGCTCGCCGCGGGCATCGGCGCGACGCTCGTCGCGCGCGGGCTCACGGTCGCGCTCATGGAGTCCGCGACCGGCGGCTCACTCGCCGCAGCGTTCACCGACAACGACGGCGCCTCGAAGTACTTCCGAGGCTCCCTCGTCACCTACTTCACGGAGTCGAAGCTCGCGATGGGCGTCCCGCGCGAGGTCGTCGAGACGCACGGCGTCATCTCCCGCGAGACTGCCGAGGCGATGGCCGCCGCCACCCGCGAGCGCCTCGGCGCCGACATCGGCCTCGGCATCACCGGCATCGCCGGCGGCGACGAGGTGGAGGGGCAGGCCCCCGGCACCATGCACATCGCCGTCACCGACGGCGCCCGCACCGCCTACGTCCGCACGACGTTCTACCAGGGTCGCCTCGCCGCCAAGCAGCGCGCCGTCACCGACGCGCTGAATCTGCTGCGCACGTTCCTCACAGAGGGGTAGGCGGCCCTGCAGAAACTGTGGCTCTAGGCACGGCCGTTTGTGATGAGGCCCCAGTCGTCGAGGTGTGTCGCGAGTTCCACCGGGCGGATCGCGGTGTGGTGTGAACGCCACTGTTTCGGACGGTGGCCCGGAACGGCGCACTTCGCGAGGTAGTCGACGTAGCCCGCATGCACGATTCCCTGGATATCTGCCTGTCGGGCAATCCAGTACTCAGGTTGCTGGTCGGCAGTCAGCCGCAGCATGACCCAGATGATCTCGGCCTTCAGCGGCTTGAGCCCGTGGACAATCTGTATCTCTCTGTTGGCATCGTCCTCGACTACCAAGAAGTCGTCGACATTGAACTGCCAACTGCTGTTGGTCATGGCCTTGCCCTGCACGAGGACGGTTGAGCCGTCCTCGCGGACAGCGACGAGATCAAAGTCGGGCACGTTTCCACTGAACGGCGCCACCAAGAGCCCGCGGCGCGCCAGTTCTGCCGCGACGGCATACTCGCCTCGTTGCTTCGTCAGTTGATTGGCCAGGCCACTCGGCATGATCACCCCCAGACAGCGCACCGTAGGTGAGCCTGTTGTAGCAGCGCGTGCCGCAGCCTCGCCACTCCGCTACTCCCTCGCCTCGACCGCGCGCTCGCTGCGCACGAGGCGGATCGCCGGCAAGATGATCCCCGCGCCCGCGAGCAGCGCGAACACCGCGCCGCCCGCGCCCGCGACCACTGCGAAGATCGGCCCGCCGCCCAGCTGCCCGAGCGCGTTCCCCTGGCTCACCGAGGACAACACCGTCGCCCGCGTCGCCGGATCGAGCCTGCGGTTCACCCACGCCGTGAAGAACGGCGCCTCGCTCTGC
Organism: Dehalococcoidia bacterium; assembly: GCA_041674885.1. Classification (GTDB taxonomy): domain Bacteria; phylum Chloroflexota; class Dehalococcoidia; order UBA2979; family UBA2979; genus RH-chloro-G1. Next base: position 8,162 of record JBAYUZ010000083.1, read on the forward strand.
CGCGCGAACTGCACGACCAGCAGTGCGGGCAGCGCCACCCAGAACGACCCCGCGATGACGAACACCACCGTCGCCACGGCGATGCCGAGGTAGCACAGCGCCAGCACGCGCGACATCGATGCGCGCGACACGTCGGCGGTCGCCCCGCGCACCGCGCGCACCACAAGGAAGCCACCCGCCTGCGCCAGCAGCCCGACCGCGCCGAACAGCAGCACCTCGTCCACGCCATCGGGCACGCCCACCTGCTCCAGCAGGTGGTAGCCCCACAGCCGATCCCACGACTCGCTGGAGCACCCGACGAGGAACGCCACCACAAACGCGACGCGCACCTGCCCGCTCGCGCGCGCCGCGTGCCAGCCACCGCGCGCCGTCTCCGCGAACGTCGCCCACGGCGACCGTGACGTCCGAGGCGCGGGCCGCCACCCCGCCTCTGGCATCGTCATCGCCAACACCAGCGCGAACGCCGAGTACGCCGCGCCGCCCACGATGAACGGCGCGTGATGGTCGAGTAGCCCCAGCCCTGCGCCGAGCAGCATCCCCACGACGGCGGCGCCCTGCCGCCACTGCGCCGCGCGAGGATAGACGCGCGCCGCCGCCTCCTCGCCGATCTCGTCGGCCAGCCACGCCTCCTGCGCCCCGCTGAAGAACGTGAAGCCGATGCCGAACGCCAGCTGCCCCAGCACGATCCCGCCCAGCGACGGGAACAGCCCGAAGCACACCGGCCCCAGCCCGAACAGCGCCGTCCCGATGATGATCGAGAGCCGTCGGCTGAACGCATCCGCGACGACGCCCGTCGGCACCTCGAACAGGAAGGTCGCACCCTCCAGCACCGCGCCCACGATCACCAGCTCGAACGGATCGAGGTGGGCGTCGCGCACGACGTACAGCGAATACAGCGCGATCGACATCGTCGCGAACACGCCCGCCCAGGTCGCACGCGCGATGTAGACCACGTCGGCGGGCAGCACCCGCCCGGGCAGCAACGTCGGCTGCCGGTGAAACCATGCAGAAGCCACGAGAACCCCTCGCTAGTTGGCGGTCACAACCTCGACCAGCCCGCGAGGAGCGAGAGATGCTCTACGCGCGCACGGATGAGGCGATTGCAGCGGTCATGCGTGCCGTCATGGCACCCTCCCTGCCGGTCGCTCGTGCGCGCGCAGTCTGCCGTCGTCGCTAGAGCGCGTCAACGCGACGCGGCTACTCCACGACCACCCGCGCGGTCATCCCCGACTCACGGTGTCCCGGCTCCGTGCACGTGACGTCGTAGGTACCGGCCTCGGTCGGCGTGAAGGTGAGCGTTGAGGTGCCACCGTGCTCGGCGGCGACGTGCAGCGGGCTCGCGCTGTGGGTGGCATGCGTCACGTTGCTCTCCGCGCGCACATTCTTCGCGGGCATGCGATCGATGCTCCAGTCGTGCAGCACCGCACCGTCGTTGTGCAGGCGCAGCGCGTACGTCTTGCCGCGCTGCAGGTGCACCTCGGAAGGCGTGAACGAGAACTCGCGAGCGCTCACGTCGACCTCGGTCGGCTTGCTGCCGCAGCCGCTCAGTACCGCGGCCACCACCAGTCCCACGCTCGCCATCACGTGCCCCAGGCGCATGGCACGCTCCTCTCATCGCACGATCGAGACTACGCCCCCTCCTCGGCGGTAGCCTAGAGGCGATGCCGAACGAACCCATGCCCATCCGCATCGAGGAGAACCTCGTCTATCTGCTCCCGCTACGCGCGGGCGGGTACCTGCTGGTCGACGCGGGGCCGGACGTCTTCGGTGGATGGGACGCGTTGCTCGGCCGCATCAACGTGCGCGGCATCGCCGCCACCGATGTGCGCGCCGTCCTCATCACGCACGCGCACATCGACCACGCCGGCCTCGCCGCGAAGTGGGCCGCCGCCGGCGCCGTCATCCTCGCGGGCCTCACCGACGTGCCCGCGCTGCTCGCCGGCCGCGACTGGAACGAGGCGCGCACG
>JBAYUZ010000084.1:0-9948 GCA_041674885.1 Dehalococcoidia bacterium
ACCCGTCACGGTGAGCGAGCCGGAGACGCGCTGGTTCGCGATGGGCGTGGTGATCGCGACGTTGCTCGCGGCGGCGGAGGCGTCCGCGCTGGGGGCGAGGAGCGCGACGACGCCGGCCTTCTCCGCCCACTCCAGGTAGCCGCTGCCCCAGGCCTCGAGCTCCTCCTTGGGGATCACGAGGCGGGTCTCGGTGGTCTTGAAGATCGCGGGGGTGTTCGGCGCGGCGATCAGGCCGGTGCGGCTGTCGATGTCGAGCTTCTGCCACCACGTGTCGGAGACCTTCGCGAGCTTGTCCTTCTCCGTGGGGATGGCGTCGGAGGCCATGAGGCCCTTGATGGTGCGTCCGGTGGGGCAGAGGTCGGTGGCGAGCCGGCCGGAGGGCCAGCAGAGGTCGCGCTCGACGACGCCCTGCGGGCGGTCGAACGGCTTCGCGGGGATCTCGAGGGTCTTCAGCGCGCCTGCCATGTAGTCGCGCCAGGTCGGCCACGCGATGGTGGTGGAGAAGACGTTCGACATCGGCGAGTTGTCTGAGTTGCCGGTCCACACGCCGGCGACGAGGTCGGGTGTGTAGCCGAACGTCCACGTGTCGGCGGCCTTCGAGGTCTGGTTCTCGAACGGCTCGGAGGTACCGGACTTCTTCGCGACCGGGCGCTTGTCCGGCAGCTCCAGCGCGGCGCAGCCGAAGATGATGCAGGTGTTCGAGGGGTTCGAGATGACCGAGGTGACGAGGTAGGCGTAGGGCGCGGCCATCACACGCCGCTCGATCGGCTGCTTCGTCTCGAACACCACCTTGCCGCTGGCGTCCTTCACCTTCAGCAGCACCACCGGGTCGACCGAGCGCTCGCCAGCCTTGTGCGGGGTGAGCGGCTGCTGACCGCGCAGCACGCCGCCGGTCGACAGCGACATGTATGCGAAGGCGACGTCGTCCAGCCGCGTGTCGACGCCACCGAGGGTCAGCGAGGGGCCGTAGTCGCTCGACTGACCCAGGCCGGTCAGGCCGAACGCCTTGTAGTTCGTCAGCACCTTGTCGACGCCGACCGCGACGACGGTCTTGAACGCGGGCAGGTTGAGGGAGTTGCCCAGCGCCTCGGCGACGGTGATCAGGCCGTGCAGCTTGCCGCCGCTGGGGTTGGTGGGTGTGAAGTCCTTGCCGGTCGAGGGGTCGTACACCTTCGCGGGGACATCGAGGACACCGGTCTGCGGGCTCCAGCCCTGCTGGAACGCGGTCAGGAAGGTGAACGGCTTGAGCGTCGATCCCGGCGAGTTCATCGCGGTGATGTTGTCGTTGCGGCCCTGGATGTCGTCACGGAAGTAGTCACGGCTGCCGGCGTAGGTGAGCACCTGGCCGTTCTTCGGGTCGAGCGCGATGAGCGCGCCGTTGTGACCGCCGACCGCCTTCTCGTTGGCGGCGACGTTCTTCTCGATGGCCTCCTCTGCGATGCGCTGGAGGCGGGTGTCGAGTGTCGTCGTGACCTCGAGCCCGGCCTCGTAGAGCGCGCGCTCGCCGAAGCGTTGCGTGATCTCGTTGGCGACAGGGCCGAGCACGAAGTGCGGCGCGATGATGTCGAAGCGGGTTGCGACGAGGTTGATCGGCTCCTTCGCCGCAGCGTCTGCCTGCTCCTGCGTGATCGCGCCGTGGCGCACCATCAACTCCAGCACCTGGCCCTGTCGCGCCTTCGCGGCCGGGAAGTTGGTGCCCAGGTCGTAGGCGGCGGGGGATTGCGGGATGCCGGCGAGCAGCGCGGACTCTGCGAGCGTCAGATCCTTTGCGTCCTTCGCGAAATAGCCCTGCGATGCCGCCTCGATGCCGACGTAGACGGAGCCGTAGGAGATCGAGTTGAGGTACCACTCCAGGATCTGATCCTTCGGGTATCGCTTGGTGAGCTCCAGGGCGATCACGGCCTCGCGCAGCTTGCGGGTGATGGAGCGCTCGTAGCGCTGCTGCACGGGGATGTAGACCTGCTTTGCGAGCTGCTGGGTGATCGAGGAGCCGCCGCTTTGCTGGAAGAACTGGTCGCCGAACGGCGTGAGGTTCACGACGGCGGCGCGAACCAGACCGGCCGTGTTCAGGCCGTTGTTCTCGTAGAAGGTCTGATCCTCGGTTGAGACCGCAGCGGCTCGGAGGTAGGGCGAGATCTTGTCGAGCGGCACGGGGCGGCGGAGGCCGCCGAACTCATCGAGGAACTCGTAGAGCAGCACGCCGTTGCGGTCGTAGATGCGCGCGCCGCCTCGGGGGAGCTGCGCGAGCAGCTGCTCCGGTGGGACGACGCTGTTGGAGTACTCGCTGTACTGCTGGAGGCCGTAGAGGCCACCGAGACCGAGGATGCCGAGGCCGAGCGCGGCGATCGCGAGCAGCACCGTCGCCAGGCGCGAGAGCGGCTTGCCGCGGAGGCGCAGGCGGGTGAGCCGCCAGCGTCGGACGCGCTGGTGGGTCGTCATCACGCAGTCGCCTCGCTGGTGGCGGGCGCGGCCGGGCGTTGCAGCACGAGCAGGTGCGAGAGCCCGAAGCGGCGCAACGCGGCGGAGTCCTCCGCGCGGTAGCAGAACGAGCGCAGTACGCCGGCGAGCAGCCGTGCACGCGCCTCGATGTTGTCGAAGCCGGGGTAGACGTAGCCGTGATCGACGATGCGCAGGCCCCCTGCCGTCGCGACGCGCTCGATGCCGCGCGCCGTGTACGCCCTCGCGTGTGGAACGAGGCGGTTGCGGAGCACGTTCGGCAGCCAGTTCACGAGCGGAATATTGCCGAAGACGTAGCGCTTGCCGAGGTAGACGCCGTGCGTCTCGAACGGGTAGAGGCGGTTGGGGGCGTAGATGACGGCGATGCCGCCGGGCGCGAGCACACGGGCAACCTCGCGCATGGTGGCGCGGTCGTCGCTCACGTGCTCGATGACCTCGTTCAGCACGACGACGTCGAAGGAGGCGTCTGCGTAGGGGAGGGCCTCGCCGGCGGCCTGCACCAGGTCGCCCGCGCCACGTCGTCGAGCCTCGGCGAGGCGGCCGTGGGCGACGTCGCAGCCGAAGGCGTGCGCGCCCTGGCGGGCGAAGCCGCGCACGTACTCGCCCAGCCCGCAGCCGAGGTCGAGCACGCGGCGACCGGCGAGCGGGACGTAGCGTTCGATGATGGCGAGGCGGCGCTCCTGCCCGGACCGCCAGACGAAGCTGGGGTTGCCCAGGCGGGCAGCGTCCGGGGCGTTGTGGGCGATGAGGCCACCTCCAGCCGGGGCGCCGTGTATCCTAGCCCGCATTCTTGCGCCGGCGAAGGCTGGCGCGGGAGTGTCACGGTTGTTATCTATGGTGTGGGGTGGCTGCGCCATATAGTTACGCACGGCGTGGCCGGAGGTGCCAATGGCTCTCAGCGAAGCGGAAGTGCGGCATCTGGCGCGCCTGGCGCGCGTCAGCGTGTCCGACGAGGAGGTGGCGCGCCTCCAGGCGCAGTTGTCCACGATCCTTGAACACTTCGAGTTGCTGAACGCCATCGACACCGAGGGCGTGCCCCCGACGGCGCAGTCGTTCGACCTTGCGAACGTGGAGCGCGAGGACGCCTCGCGACCCTCGCCGTCACGCGAGGAGATGCTGTCCAACGCGCCGAAGACAGACGGTCCCTACGTGCGCGTCCGCGCGGTATTGGAATAGGCGCGGACATGGCGAACGAGACCCCGGAGTCGATCCTCGACCTCACCGCGCACGAGCAGGCGACGCACCTCCGGTCCGGCGCCGTCACGGCGCGCGCGCTCGCGGAGTCCGCGCTCGCGCGAGTGCAGGCGCAGGAGGCGAGCCTCAACGCCTACATCTCGGTGAACGAGGCGGAGGCGCTCGCGCAGGCGGACGCTGCCGACGCGCGGCTGCGCGCGGGCAACGCTGCGCCCCTCACCGGCATCCCGATTGGCGTGAAGGATCTGCTGAGCACGAAGGGCGTGGCGACGACCGCCGCCTCCAACATGCTGCGCAACTTCACCCCGATCATCGACTGCACCGTCGTCGCGAAGCTGCGCGAGGCGGGGGCGGTCTTCGTCGGCAAGACGAACCTCGACGAGTTCGCGATGGGATCCTCGACGGAGCACTCCGCGTTCGGTGCGACGCACAACCCGTGGGCGCTCGACCGCGTGCCGGGCGGGTCGTCCGGCGGATCGGCGGCGACCGTTGCCGCGGGCGGCGTGCCGCTCTCGCTCGGCACGGACACGGGGGGATCGATTCGTCAGCCGGCCGCGCTCTGCGGCGTGGTCGGGCTGAAGCCGACCTACGGGCGCGTGAGCCGCTTCGGCGTGATCGCGTTCGCGTCCTCGCTGGAGCAGGTGGGGCCGTTCGCGCGCGACGCCGAGGATGCGGCGCTGCTGCTGGGTGCGATCGCGGGTCACGACCCGAACGACGCGACCTCCGCGCCCGTGCCGGTGCCCGACTACACCGCCGACCTGTCGAAGGGCCTCGACGGCCTGCGGGTCGGCGTGCCGCACGAGTTCTTCGTGGAGGGCATGGAGCCCGGCGTTCGCGAGGCGGTGGAGCAGGCGATCGCGGTGTTCGAGGCGAACGGCGCGATCGTCGATCGCGACGTCACGCTGCCCTCGGTGCCCGCTGCGTTGCCCGTGTACTACATCATCGCGCCGTCCGAGGCGTCGGCGAACCTCGCGCGCTACGACGGGGTGAAGTACGGCTTCCGCGCGGAGGCCGACTCGATGTGGGCGGAGATGGAGCAGAGCCGCGGCCGGGGGTTCGGGGCCGAGGTGAAGCGCCGCATCTTCCTCGGCACCTACGCGCTGTCGGCGGGCTATTACGACGCCTACTACCTGAAGGCGCAGAAGGTGCGCACGCTGATCCGCCGCGAGTTCGCGGCGGCGTTCGCGTCGCACGACCTGCTGCTGACGCCGTGCTCGCCCAACGTCGCGTTCCGCCTGGGCGAGAAGCTGGACGACCCGCTGGCGATGTACCTGAACGACCTGTGCACGATCCCGGTGAACATCGCCGGGAACCCCGCGATGAGCATCCCGTGCGGCTTCTCCGAGGGCCTGCCGGTCGGCCTGCAGCTGATCGGCGACATGTTCTCGGAGTCGACGCTGCTGCGGGCCGCGAGCGCGTATGGTGCGCTGACCGGATGGCAGGAGCGCCGCCCGGCGTTCTTCGGGGACGCGAGGGGATAGGCGCATGACGGCCGAAGGCACGCAGACGACTACCGCTCACGTCGCCCAGCGCGGTCACATCTCGCGCACGGTCGCGGCGATGTCGTCCTCCGGCATCCGGCGGTTCTTTGAGCTCCTCGACTCTGTGGACGGGGTGATCAGCCTTGCGGTCGGGCAGCCGGACTTCCCGACGCCGACCAGCATCACGCAGGCCGGCGTCGACTCCATGCTCGCGGGGCACACGGGCTACACCAGCAACTACGGGCTGATCGAGCTGCGCCAGCTCCTGGGCAACCAGCTGGAGCGGATGTACGGCGTCGCCTATGCGCCGGAGCGGGAGCTGCTGGTCACGACCGGCGTCTCCGAGGCGCTCGACCTCGCGATCCGCGCGGTCATCGACCCCGGCGACGAGGTGCTGGTGCCGGAGCCCGGCTACGTGGCGTACGAGCCGGTGATCTCGCTTGCCGCCGCGACGTACGTGCCGGTGCCCACCGAGGCCTCGACGAACTTCGTGGTCACGGTGGACGCGCTGCGCGCGAAGCTCACGCCCGCGACGAAGGCGATCCTGCTCGGCTACCCGTGCAACCCGACGGGGGCGGTGCTCGACCGCGAGTCGATGGAGGCGATCGCGAGCTTCGCGGAGGAGCACGACCTGATCGTCATCTCCGACGAGCTGTACGACCGGCTGGTGTATGGGGTGCAGCACATCTGCTTCGCCTCGCTGCCCGGGATGCGGGAGCGCACGATCCTCCTCGGCGGGTTCTCGAAGGCGTACGCGATGACGGGCTGGCGGCTGGGCTACGCCGCCGCGCCGGAGCGCATCCTCGAGGCGATGATGAAGGTTCATCAGTACGTGATGATGTCCGCGCCGACCGCCGCGCAATACGCGGCCGTCGAGGCGCTGGAGCACGGCGAGGAAGATGTGCGCGGGATGGTCGCGGAGTACGACCGCCGCCGCCAGATGGTCGTCCGCCGCTTCCGTGGCATGGGCCTCGATACCGTCGAGCCGCGTGGGGCGTTCTACGCGTTCCCGGACATCCGCTCCAGCGGCATCGAGGACGACGTGGAGTTCGCGGAGCGGCTGCTCACCGAGGAGCGCGTCGCGGTCGTCCCCGGCTCGACGTTCGGGGCGAGCGGGCGGGGCTACATCCGCGTCTGCTACGCCGCCTCGTTCGAGGATCTGGAGGAGGCGATGGACCGCATCGAGCGGTTCGTGACCCGCCGCCGCGCGGGCGAGCCCGCCCGCTAACCTCGCTGTCCCGTCCCACCGTTCTGATGGTGACTTCCGTCTCGTCTGGTACGTGACAGATTACGAAAGTAATGCGAGGTTCCGGGACGGTTGGGCCCCTCAACGAGCGAAGTCCGCACCTATAATGCCTCCGGTCTCGCAGGGCACGATGCTCGCGGGACTGCCAGGGGGAGCAGGCCGCCAGACCGGACGAACCCGACCCGCAACCAGTGTTCGAGGGGCGCGAGGCGTTCCGACGAACGGATGGAGGATGGAATGACGCTCGACACCTCGGCACTGATCCCGGGCCTCGAAGGAGTCCCGATCGCGGAATCCTCCATCTCCCAGGTCGATGGTGAGGCCGGGCGTCTCTACTACCGCGGCTACTCGATCGAGGAGCTCACGCAGCAGGCGACCTTCGAGCAGGTCGTGGGCCTGCTGTTCGATGGCGACATGCCGAGCGCTACTCGCACCGCCGAGTTGGCGAAGCAGCTGGAGGCCGACCGGGCGCTGACCCCGAAGCAGATCCAGATCGCGCGTGACATCGCGGTCGAGACGCACCCGATGTTCGCGCTGCAGGCCGCCGTCGCGGCGCTAGGCCCGAAGGTCAACAACTTCGACCAGACCGACTTCGAGGCGGCGCAGGCGCGCGGCATCGCGCTGACGGCGAAGGTCGGCCACCTGGTCGGTGTCATCGCGCAGGCATGGGCCGGTCGTCCGTACGACGGGCCGCGCCCCGGTGAGTCGCATGCCAGCATGGTGCTGCGCATGATCACCGGTCACGACGTATCCGAGCTGCACGAGCGCGCGATGAACGCGCTGCTCATCCTGCAGGCCGACCACTCGGCGGCGAACGTGGGCACGTTCACGACGCGTGTCGTGACCTCGTCCCGCGCCGAGCCGGAGTCGGTCATCTCGGCCGCCATCGGCGCGCTCTCGGGCCCGGCGCACGGCGGTGCGAACGAGGCGGCGATTCGCCTGTTCGTCGACATCAAGTCGCCGGACAACGTCGAGAACTACCTGGCGGGCATGGTGGAGCGCAAGGAGCGCATCCCCGGCTTCGGCCACCGCATCTACCACGTGAAGGATCCGCGCTCTGCGGTCATCCAGCGGCTGGCCGCCGACGTCATCGTCCGCGCGGAGGAGCAGAACTACTACGCGATCGCGCTGGAGGTCGAGGCTCGCCTCGCCGAGCGGCTCGGTGCGCGCGGTCTGTGGCCGAACGTCGACCTGTTCTCCGGCTGCGTGTTCCACGCGCTGGACATCCCGATCGACTTCTTCACGCCGGTCTTCGCGGCCTCGCGCACCCTTGGGTGGGCGGTGCAGATGCGGGAGCAGCTGGAGTCGGGCAACCGCCTGTTCCGGCCGACGCAGCTGTGGAACGGCTCGCAGCCGCGCCCGCTGGGCAAGTAAGGCGCCACGCGCCCCGGGGGTTTCCCGGGGCACGCACGGTCTCCGTCGAGTACGAGAACAGCCCCCGCGATGCGGGGGCTGTTCGTTGTCCGGTGGAGCGAGGAGTCGGGAGTCGCTACGTGGCCATGAGGCCGATGCGCTCGCGCACCTCGACCATCGTCTCGCGGGCGATCGCGCCGGCACGCTCGGCGCCCTCGCGGAGGACGGAGCGCACGTAGTCGGGCTTCGCGCGCAGCTCGGCGTGCTTGGCGCGGAATTCGGCGAAGTAGTCGTTCACGGAGCCGGCGAGCAGCAGCTTGCAGTCGACGCAGCCGATGCCGGCCGTGGAGCACTGCTCGTAGATCTGCGGTGCGCGCTCCGGTGCGAACACCTGGTGGAGGGCGTAGACGTTGCAGATCTCGGGGCGGCCGGGGTCGGTGCGCCGCGCGCGCTGTGGGTCGGTGACGGCGGCACGGACGAGGGCGGTCGTCTCCTCGGACGTCGCCGTGAGCGGGATGGCGTTGCCCATCGACTTGCTCATCTTGCTCTGACCGTCGAGGCCGCGGATGAGCGGTGTCTCGGTGTGCTTCGACGCCGGCTCCGGGAAGGTGTCGCCGAAGCGGTTGTTGAACTTCCGCGCGACCTCGCGCGTCAACTCCAGGTGCGGCTCCTGGTCGATGCCGATCGGCACGACGGCGGCCTTGTAGAGCAGGATGTCGGCGGCCATCAGCACGGGGTAGCCGAGGAGGCCGGCGTTCACGTTCTCCGGCTGCTGGCGCACCTTCTCCTTGAACGTCGGCACGCGCGTGAGCACGGAGAGCGGGGTGAGCATAGCGAAGTACTCGGCGAGCTCCATGACCTCGGGCACATGCGACTGCACGAAGATGATCGAGCGCTCCGGGTCGACGCCGGCGGCGAGCATCACCGTGGCCGACTCCAGCGAGTTGGGGCCGACGAGGCGCGCATCCTCCAGCGTGGTCAGCGAGTGGACATCGACCGCGCAGTACAGGCAGTCGTAATCGGCCTGCAGCGCGACGTAGTTCTTGATCGCGCCGAAGTAGTTGCCGATGTGCTGCTCGCCGGTGACGCGAAAGCCGGAAAAGACACGCTCTCTTGCCACGGAGCCTCCCCGCACGTCGGCGGCGCCTCTACTGATTGTTTACTGCGACCTACGGTGCCTGCGGCCCCCGCCGAGGCCGTCCGATGATACCGTTATGGCACGACGAGAGCCACGCGCTGCCTCGTCGGGTGGGAAGGGGTAGCCCATGTCGCGCACTCGTCTCGGGATTGCCACGCTGGTCGCGGGCTCGCTGCTGTTCGCCAGCGCGGGCGCAGCGTCGGCCGACAGCGAGAACCAGAAGGGCAAGGGCAAGAACGCACCCGAGGTGCCTGCGACCGCGCAACTGCCGGTGGTCGCCGCACTGGGCGGCGTGACGTTCTACGTCTTGAGCCGCGGCGTGCGCCGCGTCCGCGCTGCTGCCGCGGGGAGCGAGGCCGGCGCGGAGTAGCCTCCGGCCTCGCATGTCTGCCAGCACCGCCTCGTCCGTCTCACCCCCCGCTGCACCGAGCCTGCTGCGCCGCCACTGGCGGCTTGTGGCGTTCCTGCTGTGCGGCGTCGTGCCGTTCGCGCCCTCGATCTGGGCGATGCAGTCGTTCCTGCTCGCGGACAACGCGCTCGGCTTCGTGCCGTTCATGCTGCCGGCGGCGGCGTACCTGTTCTGGCTGCGCACGCGCATCGCCTCGGCGCCTGCGAAGCGCGATGTCGTCCTCGACTGCTTCTTTGCGGGGCCGGCGATTGTCACTGCGCTGTTCCTGCTGTTCCTGACTCCCGCGAAGCTCTCCTGGTACTTCTGGCTGTACCGCGTCGACCTGTTGGCGATGGTGCTGGTGACGATCGCGAGCGGCTTCGTGTTCCTTGGCTACCAGCAGGTGCTGCGGTCGTGGCAGGCGTTCGTGCTGCTGTTCCTCGCATGGCCGTACCCGGCGGTGGCGCTGCAGGAGCTGGTCAGCGGGCCGATGACGGCCGCGACCGTGCTGGTCGCGCGCGGGGCGACCTCGTTCCTGCAACTGCCGTACACCGAGGACGGCGGCGCGTTCACCTCGCGCCATCTCGCCGAGGGCGACAACTTCTCGATCGCGCTGACCTCGGTGTGCTCCGGGAGCGCGGTGACGATGGGGTTCCTGCTCGTGGGGGCCGTGCTGGTGATGCTGATGCGC
>JBAYUZ010000085.1:0-9945 GCA_041674885.1 Dehalococcoidia bacterium
CGCGCCTCGACGTGCTCCCGAGCACCCCCCTATCATCGGCTGACGGCCCTCCCCTGCCGGAACGCACGCCCACCGGATCGCGAGGCGCATGAGCATCTGGGTCGGCCGCTACGCGATCGTCGACGGCGCCGTGCGTGAGCACGGGCCCGCCTTCGTCGACCGCGTCCGCCAGCGCGAGGAGGACACCGTCCGCCTCCTCGTCCTCGCCGAGCCCGTCGACGCCCGCTCCGCTCCCTTCTGCACCGAGGTCGCCGAGGCCGTCTCCGAGCTCTTCTCGCGCGAGTCGCTCTCCGTCACCGGCGGCCTGCTGCGCGCGCTGCGCCAGGCGCACGCCAACCTCGCGGAGTGGAACCGCCGCTCGCTGCGTGAGCACGCCGTCGCCGTCGGCATCACCTGCGTCGCGATCCGCGACGGCGAGGCGACCATCGCGCAGGCCGGCCCCGGCACCGTCTACACCTGGGGCCCCGAGGGCCTGCAGCGTCACATCGCGACCGAGGGCGATGCCGCGAACCCGCTCGGCGGCGCCGAGCCGATCGCGCCGCAGTTCCAGCAGCTCCGCGTCGACCGCCGCCTCATCCTCATGCTCACCAGCAGCGTGGAGGAGGCGATCGGCCCCACCCCGATCGGCGCGGCGCTTGCCGCCGGCGCGGAGCGCGCGCTCCCCGACCTCTTCGTGCGCACCCGCAACATCGCGAACATGACCGCGGCGCTCGTCGCCGATCTCGACGTGTCCGAGGAGGCGCTCGCCGCCGCCGAGGCCCAGTCGGCGGCCGAGGCCCAGTCCGCCGCCGCCGACGCGCGCCTGGCAGAGACCACCGGCAGCCGTCGCGATCTCTGGCAGGAAGAGCGCCCCCCTCGCGCCATCGACTCCGGCAGCGACCTGCTGGGTGCGGCCGCGCGTCGCCTCGGGCTCCCCTCGCTGCGTCGGGACGCCGGGCCGTACAGCGGCGCGGGCAGCGGGCCCGGCGCGCTCTCGCGCGTCGGCGCGCGTCGTCCGGCGGCGGGCGCGGGTGGCGGCATGCCGGACATCGCCCAGTGGAAGCCGATCGCGATGGTGATCGCGGCGCTCGCCGCGCTCATCCTGGTCGCCTACTGCGCGCTCCCCTCGTTCCTCGCCGATGACCGCACGAGCCAGCTCAACGACGCGCTCACCGCCGCACAGACGCACCTCACCGCCGCGCAGCAGGCGAGCGACGGCACCCAGAGCCGCAGCGAGCTCGACGCCGCGCGCACCGAGGTCGCGCGTGCTCGCGGGCTCCAGCCCAACGACGCGCGTGTTGCGGAGCTCCAGACCCGCGTCGACACGTTCGCGCAGACGCTCAACGCCGTCGTCGACCTCGGCGACGGATTGAAGCGCGTGCTCGCCTTCGACGGCACGATCACCGCGCCGTTCAACATGGTCACGACGGCGTTCGGTGACAACGCGATCTGGGCCGTGGAGAGCCAGCGCGGCCGCGTCTTCCGCATCGACGTCGCCGGCAAGGCGGAGCCGACCGAGGTCTACCGCACCGGCGCGACCTACGGCGGCGCCACCGCGCGTGACCCGCGTGCGATCACCTGGGACGCCGGCGCTCAGCGCCTGTTGCTGGTCGACGCGACGCCGACGCTCTTCGTGATCGCGCCCGGCAAGACACCCGCCCCGGTCACGCTGCGCGGCGCGAAGGACCTGAAGTCGATCGCGGCGATCGCGACCTATAGCAGCAACCTGTACGTCCTCGACCCGCAGGGCGGCGAGGTGTGGCGCTACCTGCCCGGCGGCGACGGCTTCGACTCGGAGCGGTCGGCGTTGCTCGGCGGCGTCGACATCAACGACGCGCGCGGCTTCGCCGTCGACGGCGACCTCTACATCTACGGCGCCAGCAGCGTGCGTCACTTCCGCCCGCCGCGAGAGCTGCCGCCGCTGCTGCAGGGCGTCGACCGCGCGATCAACGGCGCGGCCGGCCTTGCCGGTGACGCGCAGCGCCAGCTCTTCTACGTCGGCGATCGAGGCGGCCGCCGCATCGTCGTCGCCGACCGCGAGGGCGCCTACCGTCGGCAGTACCGCCACCCGCAGTTCGCCGACCTGCGCAGCCTCGCGCTCTCCGCAGACGGCAGCACCGCCTACGTCCTCACCGGCGACGGCGTCTACGCCTTCACGCCCAGTCCGTAGTCACGACGGAAGTCGCGGGCAGCATGATCCTTCGGCGACCACAAGCGCTGATCCGAGGGGAGTGCAGAGGGGCGAAGCCCGCTCTGCTGCGCGCGAACGCGCGCACATGACGGCACCCGCGCCTCCTATGAGGGTGCGATGAGCCGCCAGGCGAAGAGCCCGGCGCGCTAGCGCCGCAGAGACACGATTTACGCCGCCAGCGAGGTCTCGCGCGCCGTGCTCAGCAGCGCCTCGTGCGCCCACGCCTCAATGCGTCCCAGCTCGCGCTCGATCACATCGGCAGCGCCGTCGTTGTCGCGGCTGCGGCGCAGCGTCTTCACCACGCGCAGCTCCGCCAGCTCGCGCTTCGCCGTCTCCACCTGCCCGCGAATCTCCTGGAACAGCGCGCTGAACTCGCCGGCCTCGCGCAGCCGCGCGGTCTCCACGCGCCCCGCGACCTGCAGCATCTCCAGCCGCCCCATCTCCTCGTGCAGCAGGTCGACCCCGCGCCCGACGTGATCGAGGTAGCCCTGCAGCGCCGTCAGCCGGGCGCCCAGCGGCGCCAGCACCTGCCGCAGGCACGTGCCCAGCGCGCTCACGTTCGCGGCCAGCAGCGCTGGGTCTGAGTCGCGATCCTCCGCGCTCACCTCCAGCATGAACTGGTGCGCGGTCTCGCACTGCATCGTCGCCAGCGCGACCTCGAACGCGAGCGTGCTCAGGATGTCCGTCGCGCCCGTGATCGCCTCGCTCATCGCGCGCACCGATCCCGCGACCGCGTCCGAGCGCACGCGCATGATGTCCGCGATCACGCCCAGCGCCGCGCCCACGTTCCGCAGCCGCGCCGCGCCGATCTGCGCGTTCAGCGAGAACAGGCGGATGTCGTCCGCCAGCGCCAGCACCGTCTCCGACTTGCCGTCGAACGCCGCCTCCAGCTCGTCGTAGCGATCGAGGCGAGAGAACTCGCGCGTCAGCAGCGTGCGCAGCCGCAGGCACGCCCCCAGCGAGGCCGCCAGCGTCCCCCGCGCCGAGGCCGGCACCGGCGGTACCGCGCCGCGTGCCTCCAGGAACCCGCGCAGCTCGGTTGGCAGCGCGACGTACATGAACGACTGGTAGTCCGGGAAGCCCAGGTCGGCCAGCCGCTCCGCCAGCCGCTCGCCGGAGGCGGCCATCGCCTCCTTGACGGAGCCGCCGCGGCTCTCGACCGCCATCTCGATCCCGCGCAGCTCGTCGTACAGCGCCGCCACCGTCGCCAGCAGCGGGCTCGTCGGCTTCAGTCGCACCGACAGGTAGCCGTCGCCCACCGGCATCGCGGTCGCCAGCACCCAGTAGTAGGTGCCGTCGTTCGCCATGTTCTTCACGTACGCGGCGATCGAGCGTCCCGCGCCGATCTCGCTCCACAGCAGCTGGAACACCACCCGCGGCATGTCCGGGTGCCGGATGATGTTGTGCGGCGCGCCGATCAGGTCGTCGTTCGTGTACCCGCTCACGCGCGTGAACACGCGGTTCCCGCTGCGGATGATGCCCTTGCGGTCGGTCGTCGAGAAGAAGATCTCGTGAACCCCGAACGGGCGCTCCACCGGGATCGGATGCACCGTGCTTCGCGCCATCTGTACTGCCTCCATGCAGGCGACGCGTCGCCGTGCCGCCCCCTCCGCCGCGCGCAGGAACCCACAGCGATCGTCGGTACCCTGCCCCCGCGCCCGTAGGTCGCGGGGGCCGAGGCGGTGCGCGACCGACTGATGTGTTCCTGACGGCTGGCCCAGAGCAGGGCGGCCCGTATCCTGTCAGGCGTGACCACGATCCTCGCCCTCGAGTCCTCCTGCGATGAGACCGCCGCCGCTGTCGTCGTCGACGGCCGCCGCATGCGCTCCAACGTCGTCGCCTCCCAGATCGAGCTGCACGAGGTCACCGGCGGCGTCGTCCCGGAGGTCGCCGCCCGCCAGCACCTGCGCGCGATCGTCCCCGTCATCCGCCAGGCCCTCGCCGACGCCGAGTGCGACTGGGCCGACATCGACGCCGTCGCCGCGACTGCCGGCCCCGGTCTCCCCGGCGCGCTCGTCGTCGGCCTGAACGCCGGCCGCGCGCTCGCCTTCGCGCGCGGCCTCCCCTTCATCCCCACCGACCACATCGAGGGTCACGTCTGCGCCAACTGGCTGGTCGGTGCCGGCGAGGCGACCGAGGCGCCCCCGCTCCCCGCGCTGGCACTGGTCGTCTCCGGCGGCCACACCGAGCTGCTGCTCATGCGTGCCGACGGCCGCTTCCGCCGTCTCGGCGGCACCCGCGACGACGCCGCCGGCGAGGCGTTCGACAAGGTCGCGCGCCTGCTCGGCCTCGGCTACCCCGGCGGCCCCGCGATCTCCCGCCTCGCCGCGCAGGCCGGGAAGCACCGCCTCCGCCTCCCGCGCGCCTGGCTGCGTGGCAGCGACGACTGGTCGTTCTCCGGCCTGAAGACCGCCGTCCAGCGCGTCGTCGCCCAGCCGGACGCCCCGCCCCCCGCACAGGTCGCCGACGCCTTCGAGGAGTCCGTCGCCGACGTCCTCTCTGCGAAGACCGCCTACGCTGCGGAGCGCGAGGGCGTGCGCAGCGTGCTCGTCGCGGGCGGCGTCGCCGCCAACCCCCGCCTCCGCGCCCGCATTCGCGAGCGCGTCGAGGCGCTGGGCATCCCCGTCTTCATCCCGCCGCCGGAGCTGTGCACCGACAACGCCGCGATGATCGCCGCCGCCGCCGCGCGCCACCTGGACGCCGCCGTCGACCCCGCCTCACCGCTCGACATCCACAGCACGCTCCCCCCCGCCGAGCGCGCCACGATGCTCACGCGCCGCTAGTGAGACTTGCTGGGCGCCGCGTCCGAGCCCAGATCATGGGCGGAAGCGTCAGTAAGACGTCGTGTAGCTCACGTGGCAGCCGTAGGCAGGTATGGAACTACCGATTCCGCCAAAGCCATTGGGACTATGAACGACCACGCGTGCATTCCATGGGATGTCACACCGATTCACCGTATGCAAGATGTAGGAGCCGCCGAAGCTGCGCTGTACATGGAGCCCAAACTGGCGGTCATCCCAGCCGACCACCGTTACCGTCTCGTAATCGTCCTCGACGCAGAGCCATGACTTGAACGGGTACGCAAATCCGGCCGCAGTGGCTTGATTCCAGCAGTCGCCATTCGCGTTCGCGGACTCGCGAGAACTGGCATTCCAGACGGCAGTTCCGGCTGCAATGAATCGGTAGTCCCGATACCACCACTGACCATCGAGCAGCGACCAGAGTCGGACGTGGAATGCCAACCCGTCGGTGGGCATGTTGGACATCGTGAGTACCGATGAGTCACTAAAATCGGATGAGTACCCCCACGGGCCGTCGGAACTTCTGCCGATTTCGATCCAGTACTGCGCGATGCGTGCATCGCTGGTTCGGGCGAAAATCACGGTTGCTCCCGGAAAGACGCTGCCGGGCGCGGGTGATGTAAGGGATGCTGCGGCAGCTGCGTTTGTTTCCTGGGCCGCTGCTTGCCTTCCACTCACGATCACTATCAAGAGCGCGATGACAAGGCCGGTCGTGCTAAGAGAAACGTGCCGCACGAACGGTTTCACGCCAAGTACGACTTCCACAACACGAGACCTTCCGTTTGTTCCGCGCGGATGCTACAGGGCATCGAAGAAGCCTGCAGCCATTGGCCTGAGCGACAGCGGGCAGACCCCACAGCCACCGCGCTCGCACCACAGCTCCTGCACGTGCAGCAGCCCCTGCGCCTCGACCGCCCGCCGAGGCCGCATGACCAGCGCCTCGGCGAGTGCCAGCGTCCGCCCGTAGGGCCGTGGCGCGGGCCACGCCGCCACCAGCGCCGCCACGTCCCGCGCGAGGCCGACCTCGCCGTACGCCGCCGCCAGTGCCGCGAGCAGCGGCAGCGCGGCGTTCCACCCCACCTCGGCTGCCCGCCCCGCACCGAGGCAGCGCACACCCAGGTAGCGCCCGCGCAGCGCGTCGATGAGCACGCGCGGCTCGCGCGCCACGGCGAGTCCCGCGAGGCCGCGCAGCGGCTCCCCGCCCAGCGCACCGGAGACCGAGGCCGCCAGGACCACGCGGTCCTCGGGCGACTCGCAGCGCCGACCGGCGCTCGACGCGAGCGCGCGATCGAGCAGCGCCGCCCACGCCCCGCCCCACCCGAGCCGCGCCGCGAGTTCACCGGCCCGCCATGCGCGCTCCGCCAGCCGCCGCTCCCCCTCGTGCCGCAGGAGCGCACCGCGCTCGTCCTCGGCCTCGTCGCCAGCAGCGCGGTGGCACGGCTCCACCCCGGACGGCCCGAGGCGAACGAGGGCGTGCAACTGCTCCGCGCTCCCCCCGAGGCCCGGCGCCACCGCGACCGTGCGCGCGATCCGTCCGCCCGCGAGCGTCTGCCCGCCGCCTGCCTCATCGCCGCGATCGTCGATCCACGCGAGGTGCAGCACGACACCGCCGTACGCCGGATCGTCGCGGTGCCCGTGCCCCACAAAGTCGGAGGCGCGCAGGTGCACCTCCACGTCCCCCGCCAGCACCGTCCCACCGGGCAGCGCGAACGCCGCCTCGCGCACGTCCGGCCCGGGTCCGCGTCCCGCGCGCCCCGCCCGTAGCAGCCCCCACGGCGCGAACACCGATGCCGGCACGCGCCCCAGCAGCCACGCCGCCGTCAGCTCCTGCTCGCGCAGCCCGCCCGCGTCACCCGGGACGTACGCCGCCCGCCGCTCGCGCACCGCAACCATCCCCGCCCCCCATTCGAGGCGGAGGGTAGTCGTCTGGCCCGCGCACGTGCCTGACGTTCCGGTCAGCATCTCTGCGGCGCTGTGTCTCTGCGGCGCTGGCGCGCCGGGCTCTTCGGCTGGCGCCTCATCGCACGCGGGTAGGTTGCGCCGGCGGCGTTCCGTGGGCGCGTTCGCGCCCAGCAGAGGGGAACCCTCTGCACTCCCCTCAGATATCGAGGCGATCGGCAGACAGGAGAGAGGAGCACCTGACGTGTCGGCCGCTGGCACTCTCTCGGTGAGAGTGCTAACATCCCGCCTCGCGGCGCGGGGGCGCAGCCTGCCGCGCGACCAACGTTGATACCTGTGTGTGAGCGTGAAGGGAGGGGGCACGTTGGCGACCAAGGTTGTCCCGTTGACTGACCACATTGTCCTGAAGCCGGTCGAGCAGGAGGAGATCACCTCCTCTGGCCTCGTCATCCCGGACAGCGCCAAGGAGCAGCCGCAGCACGGCCATGTCGTCGCGGTCGGCCCCGGCAAGCTGAACGAGGCCGGCACCATCGAGACCATCGAGCTGAACGTCGGCGACCGCGTCCTGTACCAGAAGTACACGGGCCAGGAGATCACCGTCGACAAGCAGGAGTACATCGTCATCCGCTTCCAGGACGTGCTCGCACGCCTGGAGGAGGACGCCGCCGCTCCCGCCGGCGGGCGCGCACGCGCCAGGAAGTAGACTCGCGATGGCGGCCAAGAAGCTGAAGTTCGAAGAGGAAGCCCGCCACGCCCTCCGCGAGGGTGTGGACGTGCTTGCCAACGCCGTGAAGGTGACGCTGGGCCCGCGCGGCCGCAACGTCGTCCTGGACAAGGACTACGGCCCGGCCACGATCACCAAGGACGGCGTCACCGTCGCCCGCGAGATCGACCTCAAGGACCGCTTCCAGAACATGGGCGCACAGCTCGTGAAGCAGGTCGCCATTCGCACCAACGACGTCGCCGGCGACGGCACCACGACGGCGACGGTGCTCGCGCAGGCCCTCTTTACAGAGGGCATGCGCAACATCGCCGCCGGCGCGAACCCCATGGGCATCCGCGTCGGCATGGAGCGCGGCATGCGCGCCATCGCCGCGCAGCTCCGCCGCATGGCCGTCCCCGTCGAGGTGAAGGAGACCGTCGCGGCCGTCGCCTCGATCTCCGCCAACGACCGCGAGATCGGCGAGCTCATCGCCGACATCATGGAGCAGGTCGGCAAGGACGGCGTCATCACCGTCGAGGAAGGCAAGAGCCTCGACTTCGAGACCGAGGTCGTGGACGGCCTCCAACTCGACCACGGCATGATGGCGCCCTACTTCGTCACCAACCCGGATCGCATGCAGGCCGTCGTCGACGACCCCTACATCCTGATCACGGACGCCAAGATCGAGCGCGTGCAGGACATCCTCCCGATCCTGGAGAAGGTCCTGCAGGTCACGAAGAACATCGTGATCATCTCCGCGGAGATCGAGGGCGAGGCGATGTCCGCGCTCGTCGTGAACAAGCTCCGCGGCATGCTCAACGTGCTCCCTGTCCTCGCACCCTCCTTCGGCGACCGCCGCAAGGCCGCGCTGGAGGACATCGCCGTGCTCACCGGCGGCACCTTCATCACCGCCGACATGGGCCGCAAGCTCGAGTCCGCCACGATCGCTGACCTCGGTCGCGCCCACCGCGTGATCGCCGACGGCGACCAGACGACGATCATCGAGGGCGCCGGCTCCGACGAGGCGATCCAGGCGCGCATCCGCCAGATTCGCGCGCAGATCGAGGACTCCGGCGGGGAGTACGACCGCGAGAAGATGCAGGAGCGCCTCGCGAAGCTCGCGGGCGGCATCGCGGTCATCCGCATCGGTGGCGCCTCCGAGATGGAGGTCAAGGAGAAGAAGTACCGCGTGGAGGACGCCCTCTCCGCGACTCGCTCCGCCGTCGAGGAAGGCGTCGTCCCCGGTGGCGGCGTCGCCTACATCCGCATGCAGTCCGTCCTCGACCCGCTCATCGAGCAGACCACCGAGCCCGACGAGATCGTGGGCCTGCGCATCCTCCGCAAGTCGCTGGAGGCTCCGCTCCGCCAGATCGTCGAGAACGGTGGCGGCGAGGGCTCCGTCGTCGTCGAGGACGTGCGCGCCGCCAAGCCGAACGTCGGCTTCGACGCCGCCGCGCGCCGCTACGGCGACATGTTCGAGCTCGGCATCCTCGACCCGGTGAAGGTGACCCGCGTCGCGCTGGAGAACGCCGTCTCCGTCGCCGCACTCATGCTCACCACGGAGTCGGTCGTCGGCGAGCTCCCGCTCGACCCCAGCCGCCTTCCCATCGCCAACCCCGGCATGGAGGACATGACCCAGGGCATGTTCTAACCCGCCAGGGGTGCCAGCACCCTTTGGGGTGGATCGAGATCAAGAGGCCGTCCGTGAGGGCGGCCTCTTCGTTGCTCGCGGTACGCTTGCGGCGGAGGTGCGCCGTGACGCTCGCTGATTTCTTCGCGGATTACGCCGCACGCTCACTCGGCGACCAGCCGGAGTCGCTTGCCCCGCTCTACGCGGACACCTTCATCGTCGCCGGCCCGGAGGGCAGTCACGCCTTCCCCAACGACGAGCAGTTCATCGCCTGGCTGCGTCAGGTCGCCGAGTTCAACCGCGATCACGGGATGCGCACGATGCGTCCCGTCGCGATCCGCGAGGATGCACTGAGCCCGCTGCACACGCTCGCCACCGTGACCTGGGGTGCGCAGTTTGAGCGCACCGGCGACGCCGTCATCGAGTTCGAGATCGCCTACCTGCTCGAACGCCGCGCGGACACCTGGCTGATCCTCGCGTACGTCTCTCGGGCCGACCAGGCGGCGGCGATGGCGCGGCTCGGGCTCGCCTAACCCAGCGCGGCGGCAGCCCGGAGCACCATGCGCTCGACCTCGGTCGTGAGCGCGGCCTCCGCCTCGGACAGCGAGAGCACCACGCAGCCGTCGAGGAGCACGTCCGGCGCCGGCTCACCCTCGACCGGCTGCAGCACGCCCCGGATCCAGCCCGTCGTCTCCAGCCCAAGACGCGGCGACCCCATGCGCACCGGCACGCGCAGCTCCGC
>JBAYUZ010000086.1:0-9791 GCA_041674885.1 Dehalococcoidia bacterium
CGCGACGTTGTGGGTCTTGATGCCCGGCCGGAGCTTCAGCACGAGGTTGAGCTTGTCGACCCACTCGTAGGAAGCGAGGAGATCCGGGGTGATCTTCATCGTGAAGCCGTTGGCGTACGCCAGTCGGTCGGCGACGTACTCCCAGTCGGCCAGCGCGATCGAGACCTCCGGGTCGTTCTCGCGCGAGGTGTCGGTGGACTGGCGGCGGAAGCTGCCGCCCTTCACGACCTTCCGGTCGTTGACCGGGACCTGGCCGAACTTCGGGTCGAACCCATCGGCGCGCTTGATGTTCTTCGGTGCGCCATTTCCACCGGCACCGCCGGCGGCGGCGCCGCCCGAGGGCGCACCCCCGCTCTCGCCACTCTTCGAGCCGCTCCCGCTACAGCCGAGCAGCGCCGCACCCGCCACGCCCAGCGCTCCAAGCGCACCACCGCGGAGCACCGCGCGTCGATCGAATGCGCTTCCCTGCCAGTTCGCCATGCCCGAGCCCCTTTGCTCCAGACCCCTCCACACCACGATCGTTGTACACCCTCACGTCAACCGGCACGTCAGAAGCGATGCAGCGGCGGCCAGATCGACCGCCGCTGCATCAACATCGACTCGCAGGAACACCCGCTGCTACTTCTCCGTAAACCACATCCAGCGCGGCGAGACGCCGTACGAGTTGTAGGCCCACGGGCCGATCACCATGTCCGTCCCGGCGATGTGCGGCTGGAGCGCCAGGTTGTCGGCAGGATGGCGGATCGGGATCAGGGGCGGCCCTTCCGTCAGGTAGCGCTTCTCGAACGTCTGCACCAGTGACTTGCGCTCCTCGATGGTGGTCGCGAGGAGGAGCTTGTTGAGCAGCTCGTCTGCCCACGGCTTGGAGTACGACTGGTAGTTCCGGCCGCCCTTCGTGTGGTAGTAGGTCACGGCGTCGATCGCCGCGTCCGGCACGCTGGTGTGGTTCCACGAGCGAATCTCGAACGTGCGCGAGTTGAGCGCGTTCGTCGCCTGCGCGTAGTCGCTGATCGAGGAGACCGCGACCTCCATCCGGGGGAACGCCTTCTTCCAGTTCTCCTGGAGGCGCACCGACGAGTCGAGCGAGGCGGCGCTGGAGTTGATCTGCTTGAACTTCAGGCCGGCGCCCTGCGGGAAGCCGGCGGCCTCCATCAGCTTCTGCGCCTCGGCGGTGTCCTGCGCCTTGGTGGCGGGATTGTAGCCAGGGAGCTTCGTGATCTCCTCAGCGGTCAGCGACTCCGGGAACATCGAGTGCACGGGGCCGGACATCAGCCAGCCCTTGCCGAGCGGGTCGGAGAACGCCTTGTGGTCGAGCGCCAGATGGAACGCCTGGCGCACGCGGTCATCCGCCATCTGCGGCAGCTTCATGTTCATCGCGAACAGATCCCAGGTTGGGCCGGGCGTGAGCGACCACTGCACCCCCTTCACCCCACTGGAAACCTGCGCCTCCTCTTCCGGCCGTACCGCAGACAGGACGTCGATCTGCCCGGAGAGGAACGCGGCGACGAGCGAGCCGCGATCCTGCACGACCACCTTCTCGTACGCCTCGATGCCGGGGCGACCGCCCTCGTCCCAGGTGCGGTAGTACTCCGGGTTCGCCTTGAACGTCTGACGCGTACCGTCGACGTAGGAGGTGGGGATCCACGCGCCCGTGGCGGCGAACTTCATCGGCTCCTTGAAGCCGATCTGCTCGAACTCCAGCGGCACCATGCTGGCCCGCGGGTCAGCCAGGGCCGACAGCAGCGAGCCGTTCGGCTTGTTGAGGGTCACCTTGACCGTCAGATCGTCGACGACGACCGCGTCCGTGACGCCATCGAACTGCGCGTACCGCGCATACTTCGTCGCGGCGGTCTTCGGGTCGAGCAGGCCCGCCTTCCGCTTGATGTTGTAGGCAACGTCCTTCGCGTTGAACACCCGGCCGTTCAGCGGCGCGATGTTGTGCGTCTTGATGTTCGGACGCAGCTTCAGCACCAGGTTCTGCTTGTCGATCCACTCGTACGACGCGAGCATGTCGGGCGAGATCGCCATGGTGAAGCCGTTGGCATACGCGAGCCGGTCGGCGACCAACTCCCAGTCGGCACCGGCGATCGAGACCTCCGGGTCGTTCTCACGAGAGGTGTCGTTGGCGGAGCGGCGGTACGTGCCGCCCTTCACGACCTTCTTCTCGTTGATGGGGATCTGTCCGAAGCGCGCCTCGAAACCCTCGCCGCGCTTGATGTTCTTCGGTGCGCCGCTGGCGGCAGCACCGCCCCCGCCCCCGCCGCCGCTCGAGGCGCCGCCGTCGGCCTTGCTGCCGCCGCAGCCGAGCAGCGCGGCGCCGGCGAGGCCGGCAAGGCCGAGGCCCGCGCCTCGCAACGCCGTTCTGCGGTTCAGCGATCTCCCAAACCACTCCTGTCCCATGTCCAGCCATCCCTCTCTGCCCCGCCCTCGCGGGGCGTTGCCCGCCCGACTTCCGCGGGGCGCACATCACGTTCGTTATACCACGAGCGAGAAGGGATTTGGCGGGGCAGGAGGCGGAGCGGGCAGCCGGACGATGCGGGAAACGCAGCGGAGGCGGCCATTCGGCCGCCTCCGCTGTACTGCGCTACGAGGGATTCGCCGAAGCGATGCCCTACTTCTCGGTCTGCCACATCCAGCGGGACGACACGCGGTACGTGCTGTACGCCCACGGGCCGGACGTCATGTCGTAGCCCGCGATGTGCGGCGCGATCGCGATGTTGTCGGCGGGGTGGCGGATCTGCAGCAGGGGCGGACCCTCCGCGATGTACCGCTTCGAGAAGTCGCGGACGATCGCCTTCCGGTCCTCAACCGTGGTGGCGAGGATGAGCTTGTCCATCATCTCGTCGGCCCACGGCTTGGAGTACGACTGGTAGTTCCGACCACCCTTGGTGTGGTAGTAGGTGTACGCGTCGATCGCCGCATCCGGCACGCTCGTGTGGTTGTACGAACGAGCCTCGTACGTGCGTCCGTTGAGGGCGCTGGTGAACTGCGCGTAGTCGCTGTTCGTGGAGACGGTGATGTCGCCCTTCGGGAAGGCCTTGCTCCACATCTCCTTCAGGCGCACCGAGCTGTCCAGCGACGCCGCGCTGGAGTTGATCTGCTTGAACTTGATGCCCTGACCCTGCGGGAAGCCGGCGGCCTCCATCAGCTTCTGGGCGTTCGCGAGGTCAGCAGCCTTCGTCGCCGGGTTGTAGCCCGGCATCTTGCTGATCTCCTCGGAGGTCAGCGACTCCGGGAACATCGCGTGCACCGGTGCGCCGTACAGCCAACCCTTGCCCAGCGGGTCAGAGAAGGCCTTGTAATCCAGCGCCAGCTGGAAGGCCTGGCGGACACGGTCGTCCTGGAACTGCGGCATCTTCAGGTTGACGGCGAAGTGGTCCCACGTCGGGCCAGGGGTGACAGAGAACTGCACGCCCTTGACGGACTGGAGCTGCGCCTCTTCCTGCGGCTGGACACCGGTGACGACGTCTACCTGGCCGGAGATGAAGGCCGCGATGAAGGAGCCGCGATCCTGGATGACCACTTCCTCGTAGTTGTCGAAGCCCGGGCGGGCGCCCTCATCCCAGGAGCGGTAGTAGTCCGGGTTCGCCTTGAACGTCTGGCGCGTGCCATCGACGTACGAGGCGGGGATCCACGCACCGGTGCCGGCGAACTTCATCGGATCCTTGAACCCGATCTGCTCGAACTCCGTCGGGATCATGTTCGCGCGCGGGTCGGACAGCGCCGACATGAGTGAGCCGTTCGGCTTGTTCAGCGTCACCTTCACGGTCGTGTCATCGACAGCGACCGCGTCGGTCACACCCGCGAACTGGGCGTAGCGCGCGTACTTCTGCGCGGCCAGCTTCGGGTCCAGCAGGCCGGCCTTGCGCTTGATGTTCCAGGCGACATCCTTCGCCGTGAACGGACGACCGTTCAGGGGCGCGACGTTGTGCGTCTTGATGCCCGGGCGCAGCTTCAGCACCAGGTTCTGCTTGTCGATCCACTCGTAGGACGCAAGCAGGTCCGGCGTGATCTTCATGTTGAAGCCGTTGGCGTAGGAGAGGCGGTCACCGACCATCTCCCAGTCGGCACCCGCGATCGAGACCTCGGGGTCGTTCTCCCGCGAGGTGTCCGAGCGCTGGCGGCGGAAGGTGCCGCCCTTGACGACCTTCTTCTCGTTGATCGGCATCTCGCCGAACTTGGAGTCGAAGCCGTCGCCGCGCTTGATGTTCTTCGGTGCGCCGCTTGCGCCACCAGCGGCGGCCGGCGAGCCGGCGCCCGTGCCCCCACCACTCTCGGTCTTCGCGCCGCCGCCGCAGCCCAGCAGAGCCGCCCCCGCGAGCCCGGCGAGGCCGAGACCGGCACCCCGCAACACTGCACGCCGCTCCAGCGACGTACCCATCCAGCGGTCTGACATACCCACTATCCCTCCTGATCGCCTCGGTTGCGCCGAGCGCGATCACCCCTTGTGGCTATCCCTCTGGTGGACGTTCGTACGGCGTCCAACATGCGGTTTGGTCAGCTGCCCTCCTTCTTCGTCTTGGCGGACGACTTGTGGCTCCCGGTGCGCGTGCGCGGTGTGGCAGCGACGTTCGGCTGCTTCTTGCGCAGCTCCCGGGCGGCAGCGGCAGTCTTGCGAGTGCGCTCCACGAACTCCTGCATCTTCATGCGGTCGTACGTGAAGTCGCTGGGTGCGATCCCCGAGCCGATCGCCTCTTCCTCGTACTCCAGGCGCTGGAGGAGCTTCTCCGCGTAGGCGTCCTGCTCCTCCGCCGTGGGCGGCTTCTCGGGGCCGTACTTCGCCTCGATGAGGTCGGGGTGCTCGTTGAGCTGCACGGTCTCCGTGACCGGGCGCGCGACCTCCTGCTCGAAGTGCCAGTAGGTGCCCCGGTCGGGGATGCGTCGCGGTGCACCGTCACGGAAGGTGAACGCCTGGAACTCCGTCGGCATGATGCGGCGCGACTCCGCGTCGCACTGCGGGCACGGCTGCGCTTCCGAGGCACGCTTCACCGGCAACAGCTGTTCAAAGACGCCGTTGCAGTCCGCACAGTAGTACTCGTAGATCGGCATGCGCGCCTCCGCTCGCCGGTTAGACCGGCTCCGACGCGACCACGCGCCGGGCGTACAGCTCCTCGATCTCCGCGTTGGTGTAGCCGAGCTCCCGCAGGATCGGCCGCGTGTGCTGCCCTGCGAGCACGCCCGCACCGGGGCGGGAGGGCGTCTCCGAGAAGTTCACGAGCGCGCCCGTCCGCCAATGCGGGCCGAAGCGCAGGTGCTCGACTTCGGTGACGAACTCGTTCTCGCGGAACTGGCCGGACGTGTCGCGGTCAAAGACCTCGGCGGGCAGGCCTTCGTCGGCGCGCACGCACGCGACATCGTCGTCGGTGAGCAGCTGCTCCCACTCGGTGGCGCCGCGCGTCTTGAAGATGGCAGCCAGCGCCTCCGCCAGCGCGTCGTCGTTCGCGGCACGCGACTCGACGGTCGCGAAGCGCGGGTCGGCGAGGAGCGCGTCGGCACCCATCGTGCGCACCATGTTCCGCCACTCGTGCTGCGACGGGCAGGCGAGGAAGACCCAGCCCTCCGCCGCGGGGTACAGGCGGTACGTCGCGCTCAGGCCGTAGAGGCCGGGCAGCGGGTTCGGGCGCTCCGGCTTGCCCTCGTACGACACGAAGTCGTCGAAGTTCGCGTAGGCGTTGGCGCCCATCATGTTGCACTGGATGTGCTGGCCGATGCCCTGCGTGCGCTGCACGTACAGGCCGAGCATCGCGGCGGTCGCGATGACGAGCGAGGTGTTCGGGTCCGGGTTGACCTCGTTCGCGCGCATGAGCTGGCGGGCGGTCTCCCGCAGCACCTCGATGTCGTCGGAGACGACCATCGCGGGCGCGCCGCCGGCCTGGTAGTACGCGCCACCGAGGCCCGCGCCGGGCACCGGGTGCGCGTTGGGGCGGTGTGCGTGGGGGCCGTCCGAGCCGTAGCCCGTGGCGGAGACGTACACGATGTTCGGGTTGTCCTGCCGCACGTCCTCGTAGCCGAGGCCAAGACGCTCCGGGACGCCGGGGCGCATGTTGTGGATGACGGCGTTCGCGTTGGCGACGATCTTGCGCGCGATCGCGCGACCTTCATCGGTCTTGAGGTCGATGCAGATGTCTTCCTTGGTGGCGGTCGTCTTGGTGACCGCGACGCCCTGCGCCATGCCGCGCATCTGGTCGCCGTCGTTCGCCTCGACCTTGATGATGCGCGCGCCCAGGTCGCCGAGGATCGAGCACGCGTACGGGGTCGCGATGATCGTGGCGAACTCCACGATCGTGACGCCCTCCAACGGCCGGCGGGGCTTCGGCGCCTCGCTCGGGCCGGCGGCGGGGACGATCGTGCGCGGCAGCCACGCTGCGGTCTGGTGCTCGCCCAGTGCGGGCGCCTCACCATCGATCTGCGCGGGCGTCTCCAGCAGCTTCGCCACCGGGCCGAGCTGCTTCATCTTGCCGTGGCGCTTCGAGTCGACCTCGATCACGTTGCCGTTGTGGATGAGCTGCGGGTGGTTGAGCGCGTCCTGCGTCGGCTGGTACAGCTCCGACGCGACGTTGCCGTTCTCGATGAAGATGCGCTGCCACTCGTCGGAGTCCTTCTCGCGCATGCGGCGCAGGATCCGGTCGCGCAGCTCCTCGCGCGCCTCCTCCGCGAAGCCGTTGGGCGGCCCCTGGTAGCGATCGTCGGCGTAGATGTCGACGAGATCGGTGGCGGCGATGAACGAGTGGAAGAGGTGCTCCACCAGGTTGCCCATCTGCATCCACTTGCCGTCCTTCGCCAGGACGGGGTGGTAGTTCAGGGTCGGCATCGTGTTCGTGCTACCCCACGGGTTCGTGGGGAACTGCGCCGGCAGGCGGCGCTGGAGCTGCTGCACCACGAGGCCGCCGAGGTCGTACGGCATCATCCCCTGCAGCAGGCTGGTCTCGACGACCTGCCCCTCGCCGGTGATGTCGCGCACCATGAGCGCCGCGAGGATGCCCTGCACCGCAGAGTGCGCGGAGACGTGCGCGCCGACCTGGACGTACGAGTAGATCGGCCCCTCGCGCTTGAGCGAGCCGGAGAACGTCATCATGCGGCCGGCCTTCGCGGCGACCACACCCTCGTAGCCACGGTAGCCGGCCCACGGGCCCTTCGGGCCGAAGCCGGTGACCGAGGCGTAGACGAGGCCCGGGTTGAGCGCGCGCAGCGTCTCGGCATCCGCGCCCAGCCGCTCGGCGTCGCCGGGGCGGTAGGACACGAGCACCACATCGGCCTCACGAGCGAGGTCGTGCAGCCGACGCTGGCCGGCGCGTGCCTTCAGGTCGAGCTCGATGCTGCGCTTGCCACGCAGCCACATCGGCGCCGCCGCAAGGTCGCGGTACGGATCGCCGCCGGGCGGCTCGATCTTGATGACGTCCGCGCCGAAGTCGGCGAGCACCATGGAAGCAAGTCCACCGGCAGGGCCGGTGGACAGGTCAAGCACGCGCAGTCCGCCTGCAGCCTCGGTCATAGATGCGTCACCCTCCAGAGTACGGTCTGACGGGAACGCAGCCCCGGGGTTAGGAACCCCGGAGCCGCGGGTCCAGGACGTCGCGCAGCGCGTCGCCGAAGACGTTGATCCCGAAGACCACGATGCCCAGCGCCGTCGTCGGAGCGATCAGCATCCACGGCGCGGAGAACATGTAGGAGCGGCCCTCGTTGGCCAGCATGCCGCCCCACGTCGGGGTGGGGGGCGGGATGCCGTAGCCGAGGAAGCTCAGCGACGACTCCGAGAGGATGACGCCGCCGAAGCCGAGCGATGACAGGACGATGATCGTCGGGACGATGTTCGGCAGCAGGTGCCGCGCCATGATCCAGATCGGGGTGGCGCCCAGCGATCGAGCGGCCTCGATGTACACCTGGCCCATCAGGCCCAGCGTTGCGGAACGAAGGATGCGGCTCTCTGTCACCGCGCGCCTGAATGACAGTGCGAAGATGACGTTGATGAGGCTGGGGCCGAGCACGACCATGATCGCGATCAGCAGGATGAGGAACGGGATCGCCTGCACCGTGTCGACAACGCGGCCGATCAGGTAGTCGTACCAACCACCGATGTAGGCGCTGGAGATACCCAGCACGATCGCCGGGATCGCCGTGGCAAGCGTGACCGCCACACCGATCTTCAGTGAGGTCTGCGAGCCGTAGATGACGCGGCTCAGCACGTCACGACCGAACTGATCCGTGCCGGCCAGGTGCGCTGCCGACGGCGCCTGCAGACGGACGGTCGCGTCCTGCTCGATCGGGTCGTAGGGCGCGATGATCGGCGCGGCCAGTGCCGTGAACAGCAGCAGGATGACGATGGCGGCTCCGATCGCGCCAAGCGGCTTGCGACGTGCAAACCGCATGACGTGGTAGCCCATGCCCTTCGTTCGTGGTGCAACGGTTGTCCCCGTCGAAACGGAAGAAGCCGCAGTCGCCATGGTCAGGCTCGCCTTCCCTCGTCGCGCGCAACCCCCCGGTCACACGCGCGCACACCCGCCGAGGCGGGCTCCCCCATGCTTGCCGTCCACGAGTATCCGCAGTCCATCACGCTTGTCAAGGTAAGGCGGCGGCAAGCGGCCCGTATTGCAGTGCTTTCAACCTGACCCCGACGGGACGTTGTAAGCGCTCCGTGATTACGTGTAGAGTGCCGGGGCTCAGTCACTGAGGGGGAGGGTGGGAGCATGCTCAAGTACCTGGCCGGACGTATTGTCGGCATGTTGCCGGCCGTGTTCCTGCTCGTGTTCTTCGTGGTGGTGCTGATTCAGCTCATCCCGGGCAACATCATCGACCTGATGCTGGATCAGAGCTCGTCGCCGGACATCGCCACGCGCGACGCTCTGACGAAGCAGTTGGGCCTCGACAAGCCCCTGCCAATCCGGTACCTGGACTACATGAGCCACCTGGTTCGCGGCGACTTCGGTCGCTCGCTGTGGACCGACAAGTCGGTCACCGAGATGATCCGGTTGTACGCGCCGCCGACGATCCAGTTGGCGATCGTCTCGATCATCATCGGGGCGTTCAGCGGGATCGTGCTGGGCGTCGTGAGTGCTGTCACGCAGGACTCGTGGGTCGACTACCTCCTGCGCAGCCTGGCGATCGCGGGTATCAGCATCCCGAACTTCGCCATCGCCACCTCGGTGGTCATCTTCCCCGCTATCCTCTGGGGCATCGCACCAAATCTGAACTACGTGAGCATCACCGAGAATCCGTGGGAGAACCTGAAGATCATCTGGCTCCCCGGATCTATCCTCGCGCTGGGACTGTCTACCTCGCTGATGCGCCTGATGCGCACGACGATGCTGGACGTACTGCGGCAGGACTACATCCGCACGGCGCGCGCGAAGGGCGTGAGCGAGTTCCGCATCATCGCCCGCCACGCGGTGCGCAACGCGGTCATCCCGGTCATCACGCTGCTGGGTCTGCAGATCGCGTTCCTGCTGGGTGGCTCCGTTATCGTGGAGACGATCTTCTCGATTCCCGGTGTGGGCCGCCTGCTGGTGGGTGCCATCGGCAAGCGCGACTACCCGATCGTCCAGGGCATCGTGGTCGTCATCGGTCTGTTCGTCATGGTGACGAACCTGGTCGTGGATATGAGCTACGGCCTGCTGGATCCGCGCATCAAGATGGGCGGCTGACCCTCGTCTCGCCCGTTCGCAGCAGACAGAAGGCCCGCCGTACGGCGGGCCTTCTGCGTTCCCGGCGGTTCCAGTGCGCACGCGGAGCACCTTCACCCGCTAGCATGAGGCCTCGCCCCCGTAGCTCAGCTGGATAGAGCGGCGGACTTCTAA
>JBAYUZ010000087.1:0-9635 GCA_041674885.1 Dehalococcoidia bacterium
CGCCGAGGAGATCGTGCTCTGGTCGACCCTCGAGTTCGCGCTGATCCGCCTGCCGGACGCGTTCTCCACCGGCTCCAGCATCATGCCGCAGAAGAAGAACCCGGACGTCGCGGAGCTGCTCCGAGGCAAGAGCGCGCGCGCCATCGGCAACCTGGTGCAGGCGCTGACGCTGATCAAGGCGCAACCGCTCGCCTACAACCGCGACATGCAGGAGGACAAGCAGCCGCTGTTCGACACCGTCGACACGCTGCTCGCCTCGCTCACCGTGACGGCGGCGATGCTGCCCGCGCTCACCTTCGATGCCGAGCGCGGTGCGCAGTCCGCCGTCGGCGCGTTCGCCCTCGCCACCGACCTCGCCGACTACCTCGCCAAGCGCGGCGTGCCGTTCCGAGAGGCGCACGGCGCCGTGGGCTCGCTCGTCGCGCGCTGCGAGCGCGAGGGCAAGACGCTCGCCGACCTCACGCTGGACGAGTTCCAGGCCGTGCACCACGCCTTCGAGGAGGATGTGCTGGCGATCGACCTCGGCACCGCGCTCGCCGCGCGCTCCGCGACCGGCGGCACCGCCCCGGAGACCGTCGCGCAGGCGCGGCTCGCCGCTCGCCAGCGCCTGCTGGCCGAGCGGGGCGACTGAGGTGACCACGCAGGCGCCTCGCGTCCGCATCGCGCCGTCGATCCTCACCGCCGACTTCGGCCGGCTCGCCGATCAGGCGCGTGCCGCCGAGGACGGTGGCGCCGACCTGTTCCACCTGGACGTGATGGACGGCCATTTCGTCCCGCAGCTCTCGTTCGGGGCGGAAGTAGTCGCAGCGGTGCGCCGCGCCACCTCGCTCCCGATCGAGGCGCACATGATGGTGAGCCACCCGCAGCAGCACTTCGCCGCACTCGCCGAGGCCGGTGCCGACACCCTCGTCTTCCACGTGGAGGCGGAGGGCGACGCCCGCGATCACATCGCCGCCGTCCGCGCGCTGGGGCGCGGCGTCGGCGTGGCGCTCAACCCCGGCACCCCCGCCTCGGCGGCCGAGGCGCTGCTCGACGTGTTGGACGAGGTGATCGTGATGCTCGTCCACCCCGGGCGTGGCGGCCAGGAGATGCTTGTCGAGCACCTCGACAAGGTGCGCCGGCTCCGCGCGGTCGTCGACGCGCGCGCCCTCCCCGTGACGCTCGAGGTCGACGGCGGCGTGAAGGGCCACAACGCCGCCCAGTGCGTGGCGGCGGGCGTCGACCAGTTCGTCGCCGGCTCCGCCGTCTACAACGACCGTGAGACGCCACAGCAGGCGCTCGCCGCCCTCCGCCACGCCCTCGCCGGCGGCTGAGGCGGCGTACGCGAGGCAGGGCACACGAAGCGGGCGGCCTCAGGCCGCCCTCGTCGTGCGTCAGCAGAGTGACGGGACTAGTCGGGCAGCTTCACCAACGTACGCAGGCAGCGCGTGCAGACGTTCAGGCGGCGCCAGAAGCCGCCAATGAGCATGCGCTTGCTCTGGACGTTGGGGCGGAACTGCCGGTTGGTGCGGGGCGCCTTGCGCTCCCACCGACCGGAATGGCGGTGCCGGATATTGCGGCCAAACGCCGGACCTCGCTCGCAGACGTCACACTTCCCAGCGGCCATGGCCGTGCTCCAGATCGGGCATTTCGCCAGTAGATTTTTCGGTGCTGGTCAGCCTAGCATCGCCTCACTGGATACGTCCACCGGGGGCAGCGATGGCCGACGACAAGGTACTCAGTGCTGCAGCGCTCCGCGCCGCGTTCGCGACCGCCGAGCGCTGGCTGGCGCTCAACCGCGACGCGATCAACGCGATCAACGTGTACCCCGTCCCGGACGGCGACACCGGCACGAACATGCTCCTCACCCTCCGCGCCGGGCTGGGCGCGGGTGAGGCCGCAGGCGCCGACGCCGGTGTGGGGCTGCGGGCGGAGCGTGTCGCCCGTGGTGCGCTGCTAGGCGCCCGCGGCAACAGCGGCGTCATCCTCTCCCAGATGATCCGTGGCGGCGCCGAGGCGTTGGCCGGACTCACCGACGCCACCGCAGCCGACCTCGCGCGCGCCATCGATCACGCCGCCAACGCCGCGTACGAGGCGGTCAGCGCTCCCGTCGAGGGCACCATGCTCACCGTGCTCCGCGCAGCGGCACGCGCCGTGATCGCGGAGGCGCCGGACACCGTCCTGGGCGTGCTCATGGTCGCGGAGCAGGCGGCGCAGGAGGCCCTGGCGCGCACCCCGCAGCAGCTCCCCCGCCTCCGCGAGGCAGGCGTGGTCGACGCCGGCGGCCTGGGCGTCGTGACCATCCTTGCAGGCCTGCGCATGGCCGCCGCCGGCGAGGAACTGCCCGCAGTAGGGCTCGCGCCGACCGCCACGCCGGACATCGAGGCGATGGAGCACTCCGGCTACGGCTACTGCACGGAGTACGTGCTGCAGGCCCCGCGCCTCGACCGCCAGACGCTGATCCGGCAGCTCGAGGAGGTCGGCGGCGAATCGATCCTGGTCGTCGGCGACCTCTCCACGCTCCACGTCCACGTCCACGTGCTCGATCCCGGCCCCGCCCTCTCTGCGGGTGCCGCGCTCGGCAGCCTGCACCAGGTCAAGATCGACAACATGCAGGCCCAGCACGAGGAGTGGGCGGCGATCCGCGCTGAGGACGCACCGATCGAGGTGCAGGCCGGGCTGGGCCTCGTCGCCGTCGCGCGCGGCGCCGGCATCGCGGCGGCGTTTCGTGGCCTCGGTGCCGTCGTCGCGCTGCCGCCGGACGACGCGCGCCCCAGCAGCGGCGAGCTGCTGGAGGCGGTTCGCCGCACCGGTCGCGAGCACGTCCTCCTGCTCCCCAACGACAGCGACGGATTCATGGCCGCAGAGCAGGCTGCCCGAGAGTCCGGTGGCGTCGTGGTCGTCATCCCCTCGCGCTCCGTCGCGCAGGGGCTGAGCGCCGCCGTGGCGTTCAACTCCCTGGACAGCATCGACCAGGCGCAGGCAGCGATGACCGCCGCCATGGGCGGCGTCCGCTGCGTCGAGGCCACGCGCGCCGCACGCGCGACGCACATCGATGGCCGCACGATCGAGGAAGGACAGGCGATCGCACTCGTCGACGGCCGCATCGTCGCCGGTGACGACCTGCTGGATGACGCGTTCATCGCCGGCCTGGCGATCGCGGTGGGCGAGATGCCCGCCGAACTCATCACCGTCTACCTCGGCTCCAGCGCCCCGATCGGCGCCGAGGAGGTGATTGGCGACCGCATCCAAGCAGCGTTCCCGGACGTCACCGTCGAGATCATCGATGGCGGCCAGCCTCACTACCCGTACATCGCAGGCGTCGAGTAGACTCCCTCCGACGACGACGGAGGGGCTGTGACACTGCGCATCGTCACCGATTCGACGGCGGACATCCCGCTCGAGTTCATCGAGCGTCTCCACATCACGGTCGTCCCCCTGGTCGTGCTCTTCGGCGACGAGGAGCTGCAGGACGGCGTCGACATCAACTCGGAGAAGTTCTTCAAGCGCCTCGTGCGCGAGGCGCAACTGCCGACCACCTCGCAGCCGTCGGTCGGCGCCTTCCGCGCCACGTACGAGGCGCTGCTCGCCGACGGCGCGACCGAGATCCTCTCGATCCACCTCTCCTCGAAGCTCAGCAAGACGATCGAGTCCGCACGACAGGCCGCCGAGGCGTTCCCGGAGGCGCGCATCGTCCTCATCGACTCGCGCACCTCATCGCTGGCGCTCGGCCTCGGCGTGATCGCGGCGGCCGAGGCCTTGCAGGCCGGGAAGTCGCTCGATGAGATTCGCGCGCTGGTCGAGGATCACTTCGCGCGGACGCACATCTTCATCATGGTCGACACGCTGGAGTACCTCCGCCGCGGCGGTCGCATCGGTCGCGCCCAGGAGCTGATCGGCTCCCTGCTCCAGTTCAAGCCGCTGCTCTCGATCACGGACGGCGAGGTGCAGCCGATCGGCCGAGCCCGCACGAAGCAGAAGGCGCTGGAGGAGCTGCTCCGCCGCGCCGGCGATCTCCGCCCCTTCCAGGAGGCGATGGTCGTCCACGCCACCACGCCTGATGACCTCGATTATGTCGTGCAGCGGCTCCACGGCATGGAGCCGGAGATGCCGATCACCGTCGGACGCATCACCCCGGTCGTCGGCGTCCACGCCGGTCCCGGCATGATCGCGTTCGCCGTCGTCAGCAAGGGCGTCTCCTCCGCCGCGAGCCCGCGCGCGGACTGATGGCCGACCTCGACCGGCTGCAGGCGGTGCTCGAGGTCGAGCTTGAGCGCGGCTGCGACAACACCGCCGTCGAAGGTGGCCTGGACGAGCTGATCCGCACGCAGGCGCGCGGCGAGCAGCCCGGCTCCCCCCTGCTGCGCATGGTCGCCAACCTCCCCGCCGCCGGGTACCGCTCGCTGATCGTGGAGGAGCGCCGCGTCTGGGCACGTCGCGCGATCGCAACCATCGTCCATCACCGCGCCGAGGCGAAAGCGGAGACGATGGCGCCCGGCACGCCTCGCCCTCCCCGCCCGCGCGCGATGAAGGCCACGAAGCCCGCCACCGCTCGCACGCCGCGCGCCCCGAAGGCATCGACGCCGCTCGTGCCGCCCGGCCCGGAGGCGTTGCAGGTGCCGCTTCGGCAGGCCGGCTTCCGGCTCGGCCCCACGACGTTCGACCGCCTCGAACGCCTCGGCATCAAGACCATCGGTGACGCGCTCCGCACCTACCCCTACCGCCACCTCGACTTCTCGCAGAGCGTGCCGGTCTCACAGGTGCGCGTGGGCGTGCAGCAGACCGTGCGCGGCACCATCGACCGCGTCGCGGAGACGCGCATGGGGCGCGGCGGGCGCATGCGCAGCTCCGAGGCGTGGCTGACCGACGAGTTCGGCTCCCGCATCCAGCTCGTCTGGTTCAACCAGCCGTTCATCGCCCGCACGCTGCACGCCGGCACCGAGATCGCCGTCTCCGGCACACCGAGCGTGTTCCGCGGTCGCCCCACCTTCCACAACCCGGAGTTCGAGCGCCTGGGCGAGGGCGGCGGGATGCACACGGGACGCATGATCCCGATGTATCACCTGACCGAGGGCCTGCCGCAGCGCCGGCTCCGCGACACGATCGCGACGCTGGTCGAGCGCTACGCCGACCGCATGCCCGACCCGCTGCCGCCCGACGTGCGCCACCGCAACGGCATGGTCGGCATCGTCGAGGCGATCCGCCAGATTCACTACCCGGACAGCCAGGAGTCGCTGAACGCCGCCCGCCGCCGCCTCGCCTTCGAGGAGCTGCTGGCGATCCAGATCGGCGTCGTCGGCCGCAAGCGCATCTGGCAGGAGCAGGGCGACGCCCCCCGCATCGACGCCCGCGCGACCGCCGAGGCGTTCCTCGCGACGCTGCCCTACCGCCTGACGGGGGCGCAGCGCCGCGCCCTCGACGACGTGCTCACGGACATCGCCCGCCCGGTGCCGATGGCGCGGCTGGTCGAGGGCGACGTCGGCTCCGGCAAGACCGTCGTCGCGCTCGCCGCGCTGCTGGGCGCCGTCGCCGCCGGGATGCAGGGCGTGATGATGGCCCCCACCGAGGTGCTTGCCGACCAGCACTTCCGCACGATCTGCACGCTGCTGGCGGGCGAGCCGGAGCCGCCGCTCAACGGCCTCGTCTACCTGCCGTTCCTGCCGGAGCCGCTCAAGATCGTGCTGCTCACCGGCTCCACGCGCGCGAAGGAGCGCCGCGAGGCGCTCGATGCGATCGCGAGCGGCGGCGCGCAGATCGTCGTCGGCACGCACGCGCTCATCCAGGAGACGGTCGCCTTCCAGCGCCTCGGCCTCGCCGTCGTCGACGAGCAGCACCGCTTCGGCGTGATGCAGCGCTCCGCGCTGCGCGACAAGGGAGGCACGCCGCACCTGATGGTGATGACCGCGACGCCGATCCCGCGCTCGCTCGCGCTCACCGTCTACGGCGACCTCGACCTCAGCGTCATCGACGAGATGCCGCCCGGCCGCACCCCCATCGACACCCAGTGGCTGCCGCCCGAGCGCCGCCACGAGGCGTTCACGCACCTCCGCCACGAGATCGAGGCGGGCCGCCAGGGCTTCGTGATCTGCCCGCTCGTGGAGGGCTCCGACAGCGTCGCCTCCCGCGCCGCGACCGAGGAGATCGAACGACTGCGCACGCAGGAGTTCCCCGACCTCGCGGACCGCATCGCACTGCTGCACGGGCGGATGTCCGCGCGCGACAAGGACGGCGTGATGCAGGCGTTCGCGAAGAACGAGTCGGTGATCCTCGTCTCCACCGCCGTGGTCGAGGTCGGCATCGACGTCCCGAACGCGACCGTGATGGTGATCGAGGGCGCCGACCGCTTCGGCCTCGCCCAACTGCACCAGTTCCGCGGGCGCGTCGGCCGCGGCAAGCACCCCTCGACCTGCTACCTGCTCGCCGACGACCCCACGCCCGAGGCCGAGGAGCGCCTGTCGCTGGTCGCGCGCACCCGCGACGGCTTCGCGCTCGCGCAGGCCGACCTCGAGCTACGCGGCCCCGGCGACACCTTCGGCACGCGCCAGTCCGGCCTGCCCTCGCTCCACGTCGCCTCGCTGCTCGACGCCCAGCTCATCGCCCGCGCCCGCGAGGAGGCCGAGACGCTGCTCGACCGCGACCCCCGCCTCACCCAGCCGGAGCACGCCCCCCTCCGCGCCCTCGTCGCCCGCATCGCGGAGGACGTCGTTGCCGAGATCCACTGAGGCGGCACGAGAGCGACCGGGGAGCGCCCCGGAAGCGCCTCGCTGCGCCCCGCGATACACTGGCGACTCCTGACCGCAGGTGGCGATTCGGAAGGGCCCGCGCGTGATCCGCGACGAGATCAAGGCACTGGTGGCGCAGGCACTCGAGGCAGCGCAGGGCGCGGGTGCGATCCCCGCCTTCGCGACGCCGGAGGTGCACCTGGAGCACCCCGCCCGCCCCGAACACGGCGACTTCTCCAGCAACCTCCCGATGCGCATCCAGGGCCTGGCCCGCATGAAGGCGATCGAGGTCGCCGAGGCGCTGCGCGGCCACGTCGCCGCCCACCCCGCGGTGACCGAGGTGCGTGTCGCGCCTCCCGGCTTCCTGAACTTCTACCTCGACCCCACCTGGGTCGCCCGCCAGACCGAGGCGGTCATCGAGGCAGGCGCCACCTACGGCGGCAACACGCTCGGCGCCGGCAAGAAGCTCCAGCTGGAGTACGTCTCCGCCAACCCGACCGGCCCCGTGCACGTCGGGAACGGCCGAGGCGCCGCGATCGGCTCCACGCTCGCGCACGTCCTCGCCGCCGCCGGCTACGAGGTCGAGCAGGAGTACTACGTCAACGACGCCGGGACGCAGGTCGCGGTGTTCACGCGCACGCTGTACGCGCGCTACCAGCAGCTCTTCGATCGCTCCGTCGAGATCCCGGAGAACGGCTACCCCGGCGAGTACATGCTCGACATCGCGCAGGCGATCAAGGACGCCCACGGTGACGCGTTCCTGCGCCCCGAGGGCGAGGAGCCTGACCCCGCCCTCGGCGAGGACGGCATCGCGCGCATGATCGCGCAGATCCGCGAGGATCTGGGCCTGCTGGGCGTGCACTACGACCGCTGGTTCTCGGAGCGCTCGCTGCAGGAGCCGGGCGGCGCCTACGAGCGCTCGATGGGCATCCTGCGCGACGCAGGTCACGTCGTGGAGCGCGAGGGCGCGGTCTGGTTCGCCTCCTCGCAGCTCGGCGAGTCGAAGGACAACGTGCTCATCCGCTCCGACGGCCAGCCGACGTACTTCGCCTCGGACGTGGCGTACCACTACGACAAGTTCGTGCAGCGAGGCTTCAACCGCGTCATCGACATCTGGGGCGCCGACCACCAGGGCCACGTCTCCCGCGTGAAGGCCGCCGTCACCGCTGTCGGCGGTAACGGCGATGACCTCGACGTGCTGCTCTACCAGCTCGTGACGCTGAAGCGCGGCGACGTCGTCGTGCCGCTCTCGAAGCGCGCCGGCGAGATCGTGACGCTGCGCGACGTCGTGACCGAGGTCGGTGCGGACGCCGCGCGCTACTTCTTCCTCACGCCCTCGGCGGGCTCCACGATGGAGTTCGACCTGGAGCTCGCGACGAAGCAGTCGGACGAGAACCCCGTCTACTACGTGCAGTACGCGCACGCTCGTATCGCCAGCGTGCTCGGACGCGCGATCGAGCAGGGTGCATCCTCGGCGGGTGCAGACGTCACCCTGCTCACGCACGAGGCCGAGCAGACGCTGCTGCGCCGCCTGATGCTGCTCCCGGAGGTCGTCGAGCTGGTCGCGACCAGCCTCGAAACCCACCACCTGCCCGCGTACGCGGCGTCGCTCTCGCAGGCGTTCCACGCCTTCTACACCCAGTGCCGCGTGATCACGGAGGACGCCGCGCTCACCAGCGCACGCCTGCGCCTGCTGGAGGCGACGAAGCTCGTGCTCGCCCGCACGCTCGGCCTGATGGGAATCAGCGCGCCCGAGCAGATGTAGCGCAGCGTTCGAGGCAGTCCGAGCCCGTTCGAGGTGCCTCGTCGCAGCCTCGCGCGCTACGGCGTGGGCGAGGCCGCTCCCGGCCCGCCGCCGCCCACCATCCGCTCCACGATCCGCGATCCAAGCTCGATGAGCGTGAGATCGACGTTGCCGCGGGCATCGCCCTGCTGCGGACGGTTGCCATCCATGATCGAGTTGATCTCGTTGCCGTAGCGCTCCGCCAGCGTGCGTGCCGCCGGCAGATCACGCTGGTCGACGCGCTTCGTCGGCTCCTCGATATCCAGCAGCAGCGCGATGCGCACGTGGCGTATCACACCGTCCACGCGCACCGGGTGCTGCCAGTAGAGTGCCGCCGAGGGGATGCCCCGGTAGGTGTCGTGCACCAGCACGCCGGTCATGCCATGCGGCAGCACCACGTACTCGCGCGCCTCCACCTTCGAGCGGTGAAAGATGATGCACTGCTCGATCGAGTAGCGCTCCAGCGACTCCAGGTTGTCCGCGACGATCACCTGCGCCACCACCGTCGGCCCGCTGGGCCAGCCGTAGCCGAACAGGTCGCCGCGCGACGACTCGCCGAAGAGGTCGGTCCAGCCGATGCGCTCGTAGTGATCGAGCTTCCAGCCATCGACGGTCGGCAGGATCGTGCGCTCCGACGCCACGTCGATCGTCGGAGCCCCCTCGCCCGTGCCGAGGAAGGCGAACGTCTGCGCCTGGAACACGAAGACGCCGGTCAGCGCCGCGACGCCCACCGCAGCGAGCTGCAGCACCTGCAGCGGCCGCCCACCGCCCTCCACGGGCTCCCAGGAGCGGTGCGCGCCGCCCTCGCCGGTCGTGAGCGCGAGGCCGAACGGGCGCATCAGCGCCAGCATCACGACGACCACGACACCGAACAGCACCAGCCCCAGGATCGGGTGCAGCACCTCGAACCCGAAGTCGAAGGAGACGTACGCGGACGCCACCAGCAGCGCCACGACCCGCACGAGGTTCGAGAGGTACGCGAGCACGACGCCCAGCGCCAGCCAGCGCAGCCGCTGCGAGAACGCGCCGCGCATCAGCATCACCAGCACGGCCCCCACGAGCAGGAACCCCATCGTCACCGCGCTCCCGGAGCACACCGAGGTCAGCGCGATCGAGAAGTTGTCGCCCTCGGCGAGATGGCGCGAGGTGAA
>JBAYUZ010000088.1:0-9606 GCA_041674885.1 Dehalococcoidia bacterium
CGACCTCACCCGCGCGTTAGCCCTTCGGCGGATCGCGCGGTAGCATCGGCCGATGCAGCAACAGGCACGTCCGAAACTCTTCTACGGCTGGTGGATCACGCTGGCCGGCGCGCTCATGCAGTCGATCGTCGCCGTCCTCGTCAACCAGTCCTTCGGGACCTACGCGAAGGTGCTGAGCGACGAGTACAACTGGAGCAAGACCGTCTTCTCCGCGGCGTTCTCGTTCTCCCGCGTGGAGACGGGCATCCTCGGCCCTGCCGAGGGCTGGCTGATCGACCGCTTCGGCCCGCAACGGATCATGCAGGTCGGCGTCGTCATCCTCGGCGCCGGTCTGATGCTGTTCAGCATGACGACGGCGACGTGGATGTTCGTCTCCTCGTTCGCGCTCATGGCGTTCGGCGCCTCGCTCGCCTCGTTCATGCCGGTGTCGGTGGCGATCGTGAACTGGTTCGAGCGCCGCCGAGCCCGCGCGCTCACCTTCCTCTCGCTCGGCTTCGCCACCGGCGGCCTGCTGGTTCCGGTGCTCGTCTACTTCATCGAGAACATCGGCTGGCGCCAGACAACGTTCGGCGCGGGCATCCTCGTCGTCATCGTCGGCATCCCCCTGTCGCTGATCATCCGTCACCGTCCGGAGCCGTACGGCATGCACAAGGACGGCATCGTCCCCGGCTCGCCCGAGGACATCGGCGAGACCGGCCGCCCGCGCGCGAAGCAGTACGACTTCACCGCCAAGCAGGCGATGCGCACCTCATCGTTCTGGCTCATCGCGCTCGGCCACGGCTCCGCGCTGCTCATCGTGGCGGCGCTGCAGGTGCACCTGACGCTGCACCTCACGGAGAACCTGGGCTACACGCTGGGCCAGGCCGCCTCGGTCGTCGCGTTCCTGACGGCGATGCAGGTCGTGGGGCAGGCGCTCACCGGCGTCGTCGGCGACCGCTGGAGCAAGCGCGGCATCGTCGTGGTGTGCATGGGCATGCACGCCGTCGCGATCATCCTGCTCGCGTTCGCCAACTCCACGCTCATGGTGGGCGCGTTCGCCGTGCTGCACGGCCTCGCGTGGGGCGCTCGAGGCCCGCTCATGTCCGCCATCCGCGCCGACTTCTTCGGCGGCGCGAACTTCGGCACGATCATGGGCACGTCCAGCCTCATCGCCTCGATCGGCACCACGATCGGCCCGCTCATCGCCGGCATCCTCGCCGACATGACCGGCTCCTACGAGGTCGGCTTCACCGTCCTCGCCGTCATGGCCGGCCTCGGCTCGCTCTTCTTCGTCTTCGCAAAGCCTCCGAAGTTCCCCGAGGCCGTCGCCGCCGACGCCATCGAGGCAGCCGACGACGCCTCGGCTACCCCCGCGTCCGGCCACTAGGCCCCCCGCCTGCACCTCGACCGCTCGCGACACGACAAAGCCCGCACCTCTCGGTGCGGGCTTCGCGTTGTGCGCCGTGTGCCGCGCGAGGCGGCGCGCCGCCTACTGCTCCAGCAGCTGGCGGATGACGTACTGCATGATCCCGCCGTGGCGGTAGTAGTCCGCCTCGACCGGAGTGTCGATGCGGCAGAGGACCGTGAACTCGGTCGTCTTGCCTTCCTCGCTCTCCGCCCGCACCTGCACGTCCTGGCCAGCCGTCACGCTGCCACTGATGCCGGTGATGTCGAAGATCTCGTCGCCCTGCAGGCCCAGCGACTCCGCCGTCGCGCCGTCCTTGAACTGCAGGGGCAGGATGCCCATGCCGATCAGGTTGCTGCGGTGGATGCGCTCGAACGACTGCGCGATGACCGCCTTCACACCCTGCAGGTGCGGGCCCTTCGCCGCCCAGTCGCGCGAGGAGCCCGTGCCGTACTCGCGGCCCGCGAGGATGATCGTCGGGATGCCCTCGTTCATGTACCGCTCGGCGGTCTCGAAGATCGAGGCCTCCTCGCCGTCCGGGAAGTGCTTGGACCAGTTGCCCTCACGCTCCACCAGCGCGTTCTTCAGCCGCACGTTGGCGAAGGTGCCGCGCACCATCACCTCGTGGTTGCCACGGCGCGAGCCGTAAGAGTTGAAGTCGCGCGGGTCCTCGTTGTGATCGAGGAGGTACTTCGCCGCCGGGCTGTTGCGAGCGACGTCACCGGCCGGCGAGATGTGGTCGGTCGTGACGTTGTTGCCCAGCACCGCCAGCACACGGGCGCCACGGATCTCCGCGGTGTCCTTCGGCTCCCGCGTGAAGTCCTCGAAGTAGGGGGGCTTGCGCACGTAGGTCGAGTCGTCGTCCCACGCGAACTGCTCGCCCGGCGTCACCGGCAGCGCGCGCCAGCGCTCGTCGCCCGAGAACACGTCCGAGTACCGCGCGCGGTACATCTCGGAGCGCACGGAGGACTGCATCGTCTCCTGGACTTCCTGCTCGGTCGGCCA
This sequence comes from Dehalococcoidia bacterium, assembly GCA_041674885.1. Lineage (GTDB taxonomy): Bacteria > Chloroflexota > Dehalococcoidia > UBA2979 > UBA2979 > RH-chloro-G1. The sequence continues at coordinate 2,390 of JBAYUZ010000088.1, forward strand.
GATGTCGCGGAGGTAGACGGGGTTGCCGTCCTTATCCTCGCCGATCGGCTCGTTCACGATGTCGAAGTCCATGTGGCCGGCCAGCGCGTACGCGACGACCAGCGGCGGGGACGCGAGGTAGTTGGAGCGCACCTGCTGCGACACGCGAGCCTCGAAGTTGCGGTTGCCGGACAGCACGGCGGCGACCGCCAGCTTGCCGTCATTCACCGCGTTCGAGACCGGCTCCGGCAGCGGGCCGGAGTTGCCGATGCAGGTGGTGCATCCGTAGCCGACGAGCTCGAAGCCGAGCTGGTCGAGGAACGGCGTCAGCCCCGCCTCGTCCAGGTACGAGGTGACGACCTGCGAGCCCGGGGCCAGCGAGGTCTTCACCCACGGCTTCGACTTCAGGCCGCGCTCGACGGCCTTCTTCGCCAGGATGCCCGCGCCGATCATCACCTCGGGGTTCGAGGTGTTGGTGCACGAGGTGATCGCGGCGATCACGACCGAGCCGTTCGAGAGGTCGAACTCGACGTTGTTCATGCCGACGTGCATCGGCTCCGGGGAGGCGCCGGCGGCGACCTCCTCGGCGATCGTGGCGCGGGCCGAGGCCTGCGCGTTCGACAGCGCGATGCGCGCCTGCGGGAGCTTCGGCCCTGCGATGCTCGGCTCGATCGAGGCGAGGTCGAGCTCCAGCACCTCGGCGTACTCCGGGTCGGGAGTCGAGTCGGTGCGGAAGAGCCGCTGCTCCTTCGTGTACTTCTCGACGCGGTCGATGAGCGCCTCGTCCCGGCCGCTGAAGCGGAGGTAGTTGAGGGTCTCGTCGTCCACGGGGAAGAAGCCGACGGTCGCGCCGTACTCCGGGCACATGTTCGCGACGGTGGCGCGGGTCGCCAGCGGCAGCGTCGACAGGCCGGCGCCGAAGAACTCCACGAACTTGCCGACGACGTTCTTGCCGCGCAGCAGCTCGGTGACACGGAGCACGAGGTCCGTGCCCGTCGCGCCCTCGCGGAGCTTGCCGGTCAGGCGGACGCCGATGACCTGCGGCAGGAGCATCGCGACCGGCTGGCCGAGCATGGCCGCCTCCGCCTCGATGCCGCCCACGCCCCAGCCAACGACGCCGAGGCCGTTGATCATCGTCGTGTGCGAGTCGGTGCCGACCAGCGAGTCGGGGTAGGCCATGCCGTCGCCCGCGAACACGACCTGCGCGAGGTACTCCAGGTTGACCTGGTGGCAGATGCCGGTGCCGGGGGGCACGACGCGGAAGTTGCTGAACGCCTGCTGGCCCCAGCGCAGGAACGTGTAGCGCTCCTGGTTCCGCTCGAACTCGCGGTCGGTGTTGAAGGTGAACGCGAGGTTCGTGCCGTACTGGTCCACCTGCACCGAGTGGTCGATGACGAGGTCGACCGGCTGGAGCGGGTTGATCTTCTTCGGGTCGGCGCCCAGCGCGACCATCGCGTCGCGCATGGCGGCCAGGTCGACGACGCAGGGGACGCCGGTGAAGTCCTGCAGCAGGACGCGCGCCGGACGGAAGGCGATCTCGTCCTCCGGCACCGCCTTCGGGTCCCACTTCGCGAAGGCGCGGATGTGGTCGGCCGTGACGTTCGCGCCGTCCTCGCCGCGCAGCAGGTTCTCGAAGAGCACCCGCAGCGTGAACGGCAGGCGGTCAAGGTTGATGCCCAGCTCCTGGGCGGCCTTGTCCAGCCGGAAGATGTTGTAGGTGGTGCCGCCCGCGTTCAGCGTTGCGCGCGTCCCAAAGCTGTCCAGAGAAGTCGTCTGTTCGGGCATGTCCCCCCCGCTTCGCTCCTCGCCGCGGCCCGGTGGCAGCGGTCGAGGTCGGGCCTGCCGCCCGCGCGCCCCATCCTAGCGAGTTATCGGGCTGGCGGCATCGCCTCCGTCGCCTCCCTGCGCGGCTATCCTGAGATCGCGTGAGAGCGAGGCCCCGCGATGACCCAGCCGCCGACCTCGGACGCCGCGATCGAGGCGCGCACACAGGTGCTCGGCCGTGCACTGCTGGCCGAGGCAGCGCGCTACGGGCCGGGCGCGGCGGAGCGCGTCGAGGACTGGCTGCTCACCCGCGCCGTCGCCGACGAGCGCTTCCGCTCCCGCCTGCTGCGCTACATGGACGTCCTCGCCGCCCTCGACCACGACGAGGGCGGCGTCGAGGCGAAGCGTCTGGCCCGCGAGTACTTCGGCGACGAGTTCCCCGACCTGCCGCCCGCGCTCCGCTGGCTGCTCCGCATCGCCCGCGACGAGCGGCTGCCCGCCCCCGTCGTCGGCGAGTCCGCCCGCCGCTCCGCCGAGCTGTTCGCGCGGCGCTTCATCACCCCGCCCGGCGCCGAGACCGTCACGCACACCATCGAGGAGCTGGGCAACCTCGGCCGCCAGCCGTCGTTCGACCTGCTCGGCGAGGCGGTGCTGAGCGACGCCGAGGCGCGTGACTACCTCGACCGCTACCTCCGGCTTATCGAGCAGTTGAGCCACGATCCCGCGGCAGGGCTGCGCACCGACGGCGACGTCGCGGCGCTCCAGGTCTCGCTGAAGCTCTCCTCGCTGACCGCGCACTTCACGCCGCTCGACCCGGAGGGGACGCTCGCGCGCGTCCGCCCCGCCCTCGAGACCGTCGCCGAGGCGGCGCGCGGCGCGGGCATCGGCCTGACCATCGACATGGAGCAGCACGCCTACCGCGACCTGACGTGGCGCATCTTCACCACCACGTTCGCGCCCGACGAGCGCCTCGGCGACTGGCCAGACGCGGGCATCGTGCTGCAGGCGTACCTGCGCGAGGTCGACCGCCACGCCGCCGAGGTCGTCGCCTTCGCGCGGCAGCGAGGCGTCCCGTTCCAGGTGCGCCTCGTGAAGGGCGCCTACTGGGACTACGAGACGATCACGGCGCGCGCCAACGGCTGGCAGCCCCCTGTCTGGCAACAGAAGGCGGAGACCGACGCGGCGTTCGAGCGCGTCCTCGGCGTCCTCGTGCCGGCGTTCCCGGCGCTCCACCTGGCGGTTGCCAGCCACAACGCGCGCTCGCACGCCCGCGCCGAGGCGATCGCCGAGGCGCACGGCCTCCCGCCCCGCGCCATCGAGCATCAGACGCTCTTTCGCACCGCCGAGGGTACGAGCCGGGCGCTCGCGAACCTCGGCTGGGCGGCGCGGGATTATGTCCCGGTCGGCGAACTGCTCCCGGGCATGGCGTACCTCGTGCGGCGGGTGCTCGAGAACTCCTCGCAGGCCGGCTTCCTGCTCCAGTCGCGCTCCGGCGTCGACCCCGCCGTGCTCCTACGCGCGCCCGAGGTCGCGCCCACCCCCTCGCCGCCGTCGCCGACGCGCGGCTTCGTGCGCATGGCGGAGGCACGCTGGTTCGACCCCGCGTTCCGCGACGCGTTCGAGGCCGCGCTCGCATCGTCGCGCCGCGACTGGGGCCGCTCCTACTCGCTGATCCTCGGCGACGACCCCGTCGAGGCCAGCGAGGCCGTCGACGTGCACAGCCCTTCGCACCCCGACACCACGCCGATCGCACGCGTCCCGCTCGCCGACGCCGCCACCGCGCGGCGCACCGCAGACCTCGTACGCCGAGGCGCGGAGCGCTGGGTGCGCCGCCCCCTCGCCGAGCGGCTGACGACGCTGCGTCGCGCCGCCGACCGCCTCGAGGCGCGCGCGCACGAGTTCGCCGCGTACGTGGTGCACGAGGGCGGGCGCGACTGCGACGGCGCCTACGCCGAGGTCGTGGAGGCCGTCGACTACCTCCGCTACTACGCGGCGGAGGCGGAGCGGCTCTACGCCGACTTCGGCGGCTCGATCGCGCCACGGGGTGCGGTGGCGGTCATCCCGCCGTGGAACTTCTCGCTCGCGATCCCCTGCGGCATGACCGCCGCGGCGCTCGCGGTCGGCAACGGCGTGGTGCTGAAGCCCGCCGGGCCGACGCCGGTCGTCGCGCGTCACCTCGTCGAGCTGCTGCATGACGCGGGCGTCCCCCGCGACGTGCTGGTCTGGCTCCCCGGGCGCGGCGGCGAGGCCGGACAGGCGCTCGTGGAGTCGCCCGACGTGGCGATGGTCGCGTTCACCGGCTCGCGCGCCGTGGGCACGCAGCTGCACGCCGACGTGGCGCGCGCGCACCCGCCGAAGGCGCTAGTCGCCGAGATGGGTGGCAAGAACCCGGTGCTCGTCTTCGCCGACGCCGACCTCGACGAGGCCGTCGAGGGCATCCTGCGCTCAGCCTTCGGGCACGCCGGGCAGAAGTGCAGCGCCGCCTCGCGCGTCCTCGTCGCCGCGCCGGTCTTCGAGCGGCTGCGCGACCGGCTGGTCGAGGCCGCGCGCAGCCTCGCTGTCGGGCCTGCCGAGGCCCCGGGGACGCAGGTGAACCCGATCATCGACCGCAGTGCGTGGGAGCGCCTCGACGGCGCCGCACGCACGGCGCGCGAGGAGTGCGAGGTGCTGCTCGACCGCTTCGACGCCACGCCGGGCACGCTCGAGCGCGGCCCGCTCATCGTCGCCGCCTCCACCGACCACGCGCCCGCGCTGCGCACCTTCACCGACGAGCTGTTCGGCCCGATCCTCGTGCTCGTCCCATTCGCCGACGAGGACGAGGCGGTGCGCCTCGCCAACGCGACGGAGTACGCGCTCACCGCCGGCCTCTACTCGCGCAGCCCGCGCACGATCGCCCGCGTCTCCCGCGCGATCGAGGCGGGCACGATCTACGTGAACCGCGGCACCACCGGCGCCCGCGTCGCGATCGAGCCGTTCGGCGGGATGCGCATGTCCGGCACCGGTCCGAAGGCCGCCAGCAGCGAGTACCTGCGGGCGTTCGTCCGCCGCCTTGATGCCCCCATCGACGCGCCCACGGACGCCGAGGTCGTCGCAGCGACCGGTGTCCGGTCGCCCGCCGTCGTGCTCCCGGCCGACCTCGGCGAGACCTGGGAAGCGCCGCTGCCCACGCGCATCGCGGTCATTGAGGAGGCCGCCGCAGCCCTCGGCGGCGAGTCACCCGCGATCGCGAGCGCGCTCCTTGCCGCCGCGCAGGACGCCCAGCGTGACCTCGGTGAGCCGCAGCCGACGCTGCAGGCGGCGGGCCAGCACACGGAGCTCCGCTACGACATCCCGCGCGGGCGCACCCTGCTGCGCGCCACCGGCCGCGACGCGACCGCGTGGCTCGCGAGCGCGCTGCTTGCGGGCAACGCCGTCGCCGTCTTCGACAGTCCCGCGCTGGCGGCCACCATCGAGGCGCTGCGTGCGGCAGGCGTCCCGGCCTCGGCGCTCGCACAGGTCGCGGGCGGCATCCCGGCCCTGCTCGCGGCCGCCGAGTCGCCGGTCACCGCGCTGGCCGCCACCGACGCCGGGCCGGCACTCTCGCGCACGCTCGCCCGCCGCCTCGGTCCCACCGCCGAGGCGCAACGGTCGCTCAAGGCGCTCGTCAGCCCCCTCGACGGCGCGCAGCCCGGCGAACGCGGCTTCACGCAGCGGTTTGCGTGGCCGCGCGTCGTCGCCGTCCGCACGCTCCGCCACGGCGCCGACCTGGCGATCGAGGAGCCCGACGCGCCGGAATAGCGCGTCAGGGTGCGCCCGGTTGAACGGCAGAACGCCTCGCAGTACCCTCATCGCTCGCGGCAGCCCTTCGGGGCCGTTAGCTCAGTTGGTACGAGCGCTCGCTTCACACGCGAGAGGTCAGTGGTTCGAGTCCACTACGGCCCACCATCGAGAGGTTGTCGCAGGAGTGATGGCTAGCCGAAGTGGCGAAATGGCAGACGCGCTACGTTCAGGGCGTAGTGAGGGTAACCTCGTGCGAGTTCGACTCTCGCCTTCGGCACCAACCATCGATTCCTGGTTCGCGCGCTCGTAGCTCAGGGGATAGAGCGCAGCCCTGCGGAGGCTGAGGTCGTAGGTTCAAATCCTACCGGGCGCACCACTTTTCACATCCAACCGCACATCCCGCACCGCCCTCGGCGGCATCGTTGCTGACGATGCCCCGCCCCGGCGTGGGATCCGAGGGCTCTCGCTGCCCTCGATGCGGGGAACCCCTGCCCGCCCACTCGCAGACACCGAGGCAGACTGTGCCCCTGACGCTCCCGCGTTCGGAAGGGCCACTCGGATGGAGAAGTCACAGGCGGTCGCGGAACTGACGGCGGCGCTCGCGCGCACGCTCCCCGCCGACGAGGCGACGGCGCTGATGCGCCGTGCGCTGCGCTCCACCGGCCTGACCCACACGCAGGTCATCACCCCGGAGGACACCTACGCCCTGCTCTGCGCGCTGGCCGCCGAGGGTGGCCCGGTGCAGGAGCTCACGGAGTACATCGCCGTCCACGGCCTGGGAATCGACCCGAAAGCAGCCTGACCCCGGCGCGGCCTCGATGGGACGCTCGTGGCGGGGCGGCTCATCGAGGTCGCACGCGACACCGCACCGACACCTCGACCGCATCGCCTCCCGAGTGCCGCTCTCGCGCGCCTACAATCGATCTCGTGGCAAACCCCGGCGTCATGGAACAGGTCCGCGCGCTCCCGGAGCGACCGGGCGTCTACATCATGCGAGACGCCCGAGGCGACGTGCTGTACGTCGGCAAGGCCACCAACCTCCGCTCCCGCGTCCGCTCCTACTTCGGCTCCTCACGCGGTCTGGAGCCGAAGGTGCTCGCGCTCGCGGAGACCGCGACGCAGATCGACCACATCGTCACCGCCTCCCCCGCCGAGGCGCTGATGCTGGAGGCGACGCTGGTGAAGCGGCACCAGCCGCCGCACAACGTCCGCCTGAAGGACGACAAGCACTACCCCTACCTGAAGGTCGACATCCAGAACGACTGGCCGCGCGTCACGATCACGCGCCGCGTCGAGACGGACGGCGCGAGGTACTTCGGGCCGTACGCCTCCGCCGGCTCGGTGCGGCGCACCCTCGATGTCGTGAAGAAGCTGTTCCCCTGGCGCTCCTGCACGAAGACGATCACGGGCACCGACCCTCGCCCCTGCCTCGACTACTACATCAAGCGCTGCATCGCGCCGTGCACCGCCTACTGCACGAAGGACGAGTACGCCGAGGTGATCGGCCAGACCCTGCTCTTCCTCGAAGGACGCAGCAGCGAGGTGCTGGATCGCGTCGAGGCGGACATGCTGACCGCCGCCGAGGCGCTGCAGTTCGAGCGCGCCGCGCTGCTGCGCGATCAGGCGAAGGCGATCCGCACCGTCACCGAGCGCCAGCGCATGGCGAGCACCACGCCGCTCGACGCCGATGTGATCGCGCTCGCGCGCGACGGCGC
>JBAYUZ010000089.1:0-9522 GCA_041674885.1 Dehalococcoidia bacterium
CGCAGTTCACGTTGCTGGCCGACACGCGGAAGGGGCGCCGCCCCTCGTTCTTCGCCGCCGCAGCACCCGAGGTCGCCGCACCCCTCGTCGATGCCGTCGCCGCTGCCCTCCGCGCGCACGGCGTCGAGGTCGCGACCGGCCGCTTCGGCGCGCACATGCTGGTGGACAGCGAGAACGACGGCCCCGTCACCATCACCCTGGACAGCGAGGGGTAGGCGGCCCTACTCGCCCGGCAGGCGCGGGTCGAACAGCGCGAGGCCCTGCGCGACGGCGTCCTGCACGCGGTCGGCAGTGACGCGCGCATCCGCGTCGGCGGAGGTGTCGAGCGCGATGCCGGGCAGCCCGCCGGCCTGCGCTTCGCGCGCGAACTCGGCGTGGAGCGCTCGCGCGCGGTCGGGGATGCTCGCGCTGCGACCCGCGTCGCGCGCCACGGTGACATCGAGGCTCGGCAGCAGCGTCACGAACTGCAGCGGCGCGCCCAGCCCCTCCATCGCCATGCGGTACATGTCGACGACCGGCCCGTACACCACGTCGTCGATGACCACCGCGTAGCGCATCGCCACGCACTCGCGCGCCATCGCCATCGCGTTGCGCACGGCCAGCACGCGCTGCTCGGCGGCCTGCGCGTCCTCCAGCCAGGGGTGGCGGTAGCCCGCGCGCACCATGTGGCGCAGCACGTCGACGTTGACGTGCACCATGCGGTCGAAGCGCTCGCAGAGCGCCGCCGCGACGCTCGACTTGCCCGCGCCCGCGGGCCCCGTGACGAGGATGACCTGTTGCATCGCGCGCCCCTTGCTACTGCGCCGCGATCTCGAGCGAGATGTCGAGCGCGGGCGCGGAGTGCGTGAGCGCCCCCGCCGAGACGAGGTGCACGCCGGTCGCGGCGACCTCGCGGATGGTGTCGTAGTTCACGCCGCCCGAGGCCTCGAAGAGGATGCCGTCGGGGGCGTCGGCGACGACCTGGCGCATCTGCTCCACGCTCATGTTGTCGAGGAGGATGACGTCAGCCCCCGCCGCGATCGCCAGCAGCGCCATCGCCGGGTCGGTGACCTCGATCTCCACCTTCAGCAGGTGCGAGTTCGCCAGGCGCGCCTGTAGCACGACCTCCTCGAAGGTCAGTCCGCGCTTGAGCGCGGCGGCGATGTGGTTGTCCTTGATGAGGATGCCGTCCTCCAGCGTGTTGCGGTGGTTCTTCGCACCGCCCACGCGCACGGCGTAACGCTCCAGCTCGCGCAGGCCGGGCGTCGTCTTGCGCGTGTCCACCACCTGCGCGGGCCCGCCCTCCGCCGCGCGCAGCACGAAGCGGCGCGACATGGTGGCGATGCCCGACATGCGCTGCAGGAGGTTCAGGGCGACGCGCTCGCTCGACAGGATCGCGGCGAGCGGCCCGCGCACCTCGGCGGCGATCTGGCCGGCCTCGAGGACGCTCCCGTCGGGGGCGAGCACGTCCAGCTCGATCTCGTCGGACACGAACGCGAACGCGGCCTCGACCACGCCCATGCCGCAGACGACGCCGCCCGACTTGTAGAGGAAGCTGCCCTGCCCCTCCTGGTCGTCCGGCACGAGGGCTCGCGTGGTCACGTCATGGAACGCGCGGTCCTCGGCGAGCGCCTGCGAGACGATGCGCGCGACCTCCTCAGGATCCGGCGGGAACACGGCGTCGAGCATGGGAGCCTCCTCGGCGGTGATGGTACCTGCTAGGCTAGCGACGTGACTGCGATGGCCGCCACAGTCGCTTCGTATCCGACGGATCGCTCGAAAGGCGCGTTCGCGGAGTTCTGATGCCTTCGCTTCGGTCGCGCCATTCGAGCCCGCTCACCTGAGCGGGCTTTCTGCATATGGAGGCACGTATGCCCATCGAGATCGAGTCGGTTGAGGACGTTGCGGCGCGCTGGACGGACATCGAGCCGTTGCTGAGCGGCATCCACGAGTACCACCTGCCGCTGACCGGCGTCCCGCTGCTCGCCGATTGGGCGGAGCGGCAGCGCGCGCACCTTACGGCGCGTGCAGACGGCATCCTCCTGCTCGCGGTCGACGCCGGGCGGGCGGTCGGCTTCGTGAACGGTTGGGTGAGCCGCGACCCCTCGATCTTCGAGGAGACGTATGCGCGCCTCGACAACATCTTCGTGGTCGATACGCACCGAGGCGCGAACGTGGGCGCTCAACTGCTTGCGGCCTTCGAGCAACGCTGCATTGATGCCGGCATCGAGGAGGTACGCCTCGGCGTCGTCACCGGCAACGAACTCGGGGAGCGGTTCTGGGAGCGCACAGGGTTCGTTCCGGCCAGCGTGTCGATGAAGAAGCAGATCGGTCACTCCCCGTTGCGGTAGACGAGGTGGCGCTGCCAGTCGTCGCGCGGGGCGGGGAAGTCGGTGCGGTAGTGGGCGCCGCGAGACTCCTCGCGCAGCAGCGCGGCATCGGCGGCGAGGCGCGCGCACGTGAGCAGCGAGCGCAGCTCATGGTCGGCGCGCGAGTTCGGCTCGCCCTCCACCGAGGCCTCGAATGCCGCCTCCCAGCGCGACAGCCGCTCGATCGCCTCGATCAGGCGCGCGCCGTCACGCTCGATGCCGACGTGGCTCCACATCAGCGCGCGCACGTCATCGGCCAGCGGCGGCGGCACGTTGTCGTGGTGCGGCGGCAGCGCGCGGGTGGCGGGTGTCGAGGCGATGCGGCCGCCCGGCGCCTCGATGAGTCGCTGCACGGCGCGCTTGCCGAAGATCATCGTCTCCAGTAGGGAGTTGCTCGCGAGGCGGTTCGCGCCGTGGACGCCGGTGCAGGCGACCTCGCCGATCGCGTACAGGCCGCCGACGGTCGTCTGCCCCCACGTATCGGTCCGCACCCCGCCCATCGTGTAGTGCGCGGCGGGCGAGACGGGGATGCGGTCGCGCGACAGGTCGAGGCCATTGTCGAGGCAGGTGCGATAGATCTGCGGGAACCGCGCCGCGAGCCACGAGGCGTCGCGCGCGGTGATGTCCAGCAGCACGTGGTCGCTGCCGGTCTCCGCCATCTCGCGGTGCGCGGCGCGAGACACCACGTCACGAGGCGCGAGCTCCGCGAGCGCGTGGTACTTCGGCATGAAGCGCTCGCCGCGCGTGTTGTAGAGCAGCGCACCCTCGCCGCGGACGGCCTCCGAGATGAGGAAGGTCGGCACGCCCGGCAGCCGCAGTGCGGTCGGGTGGAACTGCGTGAACTCCAGATCCATCACCTCGGCGCCGCAGCGGTAGGCGAGGGCGATGCCGTCGCCGGTCGCGACCTCCGGGTTGGTCGTGAAGCGGTACATCTGCCCCACACCACCGGTCGCGAGGATCACCGCGGGCGCGTCGTAGTGGATGCGCCGCCCCGCCTGCCACTCGAACACATCGAGGCCGTGCACGATGCCGTCGCGGACGATGACGCGGTCGGCGAGCGCGTACTCGATGACCGTCACGCCCTCGCGGCGGGCGAGGTCGGCGAGCGACATCTCGATCTCGTAGCCGGTGGCGTCGCCGCCCGCGTGCAGGATGCGCGACGTCGAGTGCGCGGCCTCGCGGCCCAGGCTCACCTCGCCATCGGCGGCGTCGAACTGCACGCCGTAGCGCACGAGGTCGGCGATGCGGTCGGCTGCCTCGTCGGTGAGGACGTGCGCCGCCTGCGCATCGACGAGGCCGGCGCCGGCCTCCATCGTGTCGCGCCAGTGGGACTGCGGCGAGTCGTTGGGGCCGACGGCGGCGGCGATGCCGCCCTGCGCGTAGCGCGTGTTCGCCTCGTCGATGCTCCCCTTGGTGACGACGAGGATGCGCAGGCCCTGCTCGTGGGCCTGCAGCGAGGCGTAGAGCCCCGCGATCCCGGAGCCGACGATGATCGCGTCGTAGCGCTCGCGACTGTGCTCGATGGTCATCGTGCCGCCGATCGGACAGCGCGAGGCGGTGTCTCGCGGCTGGGCGCGGGGGCTGACGCCGCCGCGCCGGCAGGTGCTTCGCCCGCCCTCCCACCCTGGATGGGGCTCCGCCCCATGACCCCGCGAGGGGCGCTGCCCCTCGACCCCGCAGGGATCGCCTGTGTGGGCAGCAGCGCGTCACGCATCAAGAGCCCCGATCGGCGAGCGGCGTTGCGAATCACGTCAGGAGGAAGGGGCACGCTGGCGTGCCTACTTGAGCGCGAGCATGCGCTCGAGGGCGACGCGCGCATGGCGCTTCGTCTCCTCGGGAACCTCGATGCGGTTCACGACCTCGCCGCGCACCAACGACTCCATGACCCACGCGAGGTACGCGGGGTGCACGCGGTACATCGTGCTGCACGGGCAGACGACCGGGTCGAGGCAGAAGATCGTCTTGTCGGGGTGCTCGTGCGCCAGCCGGCTCACGAGGTTGATCTCGGTGCCGATGCCGATCACGGAGCCGGGGGGCGCCTGCTCCACGTACTTCACGATGTATGCCGTGGAGCCATTCGCGTCGGCGGCCTGCACGACGTCAAAGCGGCACTCCGGGTGCACGACGATCTTCACGTCCGGGTACTTCGCGCGCGCCGCCTCGATCTGGGTCAGCGAGAAGCGCTGGTGCACGGAGCAGTGGCCCTGCCAGAGGATGACGCGCGCGCGGTCCAGCGCCTCCGGCGCCACGCCGCCGAGCTGCCCGGCCGGGAGCCGCCAGTTGTAGAGCGCCATCTCCTCCAGCGGGATGCCGAGGTTGTGCGCGGTGTTGCGGCCCAGGTGCTGGTCGGGGAAGAAGAAGACGCGCTTCCCGCGCTCGAACGCCCACTGCAGCACCTTCGTCGCGTTCGAGGAGGTGCAGACGATGCCGCCATGCTCGCCGCAGAACGCCTTCAGCGACGCCGCCGAGTTCATGTAGGTGACGGGGATGATGTCGTCCGTGCCGCCATAGTGCGCGCCCAACTCGCGCCAGGCCTGCCGCACGTCCGGGTCGCTGGCCATGTCGGCCATGGAGCAGCCGGCCTCCAGGTTCGGGAGGATGGTGCGCTGGTGGGGGGCGGCGAGGATGTCCGCGGCCTCCGCCATGAAGTGCACGCCGCAGAAGACGATGTACTCCGACTCCGGCCGCTCCGCCGCGTACTGCGCGAGCGCGAACGAGTCGCCGCGCTCATCCGCGAAGGCGATCACGTCCTCGCGCTGGTAGTGGTGGCCGAGGATCACGGCGCGGCTGCCGAGCGTGGCGCGCGCGGCGCGGATGCGCGCCGTGAGCTCCTCGGCGCCCAGCGCCCAGTACTCCTCCGGGATGCCGCGCTGCCAGGAGCCGAAGGCGACCTCCTGCGTGAGGGGGACGGTGGCGATGCCGGCGTCGGTCTCGCACTGGAGGACGGCGGGGCCGACGGGGGTGAGGGTGATCGAATCAGTCATGTCGCATACCTCGGTGTGGGTTCCGGTGGTTCTGCGCCGCTGTACGGTGCTCGATGCCGCTGCTGCGTACGTCGTACGCAAACTCGGCTGCGTCAAGGGTACGCGAAGCCTGCCGCGCGCGTCAATGCGGGGAAGTGAGGCAAGATTCGCAGGGGAGGTGTTCATGCCACGCAAGCACGTGCCTGAGCAGACCGAGACGCTGGTTCTCACTTCCTCACGGCGTCGCTGCTGCCTGTGTTACTTCCTTGACGACGATCACGCAGAGAAGCGCGGACAGGTGGCACACCTGAATCGCCGCCCGGACGATTCTCGTTTCGAGAACTTGGTCTGGCTTTGCCTCGATCATCACGCCCGGTACGACACGGCGTCGCGTCAGGCGAAGGGGTACTCACGATCGGAGGTCCGCGAGTACCGAGCTCGGTTGTACCAGCAGTTCCATGAGATGAGCGCTCTGGCCGAGGTCTCGGCGGCAAGTGTGTCGCCGCCATCGGGCACCGAAATGAGCAGCACCGGCGAGCACGTCTGGCGATATCCCCTTTGGTTGGTCGCGAATCAGTTGACGCTGTTTCCGTACAGTTCGCGTCTGGGCGCAGATGGAGTGTGCTTCATCGAGCGAGTTGATCTGCCGGACGGTCGCGTTGTGATCGCCTGCGTTTCTGCGCCAGGCAATCCTGGGACCAGCATCACCAATACAGTCGAAACGGTGTGCGGCGAGGTATGCGAACGATTCGGGATTGACGTCCGTCTGTTGGTTTGGCTGGAGCATTACCAGGGTGACGAGGAATGGCGTCGCGTCACCTTCGGAAAGCATTCGCCGTTGGGCCAGCCGGAGTGGCACGTGATGGACGAACGACGCTGGCGGGATCTCGGTCTCAGCCCGAAGAAGCGGCTGACCACACGGGATGGCCGAGTCACGTCCAAGTTGAGGAAGCACTTTGATTGGCCGGATCACAGCCTCGATAGCGCGTGAGGGCCTAGCAACGCCCCTGCATATCACAACATGGCATCGCTATTAGCCCCACCTAATGTGATACGGTAGTTGCGAGAGAAATGCGACGGCACCCGCCGCATGGACAGGGCAACCGCCAATGCTGCAACTCACGCTCAGCCAGCCACGCACCGCTTCGAGGCGTATCGACGTCGACGAGGTGTTCGCGGGGGAGAAGCGAGGCCGCGCCTCGCGGCTGCGACTCACGCGGCACACCCAGCGCGCGCGTGACCTCGCCGTCCTCGACGCCACGCTCCGCGACGCCGCGGTCGAGGTCGTCGCGCCCGCCTTCCGCCGCTCGCACTGAGCGCCGCGTGTAAGGTCGCGCGGCCTCGGCGGTCTGCTTCCCCAGAGGGAGGCAGCCATGACGCCGGACGAACCGCAGCGGGACTGGGGACTGACGCTCTACCTGATCGGGTGCATGGTGCCCGGCGTGGTCGTCTTCGCGTGCATGTTCCTGTAGCAGCGCGCCGCTACAGGAACGCCGCCCCCCACCGTTCGAGGTCTACAGGAACACCGGCTCCCGCGAGGTGAAGCGGTAGAGCAGCGCCGGACGGTGCGCGCCCTCACGGCGCACCTCGCCGGTCGGCTCGATGATCCCGCTGGAGAGCATCCGCTTGCGGAAGTTGCGGCGGTCCAGCGGGCGGCCCTCGATCGCCTCGTACGCCGACTGCAGCTCGCGCAGCGAGAAGCGCTCCGGCAGCAGCCCGTAGGCGATGTTCGTGTACTCCAGCTTCGCGCGGACGCGCTCGACGGCCTGCGCGATCACCTCGTTGTTGCGGAACGCGAGCGGCGGCAGCGCGTCCACGCGGTGCCATGCCGGGGGCCACTCCACCGAGGTGCGCAGCCGCACCAGCCGCGCGTCCACCAGCGCGAAGTACGCCACGGCCAGGCTCGGCTGCGTCGCGTCCAGGTTGGAGGTCGTGAACAGCTGCTCCAGGTACAGGTCGCGCGCGCCGGTCTCGTCGACCAGCTTCTCCTGCGCGCGCTGCTCCAGGCCCGTGTCGCCGTCCCAGCGCCCACCCGGCAGCGCCCACAGCCCGTGCTCCGGCTCTGCGGTGCGATGCACGAGCAGCACCTGCAGCGCGCCATCGATGATCGCGAAGATCACGACGATTGTCGCGACGACGGGAGCGGGGGAGCCGGGCATGCGAGGCCTCGCCTAGAGCACCGAGAGCGTGAGCGCGTTCGCCTGGCGCGCCTGCAGCGACCACGGCGTCGCCTCGGTCACCTCGACGTCGACGAGGCGGCCGATGAGCCCGCGGTGGCCGTCGAAGTGCACGAGCTGGCCGCCGCGCGTGCGCCCGGTGCAGCGCCCCTCGAGCTCGCGCTCCACCAGCACCTCCACCATGCGCCCCAGCTGGCGAGCGTTGATCGCCCCCGCCGAGCGTGCGTGCAGCTCCTCGATGACGTGCAAGCGCTCGCTCTTCACCTCGCGCGGCACGTCGTCCGGCTGGTTGCGGTGCGCGAACGTGCCGGGGCGCGGGGAGTACGCGGCGACGTGGATCACGTCGAAGCCGATGCGCTCCAGGAGCCCGACGGTGTTCGCGAACTCCTCGTCCGTCTCGCCGGGTGCGCCGACGATCACGTCGGTCGCCAGCGCGACGTCCGGCATGCGGCTGCGGATGCGCGCCACGCGCTCCTCGTACTCGGCGACGGTGTAGCCGCGCCGCATCCGCGCGAGCATCGCGTCGTCGCCGGACTGCACGGGGATGTTGAAGTGCTCGCAGACCTTCGGAAGGTCGGCGACGGCATCGATGATGCGATCCGTCATGTCCTTCGGGTACGAGGTCAGGAAGCGCGTGCGCACGATGCCGTCGATGCGCTCGATGCCCTCGAACAGCGTTGCGAGGTCCGCGCCCGCGTCGGCGCCTTCGAGGTCGTGGCCGAACGCCTCGACGGTCTGGCCGAGCAGCGTCACCTCGCGCACGCCGTGATCCGCGAGGTGGCGCACCTCGGCGAGCACGTCCGCCACCGACCGCGACCGCTCGCGCCCCCGCCGCAGCGGCACGATGCAGTAGGTGCAGAACTTGTCGCAGCCGTGGACGACCGGCACGTAGGCGGTCGGCCCCTCCGGCGTCGCGAACGTGTCGACCCAGAACTCACCCTCCGAGGCGTCGCGGGCCACGCCCGCCGCCGCGAGGATCGGGTCGTACTCCTGCGGCCGCGCCCACACATCGACGACCGGGAAGCGGCGCTGCAGGTCATCGGTCTTCGGGCCGACCATGCAGCCCATCACCGCGACCTGGAAGTTGCCACCAGCCTCGCGGCGCCGGCGCAGCTCGTGCAGGCGGCCGTAGGCGCGGTCCTCCGCGTGCTGGCGCACCGAGCAGGTGTTGATGACGACGAGGTCGGCGTTGGTGTCCTCGGCAGCCTCGCTCCAGCCGAGCCGCTCGAGGCCGGCGGCGAGCTTCAGCGAGTCGGCGACGTTCATCTGACAGCCCAGCGTCCAGATGTGGAAGGCAGGCATCAGCGGCTCCCATCCGCGCCCGCGAGGCGCGTGAAGGACACGTGCACGGTGCCGCTCCCGGCAACCTCGCTGCGCACGGTGCGGCCCTGTTCCAGGCCTCGGAGGTCATCCCACAGCCGGATGCCGCGACCGAGCAGGATCGGCGCGATCGCTACGTGCAGGTCATCGATGAGGCCCAGGCGCAGGTACTCGCGCACGACGGTCGGCCCGCCGCCGATGCGCACGTCCTGCCCACGCGCCTCGGCGGTGGCGCGCACGAGCGCCTGCTCCGGGGTCGCCGAGATGAAGTGGAACGTGGTGCCGCCCTGCATCACGAGCGAGGGACGGATCTCGTGGGTGAGCACGAACACCGGGCAGTGGAACGGCGGGTCGTCGCCCCACCAGCCCTGCCAGTCGGGGTCGTTGGCGTTGAGGTGCAGGCCGAACATGCCCGCACCCATGATCTCGGCGCCCACGCCCTCGAAGTACGCCGCAGCGTAGCGGTCGTCGACGTCGGTGGTGCCGCCGCCCGAGGCGTCACCCAGCACGCGCGACCGGAACGTGCGCGTCTCGGTGTAGGCGCGCACCAGCCGCATCCAGTCGTCGCCGAACGGGTTGTCGTCGGTGCCATCGGTCGTGGTGCCGAAGCCGTCGAGCGAGATGTTGAGGTCGGCTCGCACGCGCATGGAGGGCTCCTCGGGGGGCGGGTGGCCCGTCGTTCAGGGCCGAAGTGGCGGAGGGGGTGGGATTCGA
>JBAYUZ010000090.1:0-8980 GCA_041674885.1 Dehalococcoidia bacterium
CCAGGTCGACGAGGGTGAGATCGATCTTGATGACGTCGGCGACCGCCAGCAGCGGTTCGCGCTCCGGCTCAAAGCAGTAGTCGTCCAGTGCGATCCGGAAGCCGCGCCTGCGCAGGTCGGTGCACGCCGCGATCACGTCCGCGTCCGCGCCGACATCCTCCAGCACCTCGATCACGAGCTGTGGCGGCAGGTTGCCCGCCATCTCGTGGAACAGCGCCTCGCGGGGGAAGTTCACGAAGCTCGGCTTCCCGCCGGTGAGGTCATCGAGCCCGATCGTCAGGAGCGAGCGCGTCAGCACCTCCGCGGTCGCGCGCAGCGGCACCTCGATCACCGCGCCACCGGACGTCGAGTGCTGCCGGAACAGCAGCTCGTACGCCGCCACGCGCTGCGAGGCGGTCAGGATCGGCTGACGCGCGACGAAGACCTGTCCTGCGGCCATCGTGGTCACGGTACTGCTCCCCATGCGGCATCCCGCCGCTGGCTTCCCTGCTGGGCGCATGGGGATCATCGACCGGCTGTGCCTGTCCCGGCAGCCGCCCTGCGCCGTCGAGTCTGACGAAACCGCCCTCGTAGCACCCGTGCGGTCTGCGGAACGCCCCCTTGCAGATACGTGAGGGTGCAGCGTCGCCGCTACCTGTGTACGAGCGATGAGGCGCCGGCTACCGCAGGGATGCGGCGCCGAGGGCGACCCCCTGCGCTATGACCGACCGAAGGAGCGCGCGAGGGCGTCCGTGGAGAGGTAGAGCATCGTCGGGCGGCCGTGTGGGCAGGTCTGTGGTGTCTCACAGGCCTCCAGCGCGCGCAGGAGCGCCCGCTGCTGCTCCGTGTCGAGCGGGTCGCCCGCCATCACCGCCGCGCGGCACGCGAGCGTCGCGGCCACGCGATCCGCGCCCGCCGTGCGATCCTCGGCGGCACCGAGCCGGTCCAGGTATTCCGCGAGCGCGCGCGCCGGGTCGCGGCCAGCCAGCGTCGTCGGCACCGCACGGACGATCAGCGCCGCGCCGTCCGTTTCATCGAGCGCGAAGCCGACCGCGGTCAGCGCCTCCGCGTGCTCGGCGGCCATCGCGATCTGTGTCGCGGAGAGCGCCACCACCGCCGGTGTGAGCAGTGGCTGCGCCTCGACACGCCCTGCGGCGCGCGCGGCGCGGATCTGCTCGTAGAGCACGCGTTCGTGCGCAGCGTGCTGGTCGACCAGGCACAGGCCGTCCGGCGCCTCCGCGACGATGTAGGTCGCGTCGACCTGCCCCAGTGCGCGCAGCGCCGGTAGCCGCGCGTGCAGTGGGAGCGCGCCCTGCGCGGCGACGCTCGCCGCCTGCGTCTCCGCGTCGGCCGCCGGGACGTCCAGCCCGCCGACACGTGATGCCGCCTGCGCGCCCGCGATCACCTGCCGAGCCGCCGCCCACGCCTCGCGCGTCGGTGGCGGCGTCCACGGCGGCAACACGCTCGCCTCGCCCGCCACGCCCGCCGAAGGTTGCGGCGCGCGCACCGTGGTCGCCCCGCCCAGCGCCGCACGCACGGCCTGCCCGACGACGGCGTACACCAGCCGCTCGTGGCGGAACCGCACCTCCGCCTTCGTGGGATGCACGTTCACATCCACCTCGTCCGGCGGCACGTGGATGTGGAGGAAGCCGACGGGGTAGCGCCCGATCGGCAGCAGCCCTGCGAACGCCTCCTCCACCGCGTGCGCGAGCGGACGCGAGGCGATCAGCCGGCCGTTGGCGAACAGCGTGAGCGCACGCCGGTGCGCGCGGTGCAGCTGCGGCGGGCCGACCAGGCCGCTCACGCGCACCTGCCCATCCTCGCCCACGCGCTCCGCGGTGACCGGCAGCAGCTCGGAGGCGACGCCGGCGCCGTGCACCGCCGCGAACGCCGCGCGCTCATCGCCCGATCCGTCGGTCGCCAGCACGCGGCGGTCGTCGACGGTGAGCCGGAACGCGACCTGCGGGTACGCGAGGGCGTACGCCTCCACCGCCTGCGCCACCACCCTCGACTCCGCCGCCGCCGCGCGCAGGAAGCGCCGCCGCGCCGGCAGCTCGCCGAACAGCTCGCGCACCTCGACGCTCGTCCCCGGTGCAGCGCCGGCGCTGCCCAGGTGCTCCACGCGGCCGTGGCGCGCGCGCGCCACGGCCGCCGCGCGCTCGGCGGCGGGCCGCGTCACGAAGTCGACGTCGCCTGCGGCCGCGATCGCCGCCAGCGCCTCGCCGCGGAAGCCGAGCGTGTGTACGTCGAAGAGGTCGTGCTCGGTCGTGAGCTTCGAGGTCGCGTGCCGCTCGAACGCGTCGGCGAGCTCCGTCGCCGGGATGCCACAGCCGTCGTCGGTGACGCGGATCCGGTCGATGCCGCCACCCCAGATCGCGACCTCCACGGTGCGCGCGCCGCTGTCGATCGCGTTCTCGACCAGCTCCTTCACGACCGAGGCAGGCCGCTCGATCACCTCGCCTGCGGCGATGCGCGCCGCCACAGTGGGCGGAAGCACGCGGATCGGGCGGCGACCGACCGATGTCTCCTCGACCGTCCCCTCGGTCGTCATGGGCGCCCCCGTCCTGCGGGTTGCCGCCCTTTGACGCCGTTCGTAGCATGGGTTGCGCGAGCCGGGGGCACGAGGAGGCACCGCTGCGGCACCGTGACCTCCCCTTGACGCTCGGCGCGCTGCTGGTCGCGGTCGTTGTCGCGCTCGCCGTCGTCGCGGTGCGTGCGCCCCGTGTGCCCGCCGCCCCCGCACGCGCCGCCTCGCATACCGTCGAGGTCGCCGCGGTCTTCGCCCCCGACACCGATCTGCTGTTGGTCAGCCCCGCCCTGTCGCGCGATGGTCGCGCGCGCCCCGGCGACCTCGCAGCAGCGCTCGACCGGCTTGGTTATGTCACGATGCCTGCTGCCGCGCCGCTCGATGCGGTGCGCGTGCGCGTGCCCGCCGGCACCGACGCCGCCGCGCTCGCCCGTGAGCTCGCGGGCACCGGCCTGCTCGCGGCCGTCGAGCCGGATGTGCGCGTCCATGCCGATCGCATGCCCGGCGATCCGCTGGTGCTGAACCAGCAACCGTATCTGGATGCGATCCGCGCACCGCAGGCCTGGGATACGCGCACGAGCGCCGAACAGGTCACGATCGCCGTCGTCGACTCCGGCGTGGACATCGCGCACCCCGACCTCGCATCGCGCATCCGTCGCAACCCCGTCGAGCTCCCCGACGGCCGTGACGAGGACGCCAACGGCTGCCCCGACGATCTCTTCGGCTGCACGTTCGTCTCGCCTGCCGCCGCCGACCCCTCGTGCGGCTACACGCAGGCAGCCCCGCGTGGCGGCGCCATCGACGACGAGGGGCATGGCACGTTCGTCGCCGGGATCGCGGCCGCCGCCGGCGGCAACGCCGTGGGTGCAACCGGCGTTGCGTGGGACGCGCGCATCCTGCCGGTGAAGGTGCTGGACTGCACCGCCACCGGACGCATCTCCGATGCCGCTGCGGGCATCCTGTACGCCGCCCGCAGCGGCGCGCGCGTGATCATCCTCGCGTTCGGCTCGCCGTCCGACGCGCGCGTCCTGCGCGACGCCGTCGCCGAGGCGACCGACCGCTACGGCGCGCTCGTCGTCGCCTCCGTCGGCAACGAGGGTGCGCAGCGGGTGCAGTTCCCCGCCGCCTACCCCCGTGTGCTCGCCGTCGCCGGCTCCGGCATCGTCGGCGCGGAGGGCATCGTCGACTATCGCCGTCCGGCGGTGTTCTCCAACGCCGGCCCGGAGGTGAGCGTCTACGCTCCCGCCGTGCGGCTGATCGGCCCGCTGCCCGCTGCGCGCTGCGGTCAGGCCGGCTGGATGTGCGTCGAGCCGGGCTACGCGCGCGCCTCTGGCACCTCGTTCGCCGCGCCGCTCGCTGCGGGCGCCGTCGCGCTGATGATGGCCGCCGACCCGAGCCTCAGCCCTGCGCTCGTCGCTGCGCTGCTCACGCAGGCCGCCCGGCCGTTCGAGGCCCCCGCGAGCGGGCGCCTGCTCGATGTCGCCGCCGCGCTGGACCGCCAGACGTACACCGCCGGCACCGCCGGCACCGCATACGGTCGCCCCGGGCCGCCCGCGCAGGGCCCCGGCGCCGACCCGCTCCGCTAGGTCGCGCAGCACCTCGTTCACCCGTCAGTGCCCAGGATTCGGCGGGCGTCGCGGCGCAGCTCGTACAGCCGCTGCAGCGCCTCCAGCGGCGTCAGCGCGTCGGGCTCGATGCTTGCCACGGCGTCGACGAACGGGTCGGTGGGCGGCAGCAGCGGCGGCTGGAGGGCCGCGCTCGCCTTCGTCCGTGGCGCGCTCGAGGCTGACGCGCCTGCCTCCAACTCGCGTAGCAGTTCCCGTGCCCGCGCCACGACCGCGCGCGGCAGCCCCGCGATCGCGGCGACGTGCACGCCGTACGAGCGATCCGCAGCGCCGGGCACGATGCGGTGCAGGAAGACGACGTCCGTCCCCTCCTCGATCACCGCGACCGAGCGGTTCTCGACGCGCGGCAGGAGCGTCGCCAGCGCGGCCAGTTCCTGGAAGTGTGTCGCAAACAGCGTCCGCGGCGTCCCGCCGGGGCGGTGGTGGAGGTACTCGACGACCGCGCGCGCGATCGCCAGCCCGTCCTGCGTCGCCGTCCCCCGCCCCACCTCGTCGAGGATCACGAGCGACCGCTCCGTCGCGTTGTGGAGGATCGCGGCGGTCTCCACCATCTCCACCATGAACGTCGACTGCCCCGCGGCGATGTCGTCCTGCGCGCCGACGCGCGAGAAGATGCGGTCCGCCATCGGCACGCGGGCGCGGTCGGCGGGCACGAACGACCCGCACTGCGCGAGCAGCACGCACAGCGCCACCTGCCGCAGGTACGTCGACTTGCCGCCCATGTTCGGCCCGGACAGCAGCACGATGTCCGCGCCCTCGCCGGTCGCGCCGCCGCCCAGCACGCAGTCGTTCGGCACGAACGCGCCCGCCGGCAGCCGACGCTCGACGACCGGGTGCCGACCACCCTCGATGATTAGCGCGCCGCCGTCCGCGAGCTCCGGGCGCACGTAGCCGCACTCCGACGCGACCTCCGCGAGCGCCGCCGCCACATCGAGCGTCGCCACGGCGTCCGCCGCCGCCGCGATCGCGGGGCCGGCCTCCGCGACCTGCGCGCGCACGCGCTCCACGACCGCGCGCTCCGCCTCCAGCAGCTGCTCCCGGGCGCCGAGGATGCGCGTCTCGAGCGCGGAGAGCGCCGTGCTGCGGAAGCGCTGTGCGTTCGCCAGCGTCTGCCGCGGCTCGAACTCCGCGGGCGCCTTCGCCGCCTGCGAGGCCGGGAGCTCCCAGTAGTACCCGAAGACGCGGTGGAACCCCACGCGCAGCGGCAGCCCCGTCCGCGCGCGCTCCTCCGCCTCGAGGCTCGCGAGCGCGCCGCGGGCATCCGTGGTGAGCGCACGCAGCGCATCAACCTCGGCGTCCGCGCCGTCACGCACTGTGCCGCCGTCGGCGACCTCCGCGGGCGGGTCGTCCGCGATCGCCGTGCGCACGGCCTCGGCGGCCTCGACCACGCCGGCCAACGAGGGTGCGAGGCCGCTCGCAGCGCCGCCAACCGCTTCCGCCTGCTCGCGCAGCGCGGGCAGCTGCTCCAGGCTGAGTCGGAGCTGCACCAGCACGCGCGCGTTTGCGGTGCCCGCGCGCACGCGGCCCAGCAGCCGTTCGAGATCGCCCACTGCGCGCAGCGACCGACGCAGCGTCGCCCGCGCGATCGGGGCGCGCACGAACGCCTCGACCGCATCCAGCCGTGCGTCCGCCGCCGCCGCCGACCGGAGCGGGCGGCCGAGCCAGCCGCGTAGCAGCCGCCCGCCCATCGCCGTCTGCGTGCGATCGAGCGTCTCGATCAGCGACGCCTCGCCCTCGCGTCGCCCGTGGAACAGGTCGAGATTCCGCCGCGTCTGCGGGTCGAGGTAGACGTGCTCCTGCTCGCGCACCGCGAGCGGCGCGCGCAGGTGGCCGAGCGCCCCCGGCCACGCCTCCTCCAGGTAGCGCACCAGCGCCCCCGCCGCCCCGACCGCCGCGTCCATGCCCTCGAGCCCGAACGAGTCGATGCTCGCCACGCCGAGCGCCGCCGTCAGCACCTCGGCGGCGCGCGCCGGGTCGAAGCCGCGCGCGGGGCGCTCCGTCACCAGTACCTCGTCGTCGATGGCGGGTGGGTGCGGTGCGCCGCTCGCGAGCAGCAGCTCGCGTGGTCGCAGGCGCGTCCACTCCCCCGCGAGGTGTGCCCCCGCGACGATCGAGCACTCGAACGCGCCGGTCGTGACGTCGCACGCGGCGATCCCCCAGCGCTCCTCGCCATCGGCGGCACGGACGGGCGAGGCTGCCACGAGCCAGTTCTGCGCGCGCTCCTCGACCAGCGAGCCGGCATCGACGGTGCCCGGGGTGACGACGCGCACGACACGGCGCTCGACGAGGCCCTTCCCGGGCGGCGAGGTCTGCTCCACGATCGCCACGCGGTGCCCCGCCGCGACGAGCCGGTCGAGGTAGCGGTCGAGCGCGTGGTACGGGATGCCCGCCAGCGGGATGCGTCCGCCGTCGCCGCCCATCGGCCGCGAGGTGAGCGCGATGCCCAGCACCTCGGCGACCACCGCCGCGTCGTCGTCGAAGGTCTCGTAGAAGTCGCCCATGCGGAACAGCAGCAGCGCGTCCGGGTGCTGGCGCTTCATCGCCAGGTACTGCGCGCGCGCGGGCGTGATCTTCCCGCCCCGCGCCGAGGTGGGCGTGGAGGCAGTCGATGCTGTGACGTTGTCGGCGGCTTGGCCCTCGGGGGGCACGCAGCGGCTCGTCTCTTGGGGAGACAGCGTCAGTCTACGGTCGCGCGGGCGACCGGCTCAATCGGTACGGAGCGATCGAGGCTCGCTAGCCCTTGAGCGCGGCGTTGATCAGCGGCGGCGGGCCGCCGTGCGCGCCCTCCGGGCGCGACAGCGCGTGCGCCTGCCACGACAGCGGCACCACGCCGTGCGCGGGGCCGAGGCCGGGCGGGTTGGCGGGCTGGCGGTGCGGCATCTCCGTGCCGGCCGGCGCCGCCTGCCGCGCGATCGCGCGCGGGGCGAGGTCGGTGCAGGCGCCGCAGCGGATGCAGGCAGCGTCGTCGATGCTGCGGTTGCCGGCGCTGCCGACCACCGCGCCCGTCGGGCAGATCGCCTGCGCGTCCGCGAGTTTCGGGTCGGACTGGTCGACGATGCGGAAGCGGGTCAGGCCGGCGCAGCGCAGCGCCTCGCACGTGCCCGCGACGTGATCCGCGTACTCCGCCTCGAAGTAGCGGAGCGTGTTGCGCATGATCGTGGGCGACGCCTGCCCGTGCACGCAGTTGGAGTACTGCAGCGACTGGCCGACGCGCTCCAGGTTGTGACGGTCCTCGGATCGCCCACCCCCGTCGCCGATGCGGCGGAAGATCTCGTGCATGCGCTGGTTGCCGCCGTGGCAGGTCGTGCAGCGACCGCAGGACTCCTCCTCGACGAACTCGGCGTACAGCACGTTGAGGTCGATCGAGCACGCCTCGTGCCCGACGAAGACGATGCCGCCGCCGCCCATCAGCGCGCCGAGCGGCTGGAACGACTGGCGCTCCAGCGTCAGCGTCTCGATGAAGCGACCGGGGAGGTAGCCCGCCAGCGGGCCGCCGGCCTGGATGGCCTTCAGTCCGGCGACCGTGCCGCCACACACCTCGAGCACGCGCTTGAGGGAGACGCCGAACGGCACCTCCATGTGCCCGACGAACGGGATGTCGCCGGAGAACGAGAAGATCTTGGTGCCGAAGTCGTTCGCGGTGCCCGCGCTGCGCCACCAGTCGCCGCCGTTGCGCATGATCAGCGGGACGTTCGCGTAGGTCTCGACGTTGTTCACGTTCGAGGGCTTCATGAACACGCCCGCGGCCGCCGGGAACGGCGGCTTCACGCGCGGCATCCCGCGCCCGTCCTGCACGGACGAGATGAGGCCGGTCTCCTCGCCGCAGACGTACGCGCCCGCGCCGCGGATGACCTCCAGCGTGCACGAGAACTCGGTGCCCAGGATGTTCTTGCCGAGCAGGCCCGCCGCCTCCGCATCGCGGATCGCGTCGCGGATGCGCTGGATCGCCAGCGGGTACTCGTTGCGGATGTAGAGGAAGCCATGCTGCGCGCCGGTGGCGAACGCCGCGATGATCATCCCCTCGATGACGTCGTGGGGGTCGCCCTCCAGCAGCACGCGGTTCACCCACGCGCCGGGGTCACCCTCGTCGGCGTTGCAGATGAGGTAGCGCTCCGGCACCGCGGCGCCCGCGAGGAAGTTCCACTTCACGCCCGCCGGGAACCACGCGCCACCGCGGCCCGCGAGGCCGCCGTCGATCATCGTCTGGCGCACCTGCTCCGGCGTCTGGTGCCGGTCGAGCATGCGCGCGACGGCGAAGTAGCCGTCCGTCGCCACGTAGTGGTCGAGGTTCGTCGGGTCGGTGTAGCCGAGCCGCCCCATGAGGCGGCGGCCCTTGGTCTCGAGTGCGAGGAACGGGTGCTCGGCGATCGGGCGCAGGCCCACGCGCTCACCCGCGAGCAGGCCGATCGCGATCGCGTCGGCCGCGCCGAGGTGGCCGGTCGCCTCGTCCAGCAGCGAGTCGACGTTCTGCGGCGTGACCGGGCCGTAGAGCACGCGCGTGCCGTCCGGCCACGTGATGTCCGCGAGCGGCTGCAGCCACTGCAGGCCGTAGCCGACGACCTTGCCGAGCTCGACGGCCGCGTTGCGCTCCGCGACGAGGCGCTCCAGCGCCTGGCGCGTCCGCCCTGCCCCCGCCGCGAGCGAGGAGGTGTCCTCCGCGATCGAGATGCGCGGGATGGTCGGGTTGTTCCACGCGGCGTACGCCTCGCGGGCGCGCTCGCGGATCGCGGCGTAGCGCTCCGCCGGGCTCAGCGCCTGCGGTGCAGCCTCGCTTCCCTGCGATGGAGCCTCGGTCGTCTCAGCGGGACTGGTCATCGAGTCCTACCGTTTCCGGGTCGGCGCCGTCACG
>JBAYUZ010000091.1:0-8796 GCA_041674885.1 Dehalococcoidia bacterium
CCGGGGCGGCTGCCCGCGCCGGTCACGATCGGCGTCTACGACATCGAACGAGGCGACCCGCACCAGCGCGCACCGCACCAGCACATCGACCTCGTCTACTTCACCCGCCCGCTCGCCGGGCAGACGCTCACGCTGCCCGACGGCGCCAAGGGCTGGGCGTGGGTGAGCGAGGCCGAACTGGCGGAGGGTGCGATGCTGCCTCGGCCGGACGGCGCGGGGATGGTGCCGGTGCCGGAGGACGTGCGCGTGCTGGCGATCGATGCGATTCGCGCCGTGGGCGCGCTCGAGCAGGGCGAAGTGGGGGCTGCGTAGTGCTGTCGGTGCAGACGATCCGCGAGCAGACGGAGGCGGTGCGCCAGGCGTGCCTCGACCGCCAGACCGACGCCCACATCGACGAGATACTGGAGCGCGACGCGGCGTACCGCGCGCTGCTCGCAGCCGTCGAGACGCAGCGTGCCGAGCGCAACCGCGCGAGCAAGGCGATCGGCGGCGTGAAGGATGCGACCGAGCGCCAGCGCCTCATCGAGGAGCAGCGCGCGGTCGGCACGCGCCTCGACACGCTCGAGGGCGAGCTGCGTGAGGCGGACGCCGCGCTGCGCGCGCTGCTGCTGCAGGTGCCGAACCTGTTCCACCCCGACGTGCCGATCGGTGACGAGTCCGCCTCGGTCGTGGTGATCGAGGGCGACGGCGCGACCGGCGAGGAGCACCGCGTCACGACGCCTCGGCCGATCCGCGACGAGGCGGCACCGCAGGTTGCGGGCGCGTTCCGCCCGCACTGGGAGGTCGGCGAGGAGCTGGGCCTCATCGACTTCGAGCGCGGCACGAAGATCGCGGGCTCGCGCTTCTACATCCTGCGCGGGCAGGCGGCGGCGCTGCAGCGCGCGCTCATCGCGTGGATGCTGGACGTGCATCGCGATCAGGGCTACGACGAGGTCTACGTCCCGTTCGTCGTGAAGGAGGAGATGCTGTACGGCACCGGGCAGCTCCCCAAGTTCGCGGACACGATGTACCACGACGCCGAGGAGGACCTCTGGCTCGTCCCGACCGCCGAGGTGCCCGTCACGAACATGTACCGCGACGAGATTCTGCCGGCCTCGGCGCTGCCGCTGCGGCACGTCGCGTACACGCCCTGCTTCCGCCGCGAGCGCATGAGCGCGGGCCGCGACGTGCGCGGCATCAAGCGCGGCCACCAGTTCGACAAGGTGGAGATGGTGCGCTTCAGCACGGAGGACGCCTCATGGGAGGCGCTCGACCAGTTGCTGGAGGACGCGCTGGAGGTCGTGCGCCGCCTCGGCTTCCGCTACCGCGTGATCCGGCTCGCCTCGACCGACCTCACGTTCGCCTCGGCGATGACCTACGACATCGAGGTGTGGGCGCCCGGCTCGCAAGAGTGGCTCGAGGTCTCATCGGTGTCGAACTTCCTCGACTTCCAGGCGCGGCGCGCGAACCTCCGCTACCGCGACGCCGAGGGGACGGTGCGCCACCTGCACACGCTCAACGGCTCCGGCCTCGCGCTGCCGCGCGTGCTCGCGACGATCCTCGAGCAGTACGCGGACGCCGAGGGCGTCACGGTGCCCGCCGTGCTCGCCCCGTACCTCGGCGGTCGCACGCGGATCGAGGCACAGGCGCGGGTCTGACGTGCGATCATCCTCGTCTGCGATGACGAGGAGGCGGACGTGGATCTGCGAGTGCACCAGCAACCACTGAAGGATCAGTACCGCGACGATCCGTCGACGGCGGTGATCACGCTCCACGCCGACGCCAGCACGGGCGGCGACGCGATGTCCTGCTCGGTCGACATCGGGCGCGCGATCTACGAGTCGCAGGCGCACAGCGGCGTCGGTGGGGCGGGGACGGCTGCGTGCTCCGGCGATCTGCTGCTGGGCGCGCTGGCGGCGTGTGCGCAGGTGACCTGCCAGATGGTCGCGGCGGCCTCGGGCATCCCGCTCCGCAGCGTCAACGTGCGCGTCGAGGGCGACCTCGACCTGCGCGGCACGCTGGGGATGAGCCGGACGGCGCGCGTGGGGTTCTCCACGGTGCGCATGCACTTCGACATCGACGCCCCGGACGCGACGCCGCGCCAGATCGACTCGCTGGAGCGGGCGACCGAGGCGTACTGCGTCGTGCTCCAGACGCTCCAGGTGCCACCCCAGATCGAGGCGTACTGGCACGAGGATGCCGCGTCGACGGGGAGTTGACAGACTAGCACGGGCGTTCTAACCTCCTGCCATTGATGACGTACATGTGTTCTGTACGTCTGCGGAGGGGGGCTCCGATGCTGTTCACTCTCGTTCTTGGCGTCATGGTCGGTGGTGCGGCGGTCGTGCTGCTTCAGCAGTGGGTGCGCGACACGCTCGGCGGCGGGGAGCGGCCGGTGCGGCTGATCACCCCGGCAGGCACCTCGTTTGTGCAGCACGCGGTCGTGCCGCGGCGTCGCGCCGCCTAGGCACCACCGGGTTCGACTATCAGCGAGGATGCGCGCGCGGCGGACTGACGTAGACTGACCGCGTGCGCATCCTCGCAATCGACATCGGCACCGGGACGCAGGACATCCTGCTCTACGATCCCGACGGCCCGGTCGAGAACTCACCGAAGCTCGTCATGCCCTCGCCGACCGCAGTAGCGGCACGCCGCATGCGCGCGGCGACCGAGGCGCGGCGAGCCCTTGTCATCACCGGCGTGATCGCGGGCGGCGGCCCCAGCGGCTGGGCGATGCAGGAGCACCTGCGCGCCGGCCTCCCCGTCTACGCCACCCCCGAGGCTGCGCGCACCTTCAACGACGACCTGGCGCGCGTGCAGGCGGACGGCGTCGTCCTCGTCGGTGACGATGAGGCGCGACGCATCGACGGCGCACATGTCGTGCTGCGCGACCTCGACGTCGACGCCGTGCGCGCCGCCCTTCGAGCCTTCGGCGCCGACGACCGCATCGATGGCGTCGCCGTCGGCGTCTTCGACCACGGGGACGCGCCGCCGGACGTCTCCGACCGCCGCTTCCGCTTCGACTACCTCGCCGCCGCGCTCCGCCACGACGCCGACGCGCGCTCGTTCGCCGCGACGGCGTCGACGCTGCCGCCGCTGCTGACGCGCGCCCACGCCGTGCTCGCGAGCGTCGAGCCGGGGCTGCCCGCGGTGTTCATGGACAACGGCCCGGCCGCCGCACTCGGTGCGACGCACGATCCGGTCGTGCGTGCCGCGAGTTCAAGGGCGGTCGTGAACGTCGGCAACATGCATGTGCTCGGCTTCGTGCTGGACGGGACCCGCGTGCGCGCGCTCTTCGAGCACCACAGCGGCGAGGTCACGCCGGAGTCACTTGCTGCGATGGTGCGCGCGCTTCTCGACGGCACGCTGACGAACGAGGCGGTCTTCTCCTCGCAGGGCCATGGCGCGCTGTTTGTCGAGCCCGGCCCATTCGAGGTCGATGTGGTGGCGGTCACCGGCCCACAGCGCGAGCGGATGCTGCCGGCGCTGCGCGCCGCCGGCCTGCCGAACGTGCACGCCGCCGCACCGCACGGCGACATGATGATCGCCGGCTGCTTCGGCCTCCTCGACGGCTTCGCCTACCGCGTGCCGGAGGCGCGCGAGGCGGTGGAGCGGCTGCACCGGTAGGCGCACAGAGCTGCGACGAGACGAAGAAGGGAGGCGCCATCGGCGCCCCCCTTCTTGTGTGTCGTTGACGAGGCGAGTTAGACCTCGTGCACCAGGTCGCCGACGCCTTCCGGCATGCGGGCGAAGGTGCGCACCTCGGCGTGCGTGATGCCGGCGGCCTTCACGTAGTCCTTCGCGACGGTGCCGTAGCCCGACGGGACGTAGATGTAGAGCGGGGCCTGATCCGTCTCCAGCTGCTTCCAGACGCGGACGGCCTGGTCGCGGGTGACGGTCTCGCCGGTCTCGACCTGCGCGACCATGACCGGGTAGTTGCCCGGGTACTGGAGCACCAGGATGTCCGGGTAGACCTTCGTGCCGCCGCCACCGAACTCCAGCGCCATGGTGGGGGTCGGGACGTTCACGTAGGTGCGGTAGTCGGGGTGCTCCACCGTCGGGAAACCGAAGCGGGTCGCGGCGAGCGACTCGACGGCCTTCTGCTGCAGGTAGCGGCGCGACTCCTCGCCACGGCGCCAGATGGTCGGCGCGTGTCGCCACGCCTCGCGGTTGCGCGGGTGCGTGGCGGCGAAGAGCGAGAGGTCGCGGATCTGGCTCTGCAGGAACCCGCCGAGGAAGACGAGCGAGATCACACCGCCGACGCCCATCATGACCGTGCGCGGCCCCGGCACCATGAACGCGATCATCGCGCCGGCGATGATGCCGAAGACCGAGATCACTGCAAGCGGCGACGGCTGGTTGTACTTGGCGACCACCGGCGTGGTGCCGTGGTGCTCATCCTCGAACGCCGACACCTGCGAGGAGCGCGCGGCCACAACGGCGGTGGGGGCGGGCGCCTCCTCCTCCGCGGGCTTCGGCGCCGCAGCAGCGGGCCGAGGCGCGGCGGGTGCGCCGTCGCCGGCGGGAGCACCGCCGACCTGTGCGCGCGCCGATGCGCGGTCGGAGTACCACGCGGCGTTGATGCCGATGAACTTCTGCATCTCCCCGGGGACATCCGGCTCCGGGAAGATCGCCTGCACCGGGCAGGCCGGCTGGCAGGCGCCGCAGTCGATGCACTCCGCCGGGTTGATGTAGAGCATGCGGTCGGCACCCTGTTCGAAGTGGATGCAGTCGACCGGGCATACCTCGACACAGGCCTGGTCGGTCGTGTCGATGCAGGGCTGGGTGATGACGAACGCCACGGGATGCGTCCTCTCGGAATCGGTACGATCCGTCCTCGATAACTGGCCCCGATGCTACCGATCCCGGCGGCGAGCGTCTATCGCCGGAAGGCCCGCGATTCGCCGCGCATCGCTCCGCGAGGGTCAGCGAGCGGGGGCGGGGACAGCGGAGCGGCGTGCGGGGGCGGTCAGGAGGTACATCGCGGCCGCCGAGGCGAGCCCGACACCGATCGCGACCGGCCACGGCAGCTCGAACAGTCGGGCGGCGATCGCCAGGCTGTAGCCGACGACGAATGCCTTCAGCAGCCTGGCGCTGAGGCGCCGCGCGAAGCCGACGCCGATGTAGCCGCCCGCCAGCGCCGCCACCGCCATGATCAGCGCCGGCAGCCACGCCACGAAGCCGGAGAAGACGAAGACCAGCACCGCGATCGCGTTGATCACGAGCGAGAGCATGCTCTTGAGGGCGTTCGAGCGCTGGAGGTCGTCCGGGAGCAGGATGCTGAGCGCCGCAAGCGTCATCGTCCCCAGCCCCGCGCCGAAGTACGCGCCGTAGACGCCGAGCAGGAAGATGACCGGGTGCGCCTCGGGCGGGACCGGGTCGCCGGGCGTCCACGGGCGGCGGAACCGCGCGATCAGCGCGCCGAGCTTCGACTGGAACGCGAGCACGAGCGCGCCGAAGAGCACCAGATAGGGCACGATCGCGCGGAACGCCGCCTGGCTGGTGAGCAGCAGGATCGCTGCGCCGGTGAGCGCACCCAGGATGCTGGAGACGCTGAGCGCCGTCACGGTGCCTCGCTGCGACGCGAGCAGGGAGCGGTAGCCGAGCACGCCGCCGACATAACCGGGCCAGAGCGCGACCGTGTTCGTGACGTTCGCGGTCTTCGCGGGCAGGCCGAAGGCGAGCAGCGCAGGGAACGAGAGCAGCGAGCCGCCGCCCGCGACGCCGTTCACGGCGCCGGCGATGAACGCCGCGACTGCCAGCCCGATCGCCTCAATGGGTGTCATGCGCGGAGTCTAGCGGAGCGCGCGTCCGCGCGTGCGAGCAGTGGTGGCGGCGCGGGTCTCAGTCGCGGGTGGGGGCGTGATCCGGCTGCTGCACCGCGGCATCGATGGTGATCGTGATCGCACGGCCGACCAGGATCCCCACGGCGTCCAGCGCGTTGTTCCAGGTGAGACCGAAGTCGTCGCGATCAACCTCGGCCGCCATCTGGAAGCGCACCGCGGGGGCATCCGCCAGCATGTCCACGGAGCCGTCGAAGCGCCCGCGCAGGGTGACCTCGCGTGTGACGCCGTGGATCGAGAGATCGCCGCGCAGCCAGAACGAGTCCGGCCCGACCTGCGCGATCTGCGTGCTGGTGAACTCGATGTGCGGGAAGCGGTCGACGTCCAGGAAGGCGGCGGAGCGGAGGTGCCGGTCGCGCTCTGCGTTACCGGTGTCCAGGCTGGCGACATCGATGCGTGCCGTGACGCGCGACCGCTCCGGTTGCGCGGGGTCGAGCGTGACCTCGGCGTCGAAGCGGGTGAACCGCCCATGCACGGTCGCGACCATCAGGTGCTGCGCGGCGAAGCCGACCTGCGTGTGCTCAGGGTCGAGTACCCAGACCATCGTCGCCTCCCCGGCTGCGTCCCTTGATTCTGCCTGTATGACGGGCGGGGGTCATCTGCCGGATGGCAGGGGTGCGAGGGAGTCGATACTGCTCGGTGGTCTCGTCTCCGCGCGCTCGGCTGCCGAGACCGCCTCACATCCGCGAAATCCACTCACAAATCGCTCTCAACAGGGGCGAACGAAAGCGAGGGACTGTGTACACTCGCGGCAGGCGGGGTGAGCGGACGTGGGATGCCATACAGGCGGCAGTTCTATATCCCTGCCCTCGATGGATTGCGTGCACTCGCCGTGCTGGCGGTGTTCGTCTATCACATCGATGAGCGCCGCTTCCCCGGCGGCTTCCTGGGCGTCGACCTGTTCTTCGTCATCTCCGGCTATGTGATCACGCTCGGCCTGCTGGACGAGTGGCAGGCGCGCGGCTCCATTGACCTGCGGCACTTCTGGTGGCGGCGCGTGCGCCGGCTGATGCCCGCCGCGATCGCGCTCATCCTCGCGACGCTCGCGATGACCTCGGTGGCCTTCCCGGAGCGGATGGCGTCCCTCCGAGGTGAGGCGGCCGCAGCAGTCGGCTATGTCGCCAACTGGTACCTCGTCTTCCACCGCATGCCCTACTTCGAGACGCTGTCCGCGCCGTCGATGCTGCGCCACCTCTGGTCGCTCGCGGTCGAGGAGCAGTTCTACCTGCTCTGGCCGCCGCTGCTCGCCGGCGCGCTGCGCCTGGTGCGACCGCGCTGGGCGTTTGTCGGCACCGTGCTGCTGGCCGTCGCCTCGGCGGTGTGGCTGGGCGTGCTCTACCAGGCGGACGCCTCGGCTGACCGTCTGTACTACGGCACCGACACCCGGGGCTTCGCGCTGCTGGGTGGCGCCGCGCTCGCCTTCGTGTGGAAGCCGAGGCTCGCGCAGCACCCCTTCAGCCTCCGTGACGCCGTGAGCGGCTTCGTCGGCGTCGCGTGCCTCGTCGCGTTCGGCGTGCTCTGCTGGCGGCTGAACGGCGCCACCGACTTCATGTACCGCGGCGGGCTCGCGCTGACCGCGCTGGTGAGCCTGGGCGCGGTCGCGATGTGCGCCCGTGCCGACAATGCCTACACCCGCGTGCTCGCGTCCACGCCGCTGCGCTGGCTGGGGAAGCGGTCGTACAGCGCGTATCTCTGGCACTGGCCGGTCGTGCTGCTGCTGCCAGTGCAGGACGCGCTCGCGGGTGGCATCGTCTCGACCGTCGCCATCTACATCGCGGCCGCGGCATGCACGCTGGCAGCAGCCGAGGTGTCGTACCGCTGGATCGAGACGCCCTTCCGCGAAGGCCGCGTGCTGCAGCTCGCCTCGGCGTGGCGCGAGGCCCGAGGCGCGCGCCGTGGCGTCGTGCTGACCGGCGCGACGCTGAGCGCGATCGCCGTGCTCTCCCTCAGCGTCACTGTCGCCCGGGCGCGCGTGCCGGAGCCGCCCTCCTACCTCTCCGTGCCGCGGCTGAACGCCGTGCTCACCGCCGAGTCCGTGGGCGCCGTGCCGCCGGTCGTCCCGGCGGTCTCCGCCACTGCAACCGCCGAGGCGTCGCCTGAGGCCGAGTCGGTGTCTCCTGCATCGATCGTCGGCCCGCTGCCGGAGGGTGTGACGTTGGATGGTCCGGGCGTGCTCGCACAATCGGCGGCGCCCGCACCCGCCCCCGTTGCGCCGACTCCCTCGTTCATCCTCCCGCCCTCGGGCGAGTTCGTGACCGCGATCGGCGACTCCGTGATGCTGGGGGCGGCGCACGCGCTCGCCCGCGCGCTCGGCGTGGTCGACCTCGATGCCGAGGCTGGTCGCAGCGCCTCGGCGGTGGTCGATGTGCTGCGGCAGCGTGCGGCGGTGGGGCGTGTCGGTTCCGTCGTGGTGATCCAGGTCGGCGACAACGGCGCGCTGCGCGCGGACCGCCTGCACGACGCGCTCGACCTCTTGGGCGGCGCGCGCCGCGTGGTCGTTGTGAACCTGCGCGTCCCGCGCGCGTGGGAGGCGCCCAACAACGCGATCCTCGCCGAGGTCGTCGCACGGCACCCGAACGCGGTGCTCGTCGACTGGCACGCGGCCAGCGAGGGCCGTGGCGACTACCTCTACGACGACCAGATCCACCTGAAGCCGGAGGGCGCGGCGGTCTACGCCTCGCTGATCGCGCAGGCGATCGCGCGCTAGCCCCTCGCGCGCTGCGGGCGACGCCGTCAAGGCGTGGTGCGCCCGCAGCCGGTACACTGCCCGCGCACCGTGGCGATCCCCAGTGCCCGCATCCCTGGGGGAACCGTGCCCGTCGACCCGTCTACCGGTGATGCCGTCGAGCCCTGGCGGCTCCTCGCCTCCGCGGTCATCGAGGCCGAGGCCGTGCGTCGGCGCATGGCGGGCGTGCTGCCGCGCGACTTCGCAGGCCTCGTCATCGACGACGCCGAGGTCGACCGGCTGCTCTCG
>JBAYUZ010000092.1:0-8667 GCA_041674885.1 Dehalococcoidia bacterium
CGGCGCATCTGCTCGATCTGGTCGGCGTGCTGCCACTGGTCGCCGTAGCGGTCGTACTTCTTGCGGTTGTCGGGGTCGTTCAGCACCTCGTAGGCCGCGTTGATCTCCTTGAAGCGCGCCTCGGCGGCGGCGTTCCCGGGGTTCACGTCGGGGTGGTACTGGCGCGCGAGGCGGCGGAACGCCTGGCGAATCTCCTTGTCGGAGGCGTCGCGCTTCACGCCGAGCACGCTGTAGAGGTCATTTGCCATGCCTCGATGCTAGCAGATCGCACAGCGGTGTGCATGGAAACATGAGTCTGAATGTATCAAGTCTCTTGACAGGCATTGCGGTGCGAGGCAGGATCGAGAGCGACGAGAGGCGGCGGGGTGCTGCCTCGGTGGTATCGGTTCGGTTCCCTCAGGAGGTGTTCGAGATGGCGGATATCGCGCGTCGTGACCCATTCGAGCTGCTGGCCGGCGGCGGGCTGCGGCAGATGATGGATCGGCTGTTCGACGACTCGTTCATGCGCTCGCCGCTGACGGCGGGGTGGGACGAGGGGACGCTGGCGGTCGACATCTCGGAGAAGGACCACCAGCTGGTCGTGCGCGCCTCGGTGCCCGGGTTCACGAAGGAGGACATCGACGTGCAGGTGCACGAGGGTGTCCTGAGCATCAACGCGAAGCACAACGAGGAGACCGAGGAGAAGGGCGAGACCTTCTACCGCCGCGAGCGCCGGTTCGGATCGGTGAGCCGTCGGATCGCGCTGCCGGGCGTGGTACACGAGGCGCCGGTCGACGCGGAGCTGAAGGACGGCGTGCTGACGCTCACGATCCAGGTGCCGGAGGCGTCTCGGCCGAAGCAGATCGAGATCAAGTCGACGTAGCGTTCGTATCGGACGGCTGCGCAGCACGAGGGCGGCCCCGGCGACGGGGCCGCCCTCGTTGTGTCCGCTGAGGCGGCGACCGAGGTATAACGGCGACGTATCCGCAAGGTGAGGAGGGTTCCCATGACCTTGCAGCAGGATGCATCCGCGCGCCTCGGCACTGGTTACGCCCGCGAGGTGCGGGTGATGCTGGGCAGCGCGCTGGTGCTGTTCGTCTGGACGGTGGTGATCGGCATCCTGAACGGCGTGGACGTGATCGACTTCGATCACAAGGTGCTGCTGACGCACCTGCATGTCGGCACGCTGGGGTGGATCTCGACTGCTGTGTTCGCGGCGACGCTGTACCTGTTCGACGGGCCGTCGACGCCGCAGAGCCGCGCGCTGGCGTGGGCGACGCCGGTGGTGGCGGTGGCGTACAACATCGCGTTCCTCACGACGACCTCGGTCGTCCGTCCGATCGTGGGGACGGCGATGGTGGTGGTGATGGTGCTGTTCGCGGCGCACGCGCTGTGGGGGCTGCTGAGTCGAGGGCGTGAGGGCCGCGTGGTGAGCGTGCCGCACCTGGCGATGGCGGCGGCGCTGTTCACGGTGGTTCTCGGCGGTCTGTTCGGCGTGCTGCTGGGGCTGCAGTTCGCCGGGAGGCTGACGATGGTCGGCATCGGCGAGGCGCACCCGGCGGTGATGGTCGTCGGGTTCCTGGTGCCGGCGGGCATGGGCTACGCGGAGCTGGCGCTGCGGCCCGGGAGCGCCTCGGTGGCTGCGGGCTGGGCGGGGCGGCTGCAGATCGGGCTGCCGTTCCTGGGCGCGCTGATGGCGGCGGTGGGGTTCCTGAGCGGGCAGTTCGCGCTGGTGCAGGCAGGGCTGCCGCTGGAGATTATCGGCACGCTGATCTTCCTGGTGCGGCTGGTGCCGACGGCGCTGCGCACTTCGTTGCTGGCGGACACGCCGCAGCGGTACGGGATTCCTCCGCTGGTGTTCCTGCCGGTGAACATCGCGATCCTCGTGTCGATCATCGCGCGGTACGCGCCGGACCTGACGGTGACGCCGGTTCGGCAGTTCGAGGCGATGGATCACGCGATCTTCGTGGGTGTGATGACGTTCGCGATCTTCGGGGTGGTGCAGCAGCTGGTGCCGCCTCGGCGCTCCGGCTGGCACAACCAGTTCATGTTCTGGGGGATGCTGGTGGGCGTCTCGCTGTTCGTGGTGGGGCTGCTGCTGGACGTGACGCCGCTGCTGCATTCGGGGACGCCGCTGCTGGGGCTCGCGATCCTGGCGGGGGTTGGGGTGTACGCGCCTCGGCTGCTGCGCGAGGGGTAGCGGTCGAGGTCACCTCGACTGGTTCGGTGTGCGGAGGCCGGGGCGTGAACCCCGGCCTCTGTGTGTGGCGGTAGGGCGGAGTCGGACGGCGTCGGCTGAGCCGACGGCCGGGCGCGGGGGCTGGCGCCGCCGCGCCGGACAGTATTGTGCCCGCCCACCCGCCCTGTGATGGGGGCTTCGCCCCCAGATGCCCCCACTGGGGCTGACGCCCCAGACCCCACTCGGGGCTTCGCCCCGAGACCCGGCGAGGCTGCGCCCCGAGACCCCTCGGAGGCGTCTGCGCCTCGGGCTGTCGAGTTGGGTGGGAGTGCGCGAGAGCCGCTGTAGCGTGGTCGGGGCTGGTGCTTCGGCGTTGACGGCGGCTGTTAGTCCTCGTCGGGGGTGGCGAGGGTGGTGTCGATGACGTCGTCGGGTGGGGCCTGGGTGGTGGGGCGGGTGCGCTCGCTGCGGAGGCGGGAGAGGAGCGCGAGCGCCTTGCGGGTGTCGGAGGCGACGCGCGCGGGCTCGCCCATGCGGAAGCGGTACTTGCTGCACCAGTAGATGAACGCCTGCCACTCCGACTCCGAGACGCGGGAGCCGAGGGGGGCGCCGGTGTCGGCGCGGTAGAGGGCCTGCAGCTCCGCGAGCGGCTTGCCGTAGACGGCCTCGTAGGCGGCGACGTCGGGCGGTTCGCCGCGGGGGCCGTCGATGGTGCGGGCCTTCGCCAGTTCCAGTTCGGCGGCGAGGAGCAGGGTTTCCTCGATGACGACGCCGTACTGGAAGTTGAGGTGGGCGCGGTGCTTCTGCGGGCCGATTGCGCGGGCGAACTCGTCCTCGTCGGCGGCGTCGGGGGTCTCGCCGCGGGCGAGCAGGCGCTCGGCGGCCTCGGCGGGGATGCGGTTGCCGGCGGCGATGATGAGGCGCTCCGCGAGGCGAAGCCAGTCGAACGCCTCGCCGGCGATGAGGTAGGTGTGGGGGATGCCCTCGACGGCCTCGTCGGGGGCGGTCCAGCGCGCGATCACGTCGAGCAGGGCGGGGTACCACGGGTCGCCGCGGTCGAGGGCCGCGAGGTAGGCGGCGACGCCGGCCTCCGGGTCGAGCGGGCCACCCTCGATGTTCGCGTCGGCGTCGTGCGGATCGCGCGCGGGGTCAGCCTGCGACGGCGGGGCGTCGTCCGCCTGCGCCGCGCGGGTGCGTCGGTCGGTGGTGCGGGGCGAGGATGCGCGCGGCACGACGGGCTAGGCCCCGTTCTGGCCGTGGCAGCGCTTGTACTTCTTGCCGGAGCCACAGGGGCAGAGGTCGTTGCGACCGACCTTGCGCATCGGCTGGCGCTGCGCGGTGGCCGGGGCAGCCTCGCCGGTCTCGCTGGGGCCGCTCTCGCGCAGCTGCGAGGGGAGCGGTGCGGGCGGGGCGACCGGGAGGGGCGCGTCCTGGTAGACGAGGCGGGCGTGGAAGAGCTGGCGTGCGACGGTGCTGCGGATGTTCTCCAGCAGCTGGCCCCACATGTCGTGCGCCTCTGCCTTGTAGGCGACGAGCGGGTCACTGCTGCCGTAGGCGCGCAGGCCGATGCCCTGACGCATCTCCTCCATGGCGGTGAGGTGCTGGATCCAGAGCGTGTCGATGGTCTGGAGGAGGACGTAGCGCTCGACGAGGCGCTGGGCAGCCTCGCCCTGCTCCGCCTCGATCGCCTCGTAGCGCTCCTCGGCGATGCGGACGGCGTCGTTCAGCAGCTCCTCGACGTCGCCGCCCTCGAGGTCGTCGAGCGGGAGGTCGCCGTCGACGAGGTTGATCATCGCGTCGAGGGTCGTACGGAAGGTCTCGGGATCGCGCGGTGCGTTGCGCAGGTGCTCGGCGCCGAGCGCGTCGATCTCCTCGGAGACCATGTTGAGCACGGTGTCGCGCAGGGAGTCGCCGGCGAGCACCTTGTCGCGCTCGCGGTAGATGACGTCGCGGTGGGTGTTCATGACGTCGTCGTAGTCGACGACGTGCTTGCGGATGTCGAAGTTGTAGGACTCGACCTTCTGCTGCGCCTGCTCGATGGCGCGGGTGACCATCTTCGACTCGAGCGGCTGGTCGTCCTCCATGCCGAGCTTGGTCATGAGGCCGGGGAGCCAGTCCGGCGCGAAGCGCTTCATGATGTCGTCCTCGAACGACACGTAGAAGCGCGATGAGCCGGGGTCGCCCTGGCGACCGGCGCGGCCGCGGAGCTGGTTGTCGATGCGGCGCGACTCGTGCCGCTCGGTGCCGATGATGTGGAGGCCGCCAAGGGCAGCGACGCCGTCGCCGAGCTTGATGTCGGTGCCGCGTCCGGCCATGTTCGTGGCGATCGTGACGGCGCCGTGCTGGCCGGCGCGCGCGATGATCTGCGCCTCGCGTGCGTGCTGCTTGGCGTTCAGCACCTCGTGCTCCACGCCCTGGCGGCGGAGGAGGTCGGAGAGGTACTCCGAGGTCTCGATCGCGACGGTGCCGACGAGCACCGGGCGACCGAGCGCGTGCTGCTCCTTCACGTCCTCGATCACTGCGCGGAACTTGCCGTCGGTGTTGCGGTAGACGAGGTCGGGCATGTCATCGCGCACCATCGGGCGGTGCGTCGGGATCGTGAGCACGTCGAGCTTGTAGATCTTGTCGAGCTCTTCGGCCTCGGTCGCCGCGGTACCGGTCATGCCGGAGAGCGTGCGGTAGGTGCGGAAGAAGTTCTGCAGAGTGATGGTGGCGTAGGTCACCGACTCCTGCTGGATCGGGACGTTCTCCTTGGCCTCCACGGCCTGGTGGAGGCCGTCCGACCAGCGTCGGCCTTCCATGAGGCGGCCCGTGAAGTCATCGACGATCACGATCTCGCCGTCCTTCACGACGTAGTCGCGGTCGCGCTGGTAGATGAACTGCGCGCGGAGCGCGGCCTCCATGTAGCGCGTGAGGCGGAAGTGCTCCGGGGCGAAGAGGTTGTCGATGCCGAGCGCGTGCTCGATCGCCTCGGCGCCGTCCTCGGTGATGCGGGCGGTGCGGGTGCGCTCATCGATGATGAAGTGCAGGTCGCGCTCAAGGGTGGGGACGATGCGCGCGAAGCGCGGGTAGACGGAGAGATCGTCCTGCTGCTCGCCGCTGATGATGAGCGGTGTGCGCGCCTCGTCGATGAGGACGGAGTCGGCCTCGTCGACGATCGCGAAGGCGCGAGCGCCTTGCACCTTGCCCTCGATGGACTGCGCCATGTTGTCGCGCAGGTAGTCGAAGCCGTACTCGTTGTTCGTGCCGTAGGTGACGTCGGCGGCGTACGCCTCGTGCCGCGGGACGGGGAGCAGGTGCTCCATGCCGGGCTCGGAGCCGGGCGCGGCCTCGGGTGTGTAGAGGTAGGCCTGGTCGTGCTGGAGCACGCCGACGCTGAGGCCGAGGTTGAACAGCGCAGCGCCGTACCACTGGGCGTCGCGGCGGGCGAGGTAGTCGTTCACGGTGACGAGGTGCGCGCCCTCGCCGGTGAGGGCGTGGACGTAGAGCGCGAGCGCGGCGACGAGCGTCTTGCCCTCGCCGGTGCGCATCTCCGCGATGTTGCCGCGGTGGAGGACGGTGGCGCCGAGGAGCTGCACGGGGTAGGCGCGCTCGTTGGTGTGGCGGGCGATGCCCTCGCGGGCGACGGCGAGCGCCTCCGGCAGCAGGTCGTCGAGCGATGCACCGGCGGCGATGCGATCGCGGAGCTGCTGGGTGTGATCGCGCAGCGCCATGAGGTCGGCACCCTGCAGGGTGTCGCTGATCTCCTCGGCCTTGCGGACGGTCGGCCAGAGCTCCTTGAGGGCTCGCTCGTTCGGGTCGCCGACCAGCCGGCGGATGAGGTTGACCATGCGTTCCTCGGTGTCGGTCTCGGCGGCGGTCGGCGAGCCTCGCTGGCCCGAGGGCTAGCGGAACAGCTCGCCGACGGAGCCGCCGGTGTGAATGCGCTTGATGGCGTCACCGATGAGCGGGGCCAGCGAGAGCGTGCGGCTGGGTACCTTCGAGAAGGGCCGAGCCACGGGCACGCTGTCGGTGAAGACGATCTCGGTGATCAGGTCCGTGTCGTCCAACTGATCGTACGCCCGCTGCGCGAAGAGCGGGTGGACGCAGGCGACGCGGACGGAGCGCGCGCCGCGCTCTCGCAGGAGCGTAGCGGCGCCGGCAATGGTGCCGCCGGTGAGGATCTCGTCGTCGACGATGATGCAGTCGCGCCCGGCGACCTCGCCGATGAGCGTGACGGCCTCGGCCTGGTCGTTGTTGCCGAGGCGGCGCTTGTCGACGATGGCGATGTTGCAGCCGATGCGCGCGGCGATGTCGTGGACGACCTTCGCACGCCCGACATCGGGAGCCACCACGACCGGGTTGTCGAGGTGCTCGCTCTTGAAGTAGTCGGCGATGAGCGGGAACGCGGTGAGCTCATCCAGGGGGATGTTGAAGAAGCCCTGGATCTGGCCCGCGTGGAGATCGACGGTCAGCACGCGATCCGCGCCAGCGACCTCGATGAAGTTCGCGAGGAGGCGCGCGGTGATCGGGACGCGCGGCTGGTCCTTCTTATCGGAGCGGCCGTAGGCGTAGTAGGGGATGACGGCGGTGATGCGCCATGCGGAGGCCCGCTTGGCGGCGTCGATCATGATCAGCAGCTCCATGAGCCGCGTGTTCACGGGCGAGACGAACGGCTGGATCAGGTAGACGTCGCGCTCCCGGAGGTTGTCCAGGTAGCGGACGAAGATGTTCTCGTTGGAGAACTCGAACACCTCGGCGTTGCCCATGGGGACTTCGAGGTGGTTGGCGACGGCCTCCGCGAAGGAGCGGTTGCCGTTGCCGGTGAAGATGGCCAGTTCTCGGTAGTTCCCGTCCGGCACGCGCAGCAGCTCCTAGCCGACCGATGGAGGTCATGGGGGGAAGGAACGCCAGTCTATCTCAGGTCTTCGGCTGGCGCTGCTGTTTCAGGACTCTTCAGCTGGCGCCTCATCGTGAGGATGATGGGGCGCAGGCGTGCGTGTGTTCTGGGGAGGCCTATGGCGCACGGGGCCCGGACTCCCCGAGGCGAGTGGCGCCGACCGCGCTAGCTCTCGGGGTCGTAGCCGAAGACTCGGAGCTCCTGGGCGCAGCAGCAGGCGGTGGCGAGCTTCGCGGCCCACTGGATGGCTGCGGCGCGGTCGGGCAGTTCGAGGATGGCGTAGCCGCCCTCGATGCGGCTGGTCTGCGGGTAGGTGCCGTCGGTGACGGTGCCGTCTCCGGCGACCATGACCGGCGGGACGCTGTCATCGATGCCGCCACCGAAGACCCACACTCCGGCCTCCTTCGCCTCCCGTACGACGGCGCGTGAAGCCTCGGACACCGCCGGCAGCTGCTCGGGCGGCACGTCCATCGCCGCGCTGGGGAACGAGATCAGGTACTTCGTCATTCGTCAGGCCTCCTGCGGGGCGGAGCGCGTTGGGACGTGCGTCCGGGGAACAACAAAGGCGGCCCGGAGGCCGCCTCGTTGGTGTGTGTGGAGTGGGTGGGTGGCTAGTCGCGGAAGCCGAGGCGGCGGAGGAGGCTCCAGCCGGAGGGGAGCAGACCCGCGGCGAGGAGCAGCTTCACGACGTCGCCGGCGATGAAGGGGAGCAGGCCCTTCTCGATGGCCCAGGTGAAGGGGACGGCGTCCATCTTCAGGAGGGCGGTGTGGCCGGCGGCCCACATCCAGAGCATGAGCAGGCCGGGGACGTAGAGGACGACGTTCCCGATGAGCATCGCGCCGGCCATGGTGAGCGGGCGGCGATCCCAGCCGCGCTCGGCGAGGCGCCCGACGACGCCGGCAGCGAAGATGGAGCCGATCAGGTAGCCGCTGGTCGAGCCGGCGACCTCCATGAGCGAGAGCGCCTGCCAGCCGGACTTGCCGCCGGCGAAGAAGGGCAGCCCGACCGCACCCTCTACGAGGTAGAGGACGGCTGCGGCTGCGCCGAGCCGGGGGCCGAGCATCGCCGGGACGAGCAGCCATGCGAGGGTCTGGCCGGTGATCGGGACCGGGCTGAACGGGAGCGGGATGCTCACCTGCGCGGAGAGCGCGGTGAAGAGGCTGGCGACGATGACCAGCACGGCGTGACGGAGCAGGGTCTGCTGCGGGAACAGCGCCTGGCTCATCGTGAGCGGGCGCTGAACGGACAATGATACGGCCATGCAGGGAACCTCCGAGGCTGAGGGGCGCTCTACGCGCCCGCTGCGGGCGGCCACTAGAGTCTTCCGGCGGGGCGGGTCGGTCAAGACGGGGCGAGGAGGCCGGGGATGAGCGAGCGGGCGGCATCGGACGGCCCCGGGGACGGCTCGGCTGCGGCTGGGGCGCGCGTCGAGTGGATCTTCACGGCCGCGGCGGCGGGGCTGCCGATGGAGCAGCAGGGCGACGTGGTGCTCGCGCCGGGCGTCGGGATCGTCGGCGACCGGTACGCGCTGGGGACGGGGACGTGGAGTGATCCTCGCTGGCACGACACGGAACTGACGCTCATCGAGGCGGAGACGATCGAGGCGCTGGGGGTGGCGCCGTGGGTGCC
>JBAYUZ010000093.1:0-8649 GCA_041674885.1 Dehalococcoidia bacterium
CGAGGCATGGCTCGCCGACGTCGTCGACACACAGACGCTCGTGGTCATGACGCCGCCCGTAGAGGGGGTCGCCTCGTTGCACCTCATCAACGTCGACACGCAGGAGGTGACCTTCGTGGCCACGGCGCGCCAGCGATTCCCGGGCGACCTCGAGGCAGACGGCCGATACGTCGCCTGGGTGGAGAACGCATGCCAGTACGACGAGGTGCACGGATTCCTCGGCGAATTGCGCGTCTGGGATCGAGCGACGGGGATGATTACTGCGTTCGAGGGCGAGGAGTGGGTCGCTGACCTGAGCGAGGGGCACATCGCCATCGGCGCGTTTGGCCCCAAGGCCTGGTACGACCTCGCGGATGGATCGCTCACAGCCGCGGTGCCTACAAGCGGTGAGCTGGCGGGGTGGTCGCCGGACCTTCGCTACGCATCTGTCGGCAACCTTCTCGGTCATGGTGGACGCTGCCCGGACGAATGAAGACGGCAGGAAAGGCCGCTCGTCGTTGTCTGGGCGGAGTCGCGAATCCGCGACCTTGGCCTACGCGGCGGCCTTGCGCCTCGTCATCCGCCGTCCGAACGCGGATACGATCGGCCAAAACCCGTACACACAGCGAGGTGCTAAGCCCACGCTCTCCGTCTGGCACGTGAGAGGGGGCCTCCCCCATCCCCATAGGAGGCACGCCGCGGCGTAGAGCCACACGCACGGGAGCATCGAGACGTACGCGAGGATCAGGACAAAGACGATCGGGTCCATCAGTCGCGTACTCCTGGATGTGCGCCTTGCGGTCGCCGGCGTTGCGGGTTCGCCTCGTGCGCGGTCTTGGTGCGATGGCAATGCGGCGGGACGCGGTCGTGGATCGGGGCGAGGTTCGAGTCGTCGTCCGTGCCGCCCCGGAACGCAGGGATGACGTGGTCAACCGCGTCAGCGCCACCGGTTCCACAGACGTGGCAGATGCCTGCGTCGCGCCTCAGGACGCGGGCGCGAACGCGCTTCCAGCTCGGAGGCAACGGTGTGCTGCGGTATCCGGCCATGAATGGATCGTGCCTCAGATCGGGATGCCTTCGGTAAGGCGAGTTGTCACCGGCGCTGCTCGGCGAGCCGCCTGAAGACGCTCCGCTCGCTGATACCCAGGTGCCTCGCGATCTCCGACGGTCGGTGGCCTTGCTGGGCGAGCTGCTCCACGTCGCGGCAGATGTCCTCGACGGTCCACTCGCGCCAACCGCACGCCTCGTTCAGGCAGAACAGCACCTCGACCCACTTTCCGTTGGCCCCGCGCTGGCGCTCTTCCGTCACGAAGGTCCCGCATCCGCGCGGGCAGTACTCGATCTGCGCTCGCTCGGACTCACTCAGTCGAGGCTCCTGGTAGACGCGTCCACGAGTCC
This sequence comes from Dehalococcoidia bacterium, assembly GCA_041674885.1. Classification (GTDB taxonomy): domain Bacteria; phylum Chloroflexota; class Dehalococcoidia; order UBA2979; family UBA2979; genus RH-chloro-G1. Next base: position 1,378 of record JBAYUZ010000093.1, read on the forward strand.
TCATCCGAGGCCACCGTCCGCAGCCCCCAGGCACGCATCGCACAGCTCACCAGGCGCACAGACCGGCGTCCCGCAGCCGTCGTCACAGGTGGGGTGAGTGGAGGGTTCGGGCAAAGTGGAGGGTTGTGGAGGGTTTTCCCAGAACTTCTCCTCATGAGCGTGCTCATGGGAAAGTTCTTGTAAATCGGGCTCTAACCCTCCACTTTCGGCAAACCCTCCACCATCTCGCTGTGCGAGCAGGCCGATGCCGACGTACATGCGGCCTCGGTTGGTCGACTTCTTCGTGAAGCGGTCGCCCATCCGCCGGCCGAACGTGGCGGACATCAGGCGCTCGCGTGACGACATGCCTAGGCTGTCGCACCAACGCGTGTACTCCGTGAAGAGTTCCGACGCCCGTACGGTTGTCTGGTCACTGACCACGCAGCAGGCAGCGATGAACTCCGACAGGGGGTCTGAGTCCGCCCGGTAGGATTCCGTCGCGATGAGCACGCTACGGGGGGCCTGCAGTCCTCGTTTGCGCCAGTCGAGTGCACCGCGGACAGCCCATGCGAGGATGCCTGGGAGTTCCTCGGCCAGGCGCAGTTCGAGGTGCGGGTCACGCTCCTCCTCGCTGAAGATCCGCTCGAAGCGGATCAGCTTCACCCGTCGCCAGAATCCCTCCGAGTCGTCGTGGACGACCGGGAGGTGGTTCACGGCGAGCCAGAACTTCGCCACCGGTGTGAACTCAAACGGCTTCGCGTACTTCGGGTTCGCGGTGATCGGGTCGGCGCCCGTCATCGCCTTGATGCGCGCTTCGTTGAGACGGGCCCCGTCGTTGGTCTCCGAACTGGTGACGAGCCGCTTGCCCGGCAACATGGCGAGGTCGGGCGTCAGTTGAGACCGCCCCGCCAGCTCGAACGCACTGAACGGCAGGTTGAGCGAGTACTCGCCGGACAGGCGCCGGAGCGTGTTCAGCAGGACCGACTTGCCGTTCCGGCCGGTACCGAAGAGCAGGAACAGCGCGTGCTCGGACACGTCTCCGGTGAGCGAGTAGCCGATCGCCCGCTGCAAGAAGGCGATCAACTCCGAGTCGCTGAGGAAGACCTCGTCGAGGAACTGCTCCCACCGAGGGCATACGGCTTCGGGGCGGTAGGGGATCGGGATCGCGAGTGAGATGCGGTCGTCCGGGCGGCCGGGGCGCAGCTGCCCAGTGCCGAGGTCCAGGACACCGTTCTCGACACCGACCAGGCGCGGCTCGCGATCCCACGAGTCACCGGGGTCTGCGATCGATGGTTCAGCCTTGGCCAGCTCGGCCATCGCCTCAAGCGCACGCCTCGACTCGGAGGCCATCGCATGCTTGATGGCACGCTTCCGTCGGTCGTCGTCAGTGATCGCCGTCGCAGCGGTGAGTCGTGCCCGCGCCACCGCCTTGGCGCGCAGCCTGATCTCGTCGACCCGGTCTGGTACCCACCGGTGGGGGCCACGGATCAGCCAGCGCTGGAGACGGTGGTCGAACAGAACGTCGCCTGCATGGAGTGCAGCGAACGCTTCCGCGTTCCCGGCGTCCGTTTCGGGGAATCCGCCTGGATCGACAGTTGAGGCGGCGGTCGAGGCGGACGGCCTGGAGCCGTAGTACTCCGTGCGCCCCGCGAGGGCCGTGGAGATGGTGCGCTCGCCGTAGGTCCGGTCGCCGCGCCGCTCGTCCCACTTGAGTCGCATCAGTCCCGACTGCCGGAACAGCCGGTCGATCCGTGTCTGGTCGGGTCCCGTCCAGAAGGCAAGCAAACCGGTGAGTGCGAGGTCGGCTTCGCTCGCTGACCCGTAGTTCGTGGCATCGCCTGACCACAGCGCCTGGAACCGGACACCGTTCGACGCTGCCGTGGCGCGTCTGACCAACTCGTCGTCGGTCAGATGGGTGTGAAGGGGCTCTGGTCGAGACAGCGGTGGTGGCGTGCCAAAGACCTCTTCGTGGAAGGCCTCGACCTCTGGATCGCGGCCGGCGATCTCCGCAGGCGTCCCGGGCAGGCGGTGTCCGGTCATCGTGAAGTACCGGCCGTCGGCGTAGATCTCGATGTCGCCCTTGCGGCGGCCGGTGGGTGGCAGCGTGGCGCGGACGATGATGTGAAGACCGGTACCCGACGGGCTGATCTCCGTGTAGCTCACGATCCTCTCGACGGTCGCCTTGGCCTCTGGTCGCAGTTGGCCGGAGTTCGCGTCGCGACAGTCGTCCAGGTCGATCCCGACATACGGATCAGAGGCGGTGAATACGAAGCCGATGCCATCGGCACCGGGACAGGCCAGCGCCTGGTCGAATGTGCCCCAGGTCGAAGGGTCGGTCGTCGACGCGAGCGAGCCGTCGGTCGGGTTCAGGGGCTGCTTGGTCGGCTTCTTCCGGCCCGGGACGTGGACCAGTCGCCATCCCACCCACTGCCGGCGCTCACGGAGTTCGGCGGGGATGGACTCCCAGGTACCGGCAAGAGCCCGTCCGCGCGAGGTCATCGCTGCGCCCCCATCCCGCCTGACGACGGGCGGAGAGCAGCGATGTCTGCAGGCTGACTCTGGACGAGGCCAGCGATGCGCCTCAGGGCGCCCGGGTCGCAGACGGTCGAAGGCAATCCCTGGACTTCACACGATGCACGCACGAGCGCCAGCACGGCCCTGCTGGAGTCGCAGTCGGTCGCCTCCGTCGCGCGCTCGAAGCGCTCGACGAGTCCGAGAGCAGGTGTGTGAGCGCGCCGCCTGTTCATGACAGGTAGCCTGCGGTGAGTGGCGGCTCACAAAGGCGCTAGGTCAGGAAGATGGCACCTTTTCGACCCTATGGCGCCGGTCTGAATCGACGCACGTGGCGCTTGTAGGCGCTCTCGGAAACGCCGAGACGGCCGGCGATCTGCGCGCGGGTGATCTTCGGGAACTCCCGCCGCAGCCGCTCGCCGTCCTCATACAACTGCCGGGCGACCGGATCATCCTCGAGGCGGGGCCGCCCGCCCCTGTTCCGCGCGGAGGGCGATCGCGCGGCGATGGGCGCGTGGGACCGCACACGCGCATCCAGTGCGGCACGGTCAACGGACAGCGTCCCACCCGACCAGGACGCGAGGTCGGGGAGCCCGACGACGATCATGTCGGGCGGGAACGTAGCAGACGGCACGTCCCCGGCAGTGAGGACGATTCGCAGTCCAGACTCGGCAGGCACCACTGCGGCGTCCACCCAGCCCAGTCCCCGCACCAGGAAGACTGTCGGTGCGGCCTCTCCGAACTGCCCGTAGCCCAAGTGCCAGACGCGTCCTTGCGACCTCTCCGTGAGATGGCCGCTCAGCCCGAGGCTCTCGCGGATGACGCTTGCCAGTCCCGCCCCGTCCACGCGCCAACGCAGCAGGGTTTCAGGCATGACGAGCGCGCGACCGAGTTCGGGACAGTGCACGAACGCTCTGCGCTCGTCCGGGTAGGACACGTACTCGACTTGCTCGACGTGGTCGTCATCGCAGCCGGGGCAACGCACGAACCTCGCAGGCTCGGCCGGTTGGATGAGCCCACGCGCAAGTAACTCGTCCAGCAGGCCGGGCGGCCAATCGCCCACCCACTCGGCGCCGAACAGAGAGGCTCCGTCATGCTCGTCATCGAGACGACGGAGCAGCCCACTCAGAATGGCCTGCGGATTCATCGTCGGGCGGCGTCACGGCTCAGGCCCGACGGGTCGATCCCTGAGGCGATCAGCATCTCGCGCAGGACCGCATCGCGATCATCCTGCCCGAGATCGCACATGTTCGGCCAGGTAACACGGAAGTCCTTTCCACCGGGCTTCCTACCGGCGATCTCTGCGTAGTCCACATGCACTTCGGCCTGAGTCACCCTCAGCATGTGCGCCGCGAACGGGCCTGGCTTGCCATGACTTCCGACCAATGCGTCATAGAGGTCGTGCACGTCGCCGGGCTTCTTGCCTTCCACGCTGATCCGCTCTCCCTCGCCGGTGATCAGCGACAGTCGGAGCCGTTTCAGGAACACGGTCGCGATCCCTGACGACGGTGGATAGAGCCAGCGGAAGTCGCGGCGCTGCAACGGTTCGAGGTCGAAGACCCGGTCATCCTTCTCTGCGTCCGGCAGCGGCGCCCCGAGGATGACCTCGGTGAAGATCGCCTGCAGCACCGCGATCACCTTCCGTCCACCTGGCGCATAGACGTCGAGGGTGCCGTGGTCTGGGGTGTACACAAACACCAGGTCGAACGCCGGCCGGTGCGGACGACGTCGCAGGGCTGCGCCCTCGTAGTCCTGCTCCGCGCGTGCGTGGTCCTCCGGGTAGGCGAACAGGTAGTACTGCTCACCTCGCTTGTAGGGCTCGACCGTGCAGTTGTGGCCACGGCCTTCGTGCTTGACGTAGTAGCCGACGAGGGCCTGGCGGAACCGCGCGATCGTCGCGTCTTCGGTGTCCGGGCGTCTAAGCGGCAGGCCGACGCGCTTCTGCCACGACCGGTTCGGGAGGCTATCGGCACGGCTGAATCTCGAAGCGATGTCGAAGACCTTCGGGTGCTTGAGGAAGACCCACATCGCCTGATCGTGAAAGTCCTCCAACTCCCCCAGCGCCGCCACAAGATCAACGTGCTGGTAGTCGGCTTCCTCGATCATCACGTGGATGCCTGCCTCGTCGGCGAGGTCGTGGACGACATGGAAGTCTGCGTCCGTCTCGACCCGCCGCTCCTGAGGCAGTTCGAGCCATGCGTCGTATATGGGCCCCGTATCGGTTTCCCCAAGGTCGTCCCAGTTGACGCCGTCGAGGAGGCTGCGGCTCGCGAAGTACTCCCTCAGGAGGGAGTTCGCGACCTGCCGGAAGAACGACCGTGAGGCATACGGAGTCGCCACAATCTCCCCTAACTGCGCACAGGCTTGAGCACGTATCACGCCGAGGGGAGATGAGACACATTATGCACGGATCGGCGGGAGCTGTCCGTGCGCGAAGGCCGGCGCGCCAACCGTCCAAGAGCCCGGCTGCGGCCTCAAGCGTGGGTTATGACGCGTTCGTCTTCGCGCGGACCCGACCATCGCGCATCGTGATGCGTTAACGGCATTCCGCACAGAAACCACCTCGTCCCCGGCACCCCGCCCCGTCTCGCCGGGCGAGAGGTGATGGCAGCCGTCATTCCCCTCGTGATAAGACGGCGCAGGAGTCCGGGTTCCCGGTGCTCCAGGGAGTGCCGGTGCATGGAAACGGTGATGGCGGTCCTGCTGACGGCGTTCGGGGTGGCCTCGCTGGTCGTGGCCTTCCAGCCGAACGTCACGGACGCGACCACCTCCAGCTTTCGTGCACGCGGGAAGGTCTACCTGATTCAGATGGTGAGCGGCCACGTGGTGCTGACACCCGGCACTGACGGGTTCGTCGTCCGCACCTCGGACGGGGCGGAGGTGTGGCTGCCGTGGCTGGCCAGCGTCCGCGACGGACACCAGGTGACGCTGGCCTTCACCGTCGCCCGTGCCGGCGCCGTCGGCACGCCGTTTCTGCTGCGCAGCCACGCGACGGACGTGGCATACGTGCACTACCCGGCGGTACGAGTGCTTTCCCGTCTCCCGACGCTGACCTGGGGGTACTACCGCTCTCCGTCGTGAGCATGGTCGTGGGCTGCAACGGCCCGACCACGGGTGATGCGGATGGCGCCTTCCTCCTGTTCGTCGCAGGCCTCTCCCGGACCTTCCTCTCGATGTGGGCGCTGGGGGTCGCGGGACGTCCCGCCTCGAACGCGAGTCGGCGCCAGTCGGCGCTGCTTCGGACGAAGTGACATCTACGGACGCGGCATGGCTGCCGCGTGGCTGGTGTCCGCCGGGCGGGCGGTTGGTAGTATGCTCCGCTTCCTCCCGGAGCCCAACCCCGCCGTCTCCTAGTTCGACCGCCTGCTCCACCACGCCGTCGTCGTGACCACCGAGCGCGAGTCTTCCGCATCAAGGAACTTCCCTCATGTCCCCATGCATCCTCGGACGACCGCTCGGCCGCGTTTCTCCGCCCGCGTGCTCCGACTCCCCCCAGCGCCCCCTTAACGCCTCACGTGCCAACCCGCGTCCATGAACAGCGAACTCATGAGGCTCCAAGACCCAACAGCGCTACTGGTCCTCCGAGTATCGATCGAACACGGCGCCACCCTCCCGCTCCGCGCCTACATCCGCGAAACCAGCGATGTCTCGCGCGGCTTCGAACGGTCATCCACCGTCACCGAAGTCGAAGTCGCCGTCAGGTCCGTACGCACCTGGCTGGAGGCCCTCATCGCGGCAGACGCCGCCCGCACCGATCAGCCAGACGCCACCCACGATGACTCAGATGGCTCAGCCACCACCGAGGCCTGACGCCGTCCTTCCCCGTCACCCCTCTCCCCGCCGCCTCTGACCCTTCCCCCACACAACACAGAGCGGCGGGCAGTCGGGATGGGGGCTCTCCACGCCACACCCACCACCAGACGCCCTTGGCCGGTTTCTGTTCATCCTGAGCGAAGTCGAACGACGCCGCCGCCGTCTACCCACGCCCCGAGGCACCCTCGACGCCCCGCAGGGACTCGAGGCCCCCGACGAGGACTGACGCAGAGCCCGCTCACGGCGGCCCGTCGACAGGCTCAGGGTGAACGGCAGGGGGTCGGGGAGGTGTTGGTGAGATAAGACCGAGGCAGCCGAGCGACTAGCGCGCGCGCACCGTCACCACGTCGCCGGATCGCACCGACACGTAGCTCTGCGTGAACGCCGGCGCACCGGGGAGGTAAGAGAGGAACCGACGCCCGCCCGAAGGCACATGCCACGCCCCCGCGATCTCCACCCCCAGCGTCTGCAGCGCCTGCTCCACCGGCGTCTGGTCCGGCCCATCCCAGATCAGCGCCACCGCGCGGCCGCCCGGGATGGGTGTGGGTCCGACCCATCCCGTGATCGAAGCGCTGCTGAAGGCGGGCTCCAGGTGAACCACGACGGTTTCACCGCCCCGGAAACGCGGCTCAGTCCCGAACGGGCTGGCGAAGGCGCCGTCGTCAATATTGCCGTAGAGGAGGGAGAAGCGGACCAGCTCGCCTTCGGCGGGGCAGCCGTCCTTGAGGGCCGCAGGGACGACCGTGAGCATGTAGAAGCCCAGGCCACCGCCGGATTCCGTCACGTCCGTCGTGCCGCAGACCGCGCCGTGGCTGCCCACCGCGCGCACGCGCGTCGCCAGCATGCTGTCCGCATCCGGGATCACGAAGCCCAGAAAAATAGCTGCCGGCCCCTCCGCCGAAGCGGAAGGACCGGCAGCCATGAACGTACCCAGGACCACGCTGAGGATGATTCCCAGCCGGACGGCGA
>JBAYUZ010000094.1:0-8089 GCA_041674885.1 Dehalococcoidia bacterium
CGCGTGCAGGAACTCCACCGCCGTCGCGTGCACGCCCGGCATCTGCCCCGCCATCCCCCACCCGAACCCCGGCGTCGAGGCGTAGAACGCCGCCGCGCCGGAGCGGATCACCACCGCGTCGCCAGGCCTCGGCGTCACCCCCTGCGCCGCCGCGATGTCCGCCAGCTCCCAGCCGTGCACCGGCGCATCCAGCGTCACGTGCGGCGCCCCCCGGAAGCGAGGCACGTCGTACAGCACCCCCCGCGTCACGATCCCGCCCGCGAACGCCTCGACACTCCCGCTGCGCGCGCCCGCCTCGTCCACATCGCTCGACGGCCGCCCGTTGTACAGCTGCCCGCCCGGCCCCGTGAACATGTGGCACAAGGAGTCGAGGTGCGTGATCGACCAGCCGTGGAAGCGCATGTGCAGCGTGTCGCCGGACGCCGCCGCCCCCACCGACATCTCGTGCGAGAAGCCGCTCTCCAGGTTGGCGCGCGTCGGCCCGATCGGCAGCGCCAGCGACACCACGCGCCCCAGCCGCGCCAGGCTCGCCGCCTGCGCGCTCACCTCGGGCGTCACGAAGTTCACGGTGCCGCGCTGATCGTCCGCGCCCCAGCGCCCCCAGTTGCTGAAGCGCTGCGGGAAGCGCGCGTACTCCTCGGCGGTGGTCGGCGTGCGGTCGGCGAGCCCCATCGATGCCCCCTCGTCCTGCTCCATGCGCGACGGCGCGCGCGCGCATCGTAGCGGGCGAGGCACGACCGCGTGCGCACGAGCCCGGACACGCAGAGAGCCCGGCGGGGGGCACCGGGCTCTCTGAACAGGGGGCCGAAGTGTCGCGGCTTACGAGGCTCGCAGCATCCGCACGTTCGCCGGCTGCGGCTCGTCGCTGATCGCGCCGATCCAGCGCAGGAACTGATCCAGGTCGGTGGCGATGTCTGCCAGCGCCTGCCCCTGCGTCGCGATCTCGCTCATCTGCGCGCTCACCTGCTCGGCGCTCGCGGAGACCTGCTCGGACGCCGCCGCGCTCTCCTCGGCCACCGCCGAGACAGAGTTGAGGAGGTCCGTCACCGCGTTGCTGCGGTGGCTGATGTCCTGCGCGAGCTCCGTGTTCTCCTCGGCCAGGCTGCCGACGTCGGTCACGAGCTCCGCGAGCCGCGCCGCCTGCGCGCCCGCCGTCGAGGAGGTCTGCTCCATCGACTCGATCTCCGCGCCCAGCTCACGCGACATCGACACGATCCGGTCGAGTGCCGCACCCGCCTGCCGCGCCTTCTCGGCGCCGGAGGTCACGTCGTTCACCGTGGTGCTCATCGCCTCCACGCTGCGGTCGACGCCGATCTGCACCTTCTCGATGAGGCCCGCAATGTCCTTCGCGGCGTTGCTGGCGCGCTCGGCCAGGCTGCGCACCTCGTCCGCGACCACCGCGAAGCCGCGGCCCATCTCGCCGGCGCGCGCCGCCTCGATCGCGGCGTTCAGCGCCAGCAGGTTCGTCTGCGCGGCGATCTCGCTGATCGTCTGCGTGATCGCGCCGATCTCGCGACCGCTCTCCGACAGCGCAGCGATGCGCTCCGAGGTCGACGAGACCGCCGTGTTGATCGTCTCCATCGCCTCGATCGTCTCGGCGACGCCGCGCATCCCGTCCTCGGCGGCCGACACCGACTCGCGCCCACGCGCGGCCGCCGTCTGCGAGGTGCTGCGCATCTGCTCCAGCGCCTCGCCGGTCGCCTGCGCGGCGGTCAGTGCCTCGCTCAGGTTCGATGCCTGCTGCACGGCGCCCTCGGCGACGCGCTGCACGGCGGAACCGAGGTTGCGCATGTCCTCGCGCGCCTCGGTCATCAGCTGGGTCTGGTTGCTCGCGCCCTGCGCCACCTGCTGGATCGCGTTCGCGATCTCCTTGGAGGCGATGTCGCCCTGCGCGGCGCCGGTCGACAGCACCTCGGTCGAGGGAGCGAGGCGCTCGTTGACCTCGGCCAGGCGCTGCAGCAGCCCGTCCTGGTACGCCTCGACGGCCAGCGAGGCATCGAGCATGAACGCCTTCTCGAACGCGAGCATGGTGTTCACCATCACGTCGCCCTTGAGGTTCTTCGCCAGGCGCGTGTAGATGATGCGTGCGTACGTCGAGTAGTTGCCGACGTTCCAGCGCGGCTTCACGTCCAGCTGCGCGTGCACCGCGCCGATGTGCTGCACCATCCCGAAGTAGCGCTCGTCGTACTCGGCGTCGAGGAGGGCGAGCAGGTAGCGCTCCTGCGCGGCCTCCAGCCGCTCACGGCTGGATCCGGACTGCGTCACCTTCTCCACGAACGGTGTGAACTTGAAGGAGTGGTCGTAGAACTCGCGGACGATGGCCTTCGCCTCGGGGCGCAGGAACTGCGCGGCCTGCCGGATCAGCTGGCGGTCGGTGTCGCTGAACTGCACCCAATCCAGGCGGAGCGCACGGTCCTGTGCGTCGATCGTGTTGGTACCCGTGGCCATGCAGTGTTCCTCTCGCTCCGTATCGCTCCCCAGATGTTTCGTCAGGTTGGGCGAGTGCGTAGAGAGGGTTGTCCCTCATTTCGGGGGCTGTCTGACACCATCGTCGGCATTCTGTCAGGTGAGAAAGGAGGCGGGCTTACGCCGCCTCCTGCGCGAACCGGTCGACGAGCATGTTCACGTCCACCGGCGCGCGCAGCACCTCGATCCCCATGGCATCGAGGCCGTCCGCGGGCGAGGTCAGGTCGCCGATCAGCAGCACGCGAGCGCCGGGGGTGGCGTAGCGGAGCCGCAGCAGGAACTCGGGGCTCCCGGTCATGCCGCCGCCGCTGCACACCACCCACTCGTACCGCGCGAGGCGCACCCACGAGAGCGCCGCCTCCGGCTGCACCGAGACGTCGACGCTGAACCCCATCTCCTGGAGCAGCAGCACGGAGGCAAGCGCCGACCGCTGGTCGTCGACCAGCACGAGCGCGCAGCCGCGCGATCCCGTCGGGTAGTCCTGTCGCATGCGTCCTCCACCACAGGTATCGGCACAACCGGCCCCGCAGCGCAGCGCCCTCGCGCTTGCGGCCCGTTGCCGATGGACGCGGCTGCCGAGGCTGGCTGGTACCATCGGCCTCGTGCGGTTCCACTCGCTGCTCCGGCTGCTGCGCGTGCATCCGTCGAGGCTTGCCTCGGCGCCGCGTCTGCGCGTCCTGGGCAGCGCGGTCGCCGACGTGACCAGCAGCGAGGGTGCGACGCAGCACCTCGCGGTCGACGGGCTCGTCTGCGCCGTGTGCGCGGCACGTACCGCGCATGCGCTGCGGGCGGTGCCCGGCGTGCGCGCCGTTCGCGTCGACCTCGACCGTGGAACCGCCGAGGTCGAGGTCGACACGCCGGTGAGCCCGGCAGCGCTCAAGGCGGCGCTCGCCTCGGTCGTCGTCGCCCCGGGCGCGCGACGGGCGATGGAGCGAGCGGTGACACGATGGCGAACGCGCGGGCTCCCCGCGCCACGAGAGGGGCGAGCATGGCTGCGGTGATCGGTGCGCACGTTTCGGCCTCGGGCGGCCTCTGGACCGCCGTCGAGCGCGGACAGGCGATCGAGGCGGAGGCGATCCAGATCTTCGGCAGCGCGCCGCAGACCTGGCGCCCTACCAACCACCCGCCCGCCGCCTTCGAGCGCTTCCGCGCGGCTCGCGAGGCCGCGGGGCTCCGCGCCGTGTGGCTGCACTGCAACTACCTGCCGAACCTCGCCCACGCCGAGGACGAGCAGTGGGAGAAGTCGATCGGCGCGGTGACGAACGCGCTCACCGTCGCCCACCACGCGGGCGCGAACGGTGTCGTCCTCCACACCGGCTCGCACAAGGGCAAGGGCATCGAGGCGGTGCTGTCGCGCGTCGCCGGCGCGCTGGAGCGCATCTTCGAGGCCGCACCGGGCGACTGCCTGCTCGCGCTGGAGAACGCCGCCGGACAGGGCGGCACCATCGGCAAGTCGTGGAACGAGCTCGGCCAGATCGTGCGCGCGGTGCCCTCGGAGCGGCTCGCCGTCTGCCTCGATACCTGCCACGCGTTCGCCGCCGGCTACGACATCGCGAAGCCCGAGGGCCTGCGCGCGATGCTCGATGAGCTCGACGCCGAGGTCGGCATCGGCCGCCTCGCCGTCGTCCACGCGAACGACTCGCTGATGGAGTTCGGCAGCACCCGCGACCGCCACCAGAACATCGGCGATGGCTACATCGGCTCCGAGGGCTTCCGCGTCATCCTCAACGAGCCGACCTTCGACGGCATCGCGATGCTGCTGGAGGTGCCGGGCATCGACGGCGAGAGCGGCCCGGATCTGGAGAACGTGCAGCGTTTGAAGGCCCTGCGCGACGGCTGAGGAGGCCACCGTGGCCGCGCAGACGATCGATGAGTACCTCGCCGCGCTGCCGGAGCCGAAGCGCGCCACGCTCCAGCGCCTCCGCGCCACGATCTGCGAGGTCGTCCCCGCCGCGACCGAGGTGATCTCCTACGGCATGCCTGCCTTCAAGGTCGATGGCAAAGTCGTCGCGGGCTTCGCGGCCTTCAAGAACCACCTTGGCTACCTGCCGCACAGCGGCTCGGTGCTCGGCACAATGGCAGAGGCTGTGAGCGGCTACGAGCAGACCCCCGGTTCGCTGCACTTCGCGATCGACAAGCCACTGCCGAAGACGCTCGTGCGGAAGCTCATCGCCGCCCGCCGCCGCGAGATCCGCGAGGCGGCAGCGTCCAAGCCCGCCACGAAGGCGCGAGCGCGCTAGAACGCCTCGTCCTTCGCGGTGTCCGTCGTGGGCTCGCCGCTCTCCGCCTCGATCACCTGGTAGTCGCGGTCGCCGAGGTTGTCGAGGCCGCCCTTGCGCGACTGCTCGTACAGCTCGAACAGCGTCGACTTGTGCGGGCGCTTCTTGCTCAGCGGGCAGCCCTCCCAGTCGGCGAACGACTCGTCGCAGTAGCCGAGCCGGAACTCGCCGCACTTCGGCTGCAGGTACGTCGCCAGCTCCGGGAACTTGCGCTTGATCTCCGCACGCATCAGCGAGACCACCTTGCGGAACTCCCACTGCGCCCGCGTGCACAGCCGCACATCCGCGATGTGCTGGAGCTCCAGGTAGTTCACTGACACCTTGAAGTTCGTGTTGGTGGCGTTCGGCAGCAGGAAGCGCGCGTCCTCGGCCGGCACACCCGCCTCGATCAGCTCCAGGTACGTCTGCCCCGCCGCCGAGATTGCGGCGTTGTAGGTCTCCTCCATGCCCGCGCGCCGGATGCTCTCCGGCACCGTGTACGGGTACGTGCCGTCCTTGTACGTCACGTAGCGCTGCGACTGCTGCTCGAACGTGATGCCGATGTGGTGACGCACGAACTGGTGCGAGAACGCCCGCGACACCCCGGAGATGCCGAACTCGAACAGCACCTGCGCCAGCGGCGAGGAGTGGCCGGTCGCCAGCCGCGCCGTCACGAACTCTTGCATCTCCTCACGCGTGATTCGGTCGCGCTCGATGCGCGCCTCGATCTGCGCCGGCGTGAACGAGGAGTAGCAGACGCGGAACGCCGTGTAGAGCGACCGCAACGGGTCGGTGGTGTGGTCGGTGAGGGTGACCTCGATCGCCATGTGGAACCTCGGTCGGGCGGGGAGAGGTGCCCGAACGCCACCCATTGTATTCGGCGCGCCGCCTCGGGGCAGCGTCGGGTCGCCGAGGTGGCCGCGGGTGCCTCGCGCACCCCTCCACGCCTGTTATGGCATCATGGCAAGTCTAACGTTCGCGTGCTGGTGCGAAGGAGCAACGGGTTGGCAGACGAGATTCGAGTCCTGGGCGTCGCGGGCAGCCTGCGCAAGGGGTCGCTCAACCGCGCGATCCTCCGCACGGCACAGGAGCTCGCCCCCGAGGGCATGGTCATCGACATCTTCGAGGGGATCGGCGACTTCCCCTTCTACAACGACGACCTGATCGAGGAGTCGGGCTTCCCCGCCTCGGTCACGGCGTTCAAGGATCGCGTGAAGTCGGCGGACGGCGTGCTTCGTCACGCCGGAGTACAACCACGGCATCCCCGCGGTGCTGAAGAACGCCATCGACTGGGCGAGCCGTCCCGTGGGCGACTCCGCCTGGAACGGCAAGCCGATGGCGATCATGGGCGCCGCGAACGCGCAGGGCGGAACCGTCCGAGCGCAGACGCAGCTCCGGATGTACGCGGTGCCGCTCAACATGTACGTCCTGCCGCGACCGGAAGTGCTGATCAACAACGCCCGCGCGAAGTTCGATGAGCAGCTCAACTTCACCGATGAGCAGGGGCGCGACTTCATGCGCCAGCAGCTCGCGGCGTTCGCGCAGTGGATTCACCGCCTGCAGGCCGGTCTCGTCTCGTAACAGTGCGCCTCGGCGCTGTCTGACGCTCGGATGACAGTGGAGCCCGCGCACACGCGCGGGCTCCACGTTTTACGAGTGCGAAACACTTGGGAAACAGCCGCGTTATCACTCACGGGCACCATGACAGTGCACCGCTGAGGAGGCGCGGCAATGTTGATGATGAAGGCCTGTCCCCGATGCTCCGGCGACCTGATCCGGACGCGCGACCCCCACGACGACGAGCCGATGTTCTCGTGCGTGCAGTGCGGGCACTCCAGCTACCGCCCGATGGCGCTGCGCTCGACCGCCGAGGTCGAGGCGAAGCGCGTCGAGGTCGCCTCGACCGTACGCACCGCACCGGCCTCGACCGGCCCGATCACGCGGGGTGTGCGCGCGCGCATGGCCGCTCGACGGCTCGCAGCGCGCCAGGGTGTAGCGGAGGAGGCGGCGTAGGGGGCTGTTAGCCCTCGAAGCGGCGGAACACCGCGCAGGCGTTCTGCCCACCCAGCCCGAACGAGTTCGAGATCACGGTCCGCAGCGATGCGGGCCGTGATTTGTTTGGGGTGATGTCCAGGTCGCACGCAGGGTCGGGCGTGACGTAGTTGATGGTAGGCGGGATGCAGCCGTTCACCATCGTCAGGATCGACGCGACCGCCTCGATGCCGCCCGCGCCCGCGGCGAGGTGGCCCGTCATCGACTTCGTCGAGGACATGGGGATCCGATAGGCGTGATCGCCCAGCGCGATCTTCAGCGCCTGCGTCTCCGTGCGGTCGTTGAGCGGCGTGCTCGTGCCGTGGCAGTTGACGTAATCCACATCGGTCGCCGCGATCTCGGCATCGAGCAGCGCGCGGGTGATCGCCAGCGCCTGTCCGTCCGCGTCGGGCGAGGTGTCGTCGGTGGCGTCGAGCGACCAGCCGACGCCCGCCAGCTCCGCGTAGATGCGCGCGCCGCGCTCCAGCGCCGACTCCAGCGACTCCAGCAACAGCACGCCCGCACCCTCGCCGAGGATGAAGCCGTCGCGGTTGGCATCGAAGGGGCGGGAGGCGTGCTCCGGGTCGGCGTTGTTCTGTGACAGCGCCCCCAGGCGGCCCATCGAGGCAAGCGAGAGCGGCGTGATGAGACTCTCGGCGCCGCCGGCGAGCAGCGCACGCGCGTGGCCGAGGCGGATGAGGTTCATCGCGTGACCCAGTGCGTCCGTGCCGGAGGCGCACGCGGTGTTGATCGTGGTGTTGGGGCCGCGCAGGCCAAACTCACGGCCGACGCGCGCCGCCCCCATGTGCTGGCCGAGGCGCGTGATCAGGAACGGGTCGGCGTGGCGCGCGCCCTTGAGCTGCATCTCCTGCCACGGCTCGCCCATCTCGAACGCGCCGCCGGAGGTCGCCATGACGACGCCGAGGTTGTCGCGCCAGTCACCCGCGACCGTGCCGTCCTCGTTGCGGGGAAGGCCGGCGTCGGCGATCGCCTGCGCCGAGGCGCCGACGGCGAACTGCGCGAAGCGGCCGGTGCGGCGCGCGACCTTGCGGTCCATGTAGACGGTGGGATCCCAGCCCTTCACCTCGCCCGCGACCTGGACGGTGAGCGGCTCTGGGTCGTACAGCGAGAGGCGAGTGACGCCGTTCCGGCCGGCAGCGAGGCCGGCCCAGAACTCCTCGGTGGTGTTGCCGATGGGCGTGACGGCGCCGAGGCCGGTGACGACGACCCGGTGGAACGCTCGCGGCATCGGATGCTCCGTCCCTCGACGCGAGGGCGACCCCTAGATGGGGTTGCTGGACAGGCTCTGCAGGAACTCGCGGATGTGCTGGGCA
>JBAYUZ010000095.1:0-7913 GCA_041674885.1 Dehalococcoidia bacterium
GCGGGCGCGGAGGCGATGGACGGGCTGGTCGAGGCGCTGCTCGTCTCCGCCTTCAACGAGGGCACCGACGAGGATGGCGAGCGTCCCCTGCCCGAGGCGCTCCGCGACCGCCACCGCGAGGCCGCTGAGGGGCTGCGCGTCGCGCTCGCCGACCTGCGCGCACTGCTTGCCCCGCCACCCGCGCCGTTGCGTGATCACGCGCGCGCGCTCGATGCTGCGCTGTTCGGAGCGCAGCCGCTCGTTGCTGCCCGCCTGCGCGAGACCGATGGCGCCGGTGTCGAGATGGATGCGCTGCGTGGCTGCCTGCGCGCCGTTGCTGCCGCCGACGAGGCGCTGGCGGGGCCACCCGTGTCGTTCGCGGCGTTCGTCTCGCGGCTGGAACGCGAGCTTGATGCGCCGGCGGTGCTGCTGCGCGAGCCGGGCGGCGTGCTGCTGGCGCCGCTGCACACGCTGCACGGGCTGCGCTTCGCCTACCTCGCCGTCGCCGGGCTCGTCGAGGGTGAGTTCCCTGCGCGGCGCACGACCTCCTCGCTGCTCGACCGCGAGGCGCGTGGGCACCTCGCGGCGCACGACCTGGCGCTGCCGCCCGACCCGCGTGCGAGCGAGGATGAGCTGTGGGCCACCGCCTGCACGCGCGTGGACGGCGTGCTCTCGCTCTGGCGGCCTCGCCTCGATGAGCGCGGGCGCCCGGCGCCGCCCTCGTACTACTTCCCGGACGACCTTCCCGCGCGCCCGGAGCCCGGCGCGGCCTCCCGCCGTGAGACCGCGATCGAGGCGACTGCGGGCTGGCTCGCGGGCGTCGCCCGGCGGCCTGCGGGGGTCGATGCGTGGTCCGCGATCCGCGCCGCCGTGCCGGTCGAGCAGCGCCGCCGCTCCTTCCTCGGCGCCGGCACATTCGAGGGCGACCTCCCACCGACGTCGCTGCCCGCGCTGACCGCCCCGAGCGTGGCGTGGAGCGCGACGCGCTTCGAGTCCTACCGCACGTGCAGCTTCCAGTTCTTCGCCCGCTATGCGCTCCGCCTCCGCGAGCTGGACGAGGAGCGTGACGGCGTCGATCCCGCCACGCGTGGCACGGTCATCCACGAGATCCTGCAGGCGACGCTGGAGCCGCTCCGTGACGTGGGCCGCCCGCTCTCGGGCTCGACGCTGCCGGACGCGCTCGATCGCCTCGCTACGGTTGGCGCGGAGCTCTGGGCGCAGGCGCCGGAGAAGCACGGCTTCGGTCGCGCTGGCCTGTGGCGGCTGGATCAGGACAGTTGGATCGACCGCATCGCGCGCCTGCTGGAGGCCGAGGCGACGGCGCTGCCGCCCGAGGTCGAGCGGATCGAGGGAACGGAGCTGACGGTTGACCTCGATCTCGCGCTCCAGCCGCCGCTGCATATCCGCTCGCAGATCGACCGGCTCGACGCCGGGCCGAATCTGGCCGTCGTCGTCGACTACAAGAGCGGCAGCTCGATCGATCGCAAGGCCGTCGAGGAGGGGCGCTACCTGCAGCTGCAGCTGTACGCGCACCTCGCGCGGCAGCAGACCGGCGCCGATCGCGTGATCGCGCGCTACGCCTTCGTGCGCCCGACCTCGAAGCCGTGGGAGCTCGACACGGCCCTCGCGGAGGATGCTGCGCTGGTCGCCAGGGCCGTGGATATCGCCGCCGAGGTGCGCACGGACGTCGAGGCCGGGCGCTTCCGCGTCGTGCCCTCGAACGGCTGCCCGCGCTGGTGCGCGTTCCAGCACATCTGCCGCCGGCACGAGGCGCCGGCGCTGAAGACGTGGGGCTGATCGGATGGCGCTGACGACGGAACAGGAGGCGGTGGTCGCGGCGCGCGACGGTGACGTGCTGGTCACGGCGGGCGCGGGCAGCGGCAAGACGCACGTGCTGGTGGAGCGCTACCTGGCGCTGCTCGCCGACTGCACCATCCCGCAGATCGCCGCCGTCACCTTCACCGACGCCGCCGCCACCGAGATGCGGCAGCGCGTCCGGCAGCAGGTGATGACGCGCCCCGACCTCGAACGCCACCGCAGCGACCTCGACGAGGCGGTGATCGGGACGATCCACGCGCTCTGCCGCCAGTTGCTCCGCCAGTACCCGTTCGAGGCCGGCATCGACCCGGCCGCGCCGGTGCTACCCGACGATGAGGCCGAGTTCGAGTTGCTCGCGGCCTGCCTCGATGCGCTGGAGGCCGCAGCTGCCGATGACGGCGGCGCCGCACTACGCGCGGTGCAGGCGATCGGTGTCTCACCGCTCATGGAGGCGCTGCCGACGCTCGTCGCTCGCCGCGACGAGGTGGCCGCAGCCTTCGCGGCGCTGCCCGGCGACAATGTCGACGGCTGGACGACGCACGTGCGCGCGCGCCTTGACGCCGCGCTCGAGGCGAGCGTCGCCGCGCTTCTGCCGGTGATCCGCGCGGCGGTGGCGGAGGCCCAGGCGCTGCGCAGCGGGCAGGACAAGCTGAGCGCTGCGGTCGACGCCTTGCTCGCGGTAATCGACCATCAGCCGCCGTACGACCCGAACGCGCTGGTCGCGCGGCTCGCGGACGTGCGGCCGCCGCTGAACGTCGGCACGGGAGCCGCGTGGAGCAACCGCGCCTCCGATGCGAGGGCCGCGCTGCGCACGGCGCGCGATGCGATGGATGCGCTGATCCCCCTCCCCCGCTGGAACGAGGCGGACGAGGAGAGCCTCTCGGTGCTCGACGGGCTGCGCGCGCTCTTCGACGATGCGTGCGAACGCTACGCCGCGCGCAAGCGCGCGCTCGGCGGCCTCGACTACCTCGACCTGGAGCTGGAGGCCGCACGCCTGCTGGAGACGCACCCGGAGGTCGCGCGGCGCTGTCGGCAGGCGTTCCGGCACGTCATGGTCGACGAGTTCCAGGACACGAGCCCGCTGCAGATGCGCGTCATCGACCTTCTGGTCGGCCGTTCCGCGCCGATCGAGGATGCGCCGCGCCCGCAGCTGTTCGTTGTCGGTGACGCGAAGCAGGCGATCTACCGCTTCCGCGGCAGCGACGTGCGCCAGTTCAACCGCGTGCACGCCTCGATCGATGCCGTGGGTGGCGCCGTGCTCCGCCTCACGCGGTCGTTTCGCACCCACGACCCGCTGGTCGAGGTGCTGAACGACCTGTTCGATGCCGTGCTGGGCGACGGCACGCGCGACTTCGAGGCGCCAATGCAGCGCATGACCGGGCGCGGCGGCGATGCGCCCGCCGCGCCGCATCTCACGCTCATCCCCGTCGGAACCAGCGACCCTGCCGGCGAACGTGTGCCGGAGGAGGCCGCGCGCCGCGTTGAGGCCGACCTGGTGGCCGCGGAGGTGGAGCGGCTGCTCGCCGCTGCTGAGCCTGTATGGGATAACCGCGCACGCTGCTATCGCGCGCCGGTCGCCTCGGACGTCGCGATTCTGCTGCGCCGCCTCACGAACGTGCACCTCTTCGAGCGTGCGCTGGAGGCGCGCGGCGTCCCGTACCGCACCCCGGCGGGCGCGGGATTCTTCACCCGCCCCGAGGTGCTCGATCTCACGAACCTGCTCGCGTGGCTCGCCGAGCCGGACGACGCGATCGCGCTCGTCGGTGTGCTGCGCTCACCACTGTTCCTGCTCGACGACCTCACGCTGCTGCACCTCGCACAGGCCGGCGGCGGCTGGATGCGTGTGCTCCGCGAACCGCCTGCGGTTGTTGCGGACGTCGAGATGCGCGAGCGCTGCGCGCATGCCGCACAGGTGCTGACCGACCTCCGCACGCTGGCCGCGCACGCCGCCGTCGACGCCGTGCTGGAGGCGGCTCTCCAGCGCACGGGGTACGAGGCGGTGTGGGCGCCGCTCGCGGGTGGTGATCAGGCGCTCGCGAACATCCGCAAGTTCGTCGGCATGGCACGCACGCTCGCCGGTCGCTCCCTCGACGAGTTCGTGCAGTACGTGGTTCGCCGTCGCGATGAGCTGACGGTGCGCGAGGGCCAGGCCGTGCTGGACGACACCGAGGCGGTGCGCATCCTCACCATCCACGGCGCGAAGGGCCTCGACTGGCCGATCGTCGTCGTGCCGGAGGCGCACCTCGACCCGCGCGACACCAACCTCTACGTCCGATTCCGCACCGAGGATGGCATCGCGTTCACGCTTGTAACTGATGCGGACGCCGAGGATCGCCGCCGTCCGCGATCCGGCTTCTACCAGCTGCTGCACGACCTCGACCGCGAGGAGGAGAAGGCGGAGCACCATCGGCTCTTCTACGTCGCCGCGACGCGTGCCGCCGACCGCCTGATCGTCAGCGGCGCCGAGGGCAAGGGCTGGCTCGGCGCCGCCACGGAGGCCGTCGGCGCGCACGCGAGCGTCGAGGTACGCCCCACCGCTGTCGTCGACCTCGATGCGCTCGCCCGCCGCCCCGCGCGGGAGCGCGTGACGGTTCCCGACGCGGCGCGTGAGGTTGAGGTCGATCCGCCGCTCGTCGCGCGTCCTCGGGTGATCCCGCTGCGCGCCTCCACGCCCGTCACCGCGCTCCGTCCGCGCGCGGAGCACGCCTCGTACGCGGGGCACGGCGATGGGCTTGCGCTCGTGCGCGGCGTGCTCGCGCACCGCGCGCTGGAGCTCTGGCACACGCAGGGCGCGCGCCCCGACCTCGCGCGCACGCTCGACGCGATCGATGACGGCGCGCTCGACGCACCGGTACGCGCGCAGGTGGTCGCTGAGGTCGATGCGATGCTCGACACTTTCGCGACGGGCGACCTCGCGGCGACGCTGCGCGATCCCGGGACCCAGGCGTGGTTCGAGTTCCCGTTCGCATGGGACTGGGACGGCGTCCCCGTCCACGGCACGCTCGATCTCCTCTACCGGCAGGGTGACGAGTGGCACATCGTCGACTTCAAGACCGACGACCTCCGGGGCCGCAGCCCCGAGGAGGTCGGCGCACCGTACCTCTCCCAGCTCGGGCTGTACGCAGGCGCGCTGGAGCGTGCGACCGGGCGCGTGCCCACCGCCTCGCTCGCATTCCTGCGCACGGGCCAGCGCTACACGCCGTCGCGCGCCGACCTTGCCGCCGCGCTCGTCGCCACGCGCGCGGAGATCGATGACGGTGTGCAGCGCGCTGTCGACCCGGACGCCCTCGACAGCATCGAGGCATAGCGCACACGCGCGCCCACGGCTGCGGTATCGTGCGCGCACGCGACAGGAGCACCTCGATGCCGAGCCGACCGCAGCCACGCCTCCCCGAGCCGCACACGCAGCACTACTGGGAGGGCGCGCAGCAGCACGAGCTGCGCTACCAGCGCTGCAACGCATGCGCCGCGGTGGTGTTCACCCCGCGCCTGCACTGCACGGCGTGCGGCTCGATGGATCTCGCGTGGCAGGTGTCGAGCGGTCTCGGCACCGTCTACACCTACTCCGTCGTGCGCCAGAACCGGAACCCCGCGTTCGCCGACCTGGGCGCCTACGTCGTCGCCTACGTCGACCTCGACGAGGGCTTCCGCATGCTCACGAACGTCGTGGGTGTCGCGAACCCGCTCACCGACGTCACGTGCGGCATGCGCGTGCGCGTGGACTTCGAGGTACAGGACTCCGGCGACTACCCCGTTCCCGTCTTCCGCCCCGCGTAGCGCTGGTCCGCCACCCCGCTCACAGCACAGCAGCGGAGGCGTCTCGCCTCCGCTGCTGTGCGTTCGTCGTCCTGCCTCCGAAGCGCCGAGGCGCCTACTTGTCCATGAAGAACCAGCGGCACACCTTCGTGAGCGATCCGTAGCCGTACCACGTGCCGGCCGAGGTGTCGTAACCGCCGACGTCGGCGGGGATCGCGACGCGCCTCGGCTGCGCGCACAGCACGTACATTGGCACCCACTCGGCGAGGAACCGCGTCTGGAACTCGTCCATGATCTTGTCGCGGTTCGCGGTGTTGAGCTCGGCCTGCGCCTTGTCGAGCACGGCGTCCAGCTTCGGGTCGGAGAACTTCCCGTAGTTGCGGCTCCCGCCCGTGTAGTACTGCGAGATCATGTCGATGACCGCGTCGTTGGCGGCGGTGATGACGTACATGACCGACTTGAACTGGCCTGCCGCCTGCGGCACCGCGAACGAGGCGCTGTCCGCGTACGGCTTCAGCACGACCTTCATCTCCGGGAACGAGGTCGCCATCTGCCCCTGGTATCGTTCCGAGTTCTCGCGTAGCAGGTCGATGTTGATGAAGTCGACCTGCTGCTCCAGGCCCTTCCCGTTCGGGAAACCCGCCGCCGCCAGCAGCTTGTTCGCTTCGGCGCGGTCGGCTGCCTTGGTCGCCGGGTTGAAGCCGGGCTGTGTCTTCACCTTGTCGGGCTTCCAGCCCTCGCGGAACCCGGGATGCACCGAGGCCTGGTACGCCCAGCCCGCGCCGTAGAACCCATCGTTGACCGCCGCGTAGTCGATCGCGAGTGAGATCGCCTTCCGCACACGGAAGTCGCGGAAGGGTGCGTACTCCATGCCGGGGCGCAGGTGGTTCCAGTTGCTGTCCACCCACGTGTACTGCAGCGCGTCCGGCTTCTGGCGCTTGACCTGCTCCAGCTCCTGCACAGTCTGGCCGTCGAGCAGGTGGATCTGGCCGCTCAGGAACGCCGCGATCGTGGAGGCACGGTCAGGGATGACGCGATACTCGAAGCGGTCGAACGAGGGCTCACCGGGGCGGAAGTACTGCTCGTACTTCTTGTACCCCATCTTCTGATCCTTCACCCATTCGCTGACCTGGAACGGGCCGATGCCGCCCATCTTCATCGGGTCGTTCCACCCGATCTCGTCCATCTCCTTCGGCGCAAATGGGACGCGCGTGTCCATGAGCCCCGCGAAGAACGAGGAGTTGGGCTTCGACAGCGTCACCTTCACGGTGTACGGGTCGGTCGCCTGCGCTTTCTGGATGTTGCCGACCATCGTCGCGCGCTGGAAGGAGGCCTTCGGGATCTTCAGCCGCTCTGCGTACAGCCCGCCGATGCGCTCCATGTTCCACGCCACGTCCTCGGCGTTGAACTCGCGGCCGTTCCACGGCGCCATGTTGTGGATCTTCAGCCCCGGCTTCACCTTGAAGACGAGCGTCGTTCCCGAGGGGTCGGCCACCTCCCACGAGGTGAGGACGTGCGGCAGCAGCTCGTTCGTGACCGGGTGGGGCTCGATGCCCTTCTCGCCGATGACGTGGTAGATCGCGCCGCCCAGCGCGGTGTGCGGGTCATGCTGGACGTACGTCGAGGTTGACGGCTGCACGAACGTGCCGCCCGCGCGCTTCCTCCCCTGCGCCTTCGGTGCCGTCAGTGGCAGTGTGTCGCTGACGCCGTCGCCGCGCGCCGCGGTCGTGACGCCGGAGGCGTCCGTCGATGACTTTGCCGCCGGCGTGTCGGTCTTGCCGCCGCACCCCAGCAGTGCTGCACCTGCCAGCCCGAGCGCCCCGAGCCCCATCCCTTCGACGACTCGCCGCCGCGTGAGTGCTGTGCCCATCCCAGCCATCGCTCGCCTCCCCTGCGAGCGGGTCAACACGCGGTCTCTCCGTGGTACGGCCCGCTGGCGATTGCAATCGTAATCGCGATCGTCAAGGGCCGTTCGGGCTATGCCCGAGGTGGTGGGTGCGAGGGAGCCTGGGGGGCGGCTACCCGTGGAGCAGGCGGTCCGTCCAGCGCATCGCCTCCAGGTACGCGTCCGCGCCCCGGCCGGCATCGATGCCCGCGCGTGCGGCCAGCTCCACGTACTCCGGCCAGTCCGCGTGCTGGTAGGCGATCGCGGCCCCCAGCACCTGCCCGAACTTGCTGGTCGGGTCGAGGATCGCGCGGCGGCTGGGCTCGTCCATCGGAATGGAGCGCAGCGCATCCTCGATCGGCACGCCCATCATCAGGTCGGCCATGGAGAACAGCCCCGCGAAGAACAGATCGTTCGCACGCTGCTCCGCCCCGATCGTGGGTGCCAGCAGCTCGCAGAAGCGGCCACGCGCCAC
>JBAYUZ010000096.1:0-7842 GCA_041674885.1 Dehalococcoidia bacterium
GCGGCGTAGCGCTCCGCCGGGCTCAGCGCCTGCGGTGCAGCCTCGCTTCCCTGCGATGGAGCCTCGGTCGTCTCAGCGGGACTGGTCATCGAGTCCTACCGTTTCCGGGTCGGCGCCGTCACGCAGCGCGCGGGCGATCTGCACGGCGCGCGCCGCGGTGAGGTGTCCCACCACGCGCTCGCCAATCCACACCTGGGGCGCCTGCTCGCAGGAGCCGAAGCACTGGCCGACCATCATCCCGACGCGACCGTCCTCGGTCTGCTCGCCCATGCGGATGTCGAGCGTCGCCATCATCGCGTCGCGAATGCCGATGCCGTTGCGGAGCCGGCACGCCGGACCGCTGCACCACGCCACCATCGTCTGCGGGGGCGGCGTCGTCCGGAAGTCGGCGTAGTACGTCGTCACGCCGTAGACGTGCGCGGGTGTCACCCGCAGCTGGTCGGCGATGACGTGCATCGCCTCCGCGGAGACGTATCCGTAGTGATGCTGGACGCGGTGGAGCGCCTCCAGGAGGTCCGCGTCGTCGGCGCGCAGGCCGGCGATGAGGGCCCGCAGTGCTGCCGTCGCCTCGGTCTCGAGTGGCATGCGCGGTCCGTCTCCCACTCGCGGATGGAGCCCGCGAGGTCAGTGCTCCCAACGGTCTCGGCAACGATAGGTGCGCCCCGCCGAGGGGTCAAGGCGAGCCCCACGCTCGCCGAAGCGTGCACTCAGGCGCGCTCTGCGGCCCCGCTCGATGCGCCCGCCGCCGGCTCGGCTGGCGAGACGGCGTGGCCTCCGCCGCGACCGCCGCCGTGCGACCCCTCGAAGTCCTGGTACGACACCTTCAGCCGCAGGATGCGCGGTGTGGTCGCCACCGCCAGCAGCACCAAGACCAGGCCCGCGACAGACATCACGCGCAGCGCGCTCGGGCCGCCCCACCACTCCGCCAGCAGGCCCGCCAGCAACGAGCAGAGCGGCACAATCCCGCGCTCCAGCATGCGGATGCTCATCACGCGGCCTCGAAGGTGACGGGGCGTCATCACCTGCAGCAGCGTCTGGTTCTGAGTGTTGTACGCGACGTTCGAGGCGCCGACGCAGGCCGCCAGCAGCGCGCTGAGCCAGATCCACGGCGAGGACGCCAGCAGGAACACGAAGATGCTGAACGCCCCCGCACCCAGCACGACCGGCAACCCGTACCCGTACGCCCCGCGCACGGAGGCGACGGTGAGCGCCCCCGCGAGCGATCCGACGCCGACCATCGAGAGCAGCGTGCCCTGCAGGCCCGCCGCGCCGCCCAGCTCCTTCGCCAGCAGCGGCATCAGGCTGGCGTACGCCATGCCGAACGTAAGCGGGCCGAGGCCCAGCAGCATCATCGCGCGGATGTCGGGCTCCTTCGCGACGTACGCGAAGCCTGCGCCGATCGCGGGCAGGAACGGCTCGTGCGGGCGACCCTCGGTGTCCGTGGGACGCGAGGGCACACGCATCTGCATCGTCCACACCGTGGCGATGAGGTACATCACGCCCTGCACGTAGTACGACCCGGCAATGCCGAGGCCGGTGATGAGGCCTCCCGCGATCGCCGGGCCGAGCGTCCTGGAACCGTTCAGCGCTGCGGAGTTGAGCGCGAGGGCGTTCATCAGGCGGTGGTCACCGACGATGTCGCCGATCAGCGTCTGTCGCGCCGGCTGTTGGAACGCCTGCACCGTACCGGCCAGGAAGCCGGTGACGTAGATGTGCCATGGCTCCACCTGCCCCGTGAGCACCAGCGTCGCGAGGATGATGTTGAGGATCGCGTTCACGACCTGCGCGACGATCAGTTGCGCCTTGCGCC
This sequence comes from Dehalococcoidia bacterium, assembly GCA_041674885.1. GTDB lineage: Bacteria > Chloroflexota > Dehalococcoidia > UBA2979 > UBA2979 > RH-chloro-G1. Next base: position 1,811 of record JBAYUZ010000096.1, read on the forward strand.
CCGAGCGGTCGGCGAGCGCACCTGCGGCGATGCTGAAGAACATGAGCGGCAGCCCGCGCACCGCCGCCGCCGCACCGAGCTGCAACGCCGAGCCGGTGAGCTCGTAGATCAGCCACCCGCGGGTGACCTGATCCATCCACTGGCCCATGCTCGTGTTGACCTGGCCGAGCCACAGCAGGCGGTAGTCGCGGATCGCCAACGAGTCGAAGGTGCGGAAGCGGCCCACGAGCACGTCCTCGCCAATCGTGATGACGAGGCGACCATACTCCGAAGCTCAACCCTCACGCTAGGTGCCGGCACCCGAGTGCCGACCGCGGGTGCCCTACCGCTGCGCCACGTCCTCCATCGCCAGCTGCGCGACGCGCTTGCCCAGGCGGATCGCGTAGTTCTGCCCGCGATCCTCCGGGTAGATCTGCGTCGTGTTCGCCAGGTACAACCCCTTCGTGGGGGTGCGGAGGTCGGGAATGACCTCGTGGTAGCGGTAGTGAACGATCGGCTGGCCGGCGCGATCCTTGAACAGCCACGTGCCGCGCACCCAGGAGCGGTCGAAGTCCGGGTTGATGCGCTTGATGAACGCCTCGTACCGGCTCAGCACCTGCTCCTCGTTCTCGTCCACGATCGGGTCGCCCGGATCGGTGTAGTTCGAGAAGTAGACGACGTGGTTGCCGCCGTACTCGGCGGGCGAACGGAAGTTGGTCTGCTCCACCGCCACCACGAACGGGCAGTCGGGGTCGGTCACCGTGAGCCAGTAGATCGGCGAGAGCGGCCGGTCGAGCGCGACCACCAGCACCGTCGCCCACTGGTACTGCACCTCGCGCAGCTTCGCCGCGTAGGCGGCATCGAGGTCCGGCACCATCCGCGCGAACTGCTCCGACGGCACCGTGCCGATCACCACGTCCGCCGGTACGTCCTCGGTGCCCCCGTCGGCCGTGCGGAGGCGCACGCCGGTCACGTGGCCGTCCTGGGTGAGCACCTGCTCCACCGCGCGGCGCACCTCGATGGTGCCGCCGCGCTGGCGCACCGCCGCACCCATCGCGTCGACGAGGCGCCCGAACGAGCCCCTGAGGTAGCCGAGCTGCTCCTTCGCGAAGAGCCCGCCGGGCCGTGACGCGAAGCGCAGGAACACCTTGCCCCAGAACCACACCATCGAGACGTCATCGGCGTGCGGGCCGAACTTCGCGCGGAGCAGCGGGCCCCACACCTTGTCGTAGCCCTGCTGACCGACGGCACGCAGGATCCACGGCTTGGCGCGCTGGCCCTCGTAGCGCTTCCAGTCCGGCTGTCGCCGCAGCCACAGCGCGGCGAGGCCGAGGCGAAGCCGCGTGATCAGCGAGACCGGCGAGAAGCGCAGCAGGTCGAGCGCGCCGACGAACGGGTAGATATTGCCGCCCGTGAGGAAGCCGATGCGCGACTCGATCCAGTCGAGGTCGTTGGCCAGGCCGAGCTCGTGGATCAGCTCCGTCGCGACCGTGTCGGATCGGAACAGGTGGTGGTAGAAGTACTCCAGCCGCCCGCCGCCGATCTCGAACGTGCGCACCTGCCCGCCGATCTCGTCGCTCGCCTCGTAGACCGCCACCTCGTGGCCGGCCCGCACAAGGTCGTACGCGGCACCCAGGCCTCCGACGCCGGCGCCGATGATCACGAACTTCACGTGTCGCCCCTTACTCGGCGCCGGCCGTCCCGGCCTGCACCATCGAACTGATCCCCAGATGCTGTCGCCAGAGCAGCCCGAGCCCGGCCACGACCACCGGCGCCAGCAGCAGCACGTGCAACACCAGCACGTACGCCGTCCCGGCAGCCAGCGGCGCGCCGAACGTATCCACGATCACGATGCGTGCGAAGTACTCCCACGGCCCCACGCCGCCCGCGCTGCTGGGCACGACGATCGCGAGGTTCGCGGCACCGCATACCGCGAGGTAGGCCGCCAGCGGCACCTGCAACCCGAAGGCCATCCCCACCAGCGCGTACATCGCTGCTTCGAGCAGCCACGAAGCCGTCGTCGTCGTGAGCACCATCGCCCACGGCCCCGCGCCGCGCAGTGAGCTGAGCCCCTGCAAGAAGGAGCCGAGGAGTGCGCGCGCCTTCGGCCGCACGCCTGCGGGCAGCACGCCGAGCATCGCGATCATCAGGTTCGTGAACGCGGGCCACAGCGCGAGCAGCGCGATCACAACGCCGAGCACGACGAAGCCCGCGCCCATCACGCCCGCCAACAGCCGCACCGCCGTGTTCCCCACGCCGGACGCCGCCAGCGTCAGCGCGAGGAACAGCGCGAGGATGATGCCGTCAAAGATCTTCTCGACCACCACCGTACCGAGGCCGGCGAGGCGGCTCGTGCCGTGCTGCTGGTGGAGCAGTTGCGCGCGCACGACATCGCCCGCGCGCATCGGCAGCAGGTTGTTCGCGGCGTAGCCGATCAGCAGCAGCGAGACCGCGTTCGGCGTCGTGATGCGCACCGTTGAGTCGAGCACGATGCGCCAGCGCCAGCCGCGCACCCAGAGTGCACCGAACTCGACGACGACCGCGGCGACCAGCAGCGCGACGTTCGCGCGTCGCACCTCGTCCAGCACCAGCCGCCAGTCGACGGACCGAAGCAGCAGCCCGAGGAACAGCAGGCTGACGGCCACGCCGATCCAGACACGAGGGTTCCGCAACGTCGACACCAGGCGCTCCAGTGGGTGCGGTGGGAGGCGTCTACTATCGCGGAGTGGCCGGTTGCGGGCCACCCGCCCCGCCCACCGGCGTCGAGGCCGGGAACACCGCCACGGCGTCCATCCGCCCGATCGCCTCGACCGGGATGCGGTCGCGCTGGAAGCGCGCCCAGCGCAGCAGCATCCGCCCCGTCACGAGGTCTGAGAGCAGGCTGTCGCCGGTCGTCGCCCGGTAGCCCTCCTCAGGGAACCACCAGCGGTGCACGTACGGCTCCCCCGCCCCGGCCTGCGCGCGCAGCGTGCCCGTCACGTTATCCGGCAGCGCGAGCAGCACCGCGCCCGAGTGCCAGGTTGTTCCCAGCACGCTCGAGGGCGCGTAGGTCGTCCCCGGCAGGTCGCGCAGGTACCACGCCCACGGCCACGAAGCGCCCTCGGAATCGTCGACGACGACCACCAGCCGCTCGTCGGGGTGCTCCGCGGCGAGCGCGTGAATGCGTCGCGAGAGCTTCGGCACGTCCGGCGAGGTCTGCGTGTAGATGAGCGGCTCGACCGGCGTGTCCGAGTGCGCGAACGAGACCAGCAGCGCCGCGCGCACCGAGACCAGCGCCAGCACGACGCCGAGCACCGCGCTCAGCGGCGCGATCACCCGCGCCGAGGTGCGGCCGCGACGGGCGCGCAACCACTCGATGCCCTCACCGGCCGTGAGCGCGGCGAGGAACGCGAGCGGGATCGCGAGGTGCACGAGCAGCCACGGCATCTTCTCGCCAGCGCTCGTCAGCGCCGCGAACGTGCCGACGCCCCACACCACGAACAGCGCGCCGAGGCCGTGGCGGCGTTCCAGCAGCCACCAGCCGCCGATGATCGCGGGGATGAGCGTCAGGAACTCGTACAGCGGCACCATCATCGAGTAGTAGAACCACGGCTGCTCGCCTCGGCGCACGCCCTGCTGCGCGATCCAGTAGTCGAGCGAGCCCCAGAAGTCCGAGGTGATCCCACCGCGCAGGTTCGTGAACTCGGTCGTGAACAGCGGGATCGTGATGCCGTAGAAGATCAGCGAGACGATCGCCCACCGCCGCGTGTCCCAGAACATCCCCACCATCATCGCCACACCCAGCAGCGCCGAGATCGTGACGACCGCCAGGCGTCGCTCCGCCGTCCCATCGAGTTCGATGCCCGCCGCGGCGAGCGGGAGCTGTACCGCCGCCGCCAGCTGCGGCAGCGTGAGGATGCCGATCACGATCAGCGCATCCCCCTCGCGCGGGATTGAGGTGAGGCGCAGCCGCTCGCGCAGCGGCGTGATCGCGTACCACAGCGCGACGATCGCCCACGCCACCGGCGCGAGCAGCACGCCATCGCGCCACCTCGCGGCGCCTCGTGTCCCGCGCTGGTCGAGCAGCGCCTGCGTCAGCGTGACATCGAGGTATACGAGCAGCACCGCCGCTGTCAGGTACGCCGACTCCTTCGTCGCGAACGACAGCGCCAGCGTGCCCGCGATCAGTGCCAGCCAGCGGTCGCGCCCATCCTGCCGGAATCGCCACACCGCCATGAACAGCAGCACCGTCCACAGCGCGATGTAGATGTCCTCGCGCGCGAACCGCGAGTAGTAGAGGACCGCCGGTGACAGCGCGAGGAATGCACTCGCCGCCACCGTTCCCACCGGTCGAAGCCACTGGCGCAATAGCAGCGGTGTCGCGACGATCGCCGTGCCTGCCAGCGCCGCCGGGATGCGCGCCGTGTAGTCGTTGTCACCGAAGAGCTTGAAGACCAGCGCCATCGCGTGGAACTGGAACGGCCCGTGCATGAGTGGGTCGTGGACGTAGATCGGCGCCAGCCGCATGAAGTACCAGCTGTACGTCGCGTGCAGCGACTCGTCGTGGTGGATCGCGCGCGCGCCGAGATCCCAGAACCGCAGCGCCGCGGCGATCGCGACGATGCCGAGGACGATCCACGTCGTCCGGCCCCACAGCGGGAAGGGCTCGGTCGCACGCTCGACCGGCCGCGAGGACGCCTCGACCACCTCCTCGGACGTCATCGCGCCTCCTCGTATGGCACGCGCACGATGCGCACGCCCTCGGCGGTGAACACGGTCGGCCATGCGGCGAAGCGCGACGCGACCGCGGGGCCGAACTGCGAGGTCTCCTCGCGGCCCAGGTAGACGTACGTCACGCCCAGCTCCTTCGCGCACGCCAGCGATTCCGCCGTCGCGCCGTCCGTGTAGATCGCCAGCACGCCGTAGTACTTCGTGCTCAGTGCCGGTATGTTCCCACGCCACGTCACCTCGTGCCCGCGCCAGCCGAGCACGGTCGGCACCCCGGTCGCCGCCGACACCGCGTTCCCCGCGCTGTAGTCCCGCGAGGTCGCCTCGAGCAGCACGTCGTCGCGTCCGAGGTGCGCGCGCACCCACGTGATCGCCTCGGCCATGCCGGGGTCGGTGCGCTCCACGTACGCAAGACTGTCGAGGCTCGGCTCCTGGCCCTCGCGTGCACGCGCGACGGTCGCTGCGGGCGCGTAGAGCAGCGATCCGCCGTACAGCGCCGCGCCGAGAGCGAGCGCGGGGATGGCGAGCCACCTCGGGCGCAGCGTCGCCATGCGGTCGTACGCGATCCCCGCCGCCGCCGCTCCCGCGACCGCGAGGATCAGCCAGCCCGCGAACCAGAACTTGAACACCGTGTTCATGCGATCGCCCAGCGCGTCGCGCAGGAAGAACAGCTCCGTCGCCAGCACCATCGCCGCGCACGCCGCGCCGAGGCCGAGCACCGCCGCGAGCGCGCTGTCGCGGCGCCGCATCGCCTCGGCGCACGCGGCGGCGGCGAGGCCGAACGTCGTCACCAGCAGCGCGAGGGTCGCCCAGCCCGCACCGCGCCCGCCCAACGCTGCGCCCTGCCCGGCGAGCAGCAGCCCGCCGCCCCACGCCAGCACGACCGCCGATGCGCCCGCGGCCCCGGTGGCGAGGTCGTCACGGCGCAGCCTCGGCCGCAGCGCCAGTACGCCTGCGAGCAGCGGCACGAGCAGCGGCGACCAGACCAGCAGGAAGCGCACCGGGTCGCTCGCCGGCCCGCGGAACAGGTCGAACCCGACCGGCACCGACTGCAGCGACGCGAGGAACGGCGCGGCGATCAGCCCCGCCGCAAGCGCCGGCAGCGCGAGGTACCTCGCTGCGACCACCGCGCCGCCGAACAGCGGCCACCCGCTCGCCGCCACCACCGCGAGCACCGCCGCGCCCCACACCGCGCCGTAGATCACGGCGTCCCACGCGTTCGTCATCGCGAGCCCCGCGAACACCGAGGCCGCCAGCAGCAGCGCACCGGGGTTGCGTCGCCACGCCCCCCAGTGCAGCGGCTCGCGCCCCGCGAACGCCGGCAGCGCCGTCGCCAGCGCCACCAC
>JBAYUZ010000097.1:0-7679 GCA_041674885.1 Dehalococcoidia bacterium
CGCTGGCGCACCGGGCTACTCGTCCAGCGGGTCGAGGCGCGCGTCGGCCTCGGACGCCTGCCGCGCCGTCATGCGCCCGGTCGCGACCGCCTCCACGCCCTCGGCGAACGCGTCGAGGGCGAACACGGTGATGAACAAGTACTCGCCGATGAGCTTCGACCACGTGGCGGTGTCCACCGTCAGCATCGCCATCGCGCGGAAGAACACCATGCCGTTGTAGAGGAAGCCGTACGCGCCCAGCGGCAGCCGCACGTTCACGAGGTTGAGGAAGCGCGCGAGGTCGTCGCGATGCTCCGGCGCGACCTCGAACGGGAAGCGCACGAAGTACTGCAACAGGTGCGCGTCATCGATCTCGTCGGCAAGGCCCTCGTACAGCGTCAGCAGGATCAGCCGCTCGCGCCCCTGCGGGTCGTTCGAGACGGAGACCAGCAGCTGCTCGCCGGGCAGTTGCGGTGCGCCCGCGACGCGCTGCACGGTGAAGCCGGTCTCCACCAGCGTGCGCTCGGCGTGCTCGATCAGCGGATGGGCCACGTGTCCTGCTTCCCGGTGCGCCGACTACCTCGGCGCGAGCGCCTTCTCGATGTCGGCCGGCGTGACGGCGCCCGATGCGAGCTTCTTCTCGGAGATGCCGATCGCCAGCAGGATCTTGCGGTACTCGCGGTCGTCCTTGTTGGCGAACAGCTCGGCGGCTCGAGCAGCGCGGTCGGCCTGCTCCTGCTGCTTCACGGTGACGTTCGTCTCCTGGCCGGAGGCGTCCTTCACCTTCTTGCGCCCCTGCCACCAACGGTAGAGCGCCACGCCACCGCCGATGAGTGCGGCGCCGGTGATCAGCGCGAGTCCCACCGGGTTGGTGAGTCCGAGGCCCAGCAGCAGGCCACCGCCAATCACGCCCAGCGCACCCTTGCCTGCGGTGATCAGACGGTCGTCGCGCTTCTGCTCCTGCTTCCCGGCCGCGTAGCGCGCCTGATCCTTTACGCCTTCACGGTCGGAAAGCCCCGCGACGGTGCGGAGTTCGCCCATGCGCGACTGCGCGAGCGCGGCACCGCCGACGCCGCGAATGACATCGATGCTGCCCGTCGCGATCGAGAGCCCTGCAGCGGCGGTGCCCGCGCCCGCCATCACCGCGTTGCCGACGTTCTGCGAGGCGTTGACGCCCAGGCGTGCCGCCTCGATCGAACGCGCGGCGCTGGCACTCGACTGTGCCGCCGCCGACAGCGCGGACAGGCCGCGCGTGCCGGTCTCGGTGTCGGTCGTCAGCGCCTGGTTGCTCGAGGCGAGCTCGGAGCCCGCGCCGTACACGTCCCTCAGGCTGCTGGCCGCGCCGAACACGCCGCCCGCACCGCCCGCGTACTGCGCGGTGTCGACAGCGGCGCCGGCGTCCGCCCAGCCGGTGTTCACACTCGCGCCGCCGTAGCCCGGCGACGCCGCGCCGAACAGCTTCGCCGCGTGATCGATGCCGCTGCCGCCAAGCCCGGCAACGGTGCTGATGCCCTTCGCGGTGGCGCCGGCTGCGGCGATACCACCGCTGACCGCCGCGCCCGCGCCGGCGCCTGCGGTGAGCGGGTCGTCGTACACCGCGCGACCGGCGCTCATGGCCGCGCCGCCCACGCTGCTGGCGGCGCTGCTGATCGCGCTGCCGGCCACCGATGCCCCGCCCTTGATGCCTTCCCAGATCGCCGTGCCCGTGCCCGGCAGGGCGTCGCCGATGTCGAGATCGGCGAACGCATCGCCGACGCCGAGCTCATCGGCCAGGTCTCGCGGGTTGCCGGGCACATCGCCCATGGCGTCCCCGGCACTGGGCGCAGAGGCGTCGTTCGAGGTAACGGTCGGGCCGTCCGCAGCGGAGGCGATCACCTCGGCGGCGTTCGGGCCGAGCTTGCGCGCCTCGTCGGCGGCCGCCGAGATCTGGTCGGGCGGCAGCGCGTCGACGACGATCGCCGCGCCCTCCGGATCGACGTCGGCGTCCGCGTCGCCGCCATCGATGTCAGCCGCGGCGCGTGGCGACTCGGCGGGCGACATGACCGGCGGGGGCGCAGCGGCAGCGGCAAGCGGGTTCACCGCGCCGCCGACCGGGCCCATCTCGATGTCACCGCCGGCGGGTGCCTCGTCCTTCTTGCCGCCGCCGAACCAGCTCTTGATGCGATCGAAGATGCCGAGGCCCTGCACGGGGCCCTCGACGCCCGCGCTTGGAGCGAACGAGGCGGGTGCGGCGGCGGCCATCGCGCCGTCGGCGTGCGCCGCCTGCCTGCCGAGCGCGTCGGCCTCGGCCTCGAGCGACGGGTCGGCGTTCACCGGCGCACCGAGGCCCTGCGGCGTGGCCACGGCGCCTGCGCGCTGCTGGACGACGTGCGCCAGCTCGTGGCCGATCGTCTCCTGGCCGCTCAGCGTGCCGGGGTTGTACTGGCCGGGCTGGAAGTGGATGTCCGAGCCCTGCGTGTAGGCGAGCGCGCCCACGCTGGCCGCCGCGCCGCCGGTGTGCACGCGCACGTCGGAGAAGTCATGCCCGAAGGCGCCCTCCATCTTCGCGCGCACCTCCGGCGGGAGGGCGTTGCCGCCGCCGGGGGCCGGGAGGTTCACGCCGGGCATGTTGAAGGTGCTCGGCACCTCCTCGTCGGTCTCGGCGAGGCGCTGCGCGGCGACGTTGCCCAGCGCACGGGCGCCCATCACGTCAGCCTCGCGCTCCAGGCCGGCGTTGTCGTTGATCGCGGCGCCGTTCACCGACGTCGTCGGCTGCACGCGGCCCTGCCGCTGCTGTGTGACGTGCCACGCCTCGTGGCCGATGAGCCCCGCGGGCGCGCCTGCCCCGGCACCTATCGCATCGCCCTGCGTGTACGCCGCTGCGCCCATCGCGGGTGCGCTTGCGCCGTTCGACACTTGAACGCCCTCGAAGCCCGCGCCGAATGTGCGCTCCATCGAGGGTGACGCAGGTGCGGGCGCGGGGGTCGGCTCCGACACCGGCAGCATCGGTGGCTGCGTGCCCGCCGAGACCTTGCGTTGCACCGCGGCGTTGCCCGCAGCCGCGCCCAGCGCGCGCAGCGAGGCAGGTGATGCCGTGTGTGGGCTGGTGATCGCCTGCTGCACCGAGGACGCCTCGGGAGCGGCAGCCGCCTCAGCGGTCTGCACGTGCTCGGGGCGTGACTGTTCTGGGCGTGTCGGTGTGACACGGCTCCGCGACCGGCTGCTCATCGCGCCCCTCGCTCCCACCGGCCGAGGCCGGATCGATGCCCGCCGCTACCTGCGGGCGCTGCGCGGGGAAGTCGCTGCGCCTGCCGTGATGCTACGCAATCGCGCGCTCACTCACAACGAGGCATGACGATCTGCTCTTGCAATCTCACTCGTGCGTGGTACCCGCGTTGCAAGTTTGCGGAGCGCGTTGTAGAACCTGTGACGACGTTCGATCTCGTGGCGGGGTCGTCGTCGCTCCTCCCCACTCTGTGCATCTGCCTGGCCGCAGCGTGCGCAGCGATCCGCCCCATCGGTCGGCCGCTGTTCTGTCGAGGGCGGGTTCCCCCAGCCTCGCCTCATAGCACGTGCACGTGAGGAGGCAGCATGCCCACATACCTGGCCCCCGGCGTCTTCGTCGAGGAGCTCGATGGCGGCTCGAAGCCGCTGGAGGCGGCAGGGACTGCCGTTGGTGCGTTCGTCGGTTACACCGCGACGTTCCCGACGGACGACCCCGCCGACCCGCGCGGGCAGAAGCCCCGTTTCGTCAGCAACTGGACCCAGTTCGAAGGCCTCTACGGCGGCTTCGCACCCGGCCTGGCGCTGCCGCAGTCGGTCTACGGCTGGTTCAACAACGGCGGAGGCGGCGCGTACATCGTTCGCGTCCCGCACGTCGATGAGGCAGATGCCGCGCTCGCCGTCGGCGCCGACGACTTCATCGGCAGCGAGTCCGCCCGCACCGGCATCAACGGCCTGGTCGTCGCCGAGGACGTGACGATGGTGATGGTCCCCGACCTCATCACCGCCACCCGCAACGCGGCCGGCGAGGTCGACCTCGTCACCTTCCAGGCGGTGCAGACCGCGCTTATCAGCCACTGTGAGAAGCAGGGCGACCGCATGGCCGTCCTCGACTCCCCGCCCGCGATGGGCCCCACGCAGGTGCAGGAGTGGCGCAGCCAGGTCGCGATGTACGACAGCAAGTTCGCGACGCTGTACTACCCGTGGATCAAGGTCAGCAACCCCTTCGCGAAGCCGGACAACGACGAGCCGAAGATGATCACGATCCCGCCCTCCGGCCACGTCGCCGGCATCTGGGCGCGGAACGACTCCACCCGCGGCGTGTGGAAGGCTCCGGCGAACGAGGTCGTGCGCGGCGCGCTCGATGTCGAGCTGAAGATGACCACGCAGGAGCAGGAGCTGCTCAACCCGATCGGCGTGAACTGCATTCGGCCGTTCGGTACGCGCGGCACGCGCATCTGGGGCGCTCGCACGCTCACCTCGGACCCCTCGTGGCGTTACGTGAACGTGCGCCGGCTCTTCAACTTCGTCGAGAAGACGATCCTGATGGGCACCAACTGGGTCGTGTTCGAGCCCAACGACCAGGCGCTCTGGCAGCGCGTGAAGCGCACCATCAACGCGTTCCTGATGGGCCTGTGGCGCAGCGGCGCGCTGGCCGGCACCACGCCGGAGCAGGCGTTCTACGTGAAGTGCGATGCGGAGACGAACCCGCAGTCCTCGATCGATGAGGGCAAGCTGGTGGTGGAGATCGGCATCGCGCCGGTGAAGCCCGCAGAGTTCGTGATCTTCCGCATCAGCCAGTGGCAGGGGGGCGCCGGGGCGGCTGAGTAGCACGCGATCGAGCGGGCCACTCATCTCGGCGTAGGAAGGGACTGACCCATGCCTGATCTGTTGACGACATTCGCGTTCGCCGTGGAGGTGGACGGCATCACCATCGCCTCCTTCAAGGAGGCGAGCGGCATCGACAACTCCACGGAGGTCATCGAGTACAAGGAGGTCACCGGCTCCGGCCAGCTGATCATCCGCAAGGTGCCCGGTTCACCCTCGTGGTCGGACATCACGCTGCGGCGTCGCGTGGACGCGGTGCTCGACTTCTGGACCTGGCGCAAGCAGGTGCTGGATGGCGACATCGACGGCGCTCGCCGCAACGGCAGCATCGTGCTCTACGACTCGATGCAGACCGAGGTCGCGCGCTGGAACTTCGTGAACGGCTGGCCGTCGGTGTGGAAGGGCTCTGACCTGGACGCCGGCGCCAACGAGATCGCGGTGGAGGAAGTCACCATCGCGCACGAGGGTCTTGAGCGCGCATGACGCTGCAAACCGAGTTCTCGTTTCGTCTCCCCAGGGGCTACGTCGACGACAACGGCCAGCTGCATCGTGAGGGCACGATGCGGCTGGCGACGGCGCGCGACGAGATCGAGCCGCTGCGCGACCCGCGCGTCCGCGAGAACGAGGCGTATCTGACCGTGATCGTGCTCAGCCGTGTCATCACGCGGCTGGGCACCATCACGCAGGTCACCCCCAAGATCATCGAGTCGCTGTTCGCGTACGACCTTGCATACCTGCAGGACGTCTACGGGATCATCAACTTCGGCGACCCGTCGGAGCTCGACCAGATGGATGACGACAGCCCTTTGGCGGAAAGCCCCCAGGCGGCCGGGGGCTAATCCGGTACGAGATCGAGGAGCTCTGGCGGGAGCTCGTCTACGTCACGTACCACCTGCACTGGACGATGGATGCCGTCCTGAACCTGGAGCACGACGACCGTCATCGCGTGATCCGTGAGATCGCCAGCCTGAACGAACGCGCACTGGAGGGGTACCGGTGAGCTTCGACGGAGCGGTGAACGGACTGACTCGGCGCCTGTTCCTCGGACAGGACTCGCCGTGGGTCGGTCAGTTCGTCTTCATGATCGATGGCGTTGCGATCGGGCACTTCATGGAAGTGTCCGGCCTCTCTGTGCGCATCGAGGAGGAGAAGATCGTCGAGGGCGGTCAGAATGAGTTCACGCACCGCAAGCCCGGCCGCATGACGTGGCCGAACCTGGTGATGAAGCGCGGTGTGACCTCCAACGACGCGCTGTTTGACTGGCTCAGGCGCTGCTCCGGCGAGGGCTTCTCCGGCAAGAACAACAAGCTCGAACGCCACACCGCGTACCTGGTGTTGCTGGGCCCGACGATGTTTGGCGTCGGCTCCACCGCGATCCGCGAGCCGATCCGCGCGTGGTCGTTCTATGACGCGTTCCCGGTGAGCTGGTCCGGCCCCACGATGTCCACCTCGGCTGCCGAGGTCGCGACGGAGACGCTGGAGGTCGCACACCACGGCTTCCGGAGCGAACTGCCATCACTGCCGATCTAACCGCCGGTGGCTGGCAGAGTCTGCCGCCGCTGGACGTCTCCGCGCGAGGCGTCTCCAGTGGCATCGCGTCGCGGCGCGCGGGATTCCGCTCGCTGCGCGTCGCCAACCGCGATCACACGCCGCGCGGCCACCTCGCGCCCGGCGCGGTGGGGCGTGGCCTCGAACGCCGCCACTCCTTTCGAGGTCTGACGCGCGCGGTGGGCCCGGTGCGCGTGGAGACCTTTGGCCTGCTCTCGGGTGGCACGATGCGTCCCAACCCCTTCGGCGGCTTCGACCCGGGCGGTGGCCGCGGCGTGCAGTCGATGCCGCGCGGCCCGCGCCCGTCGGCGCCGTCTCCCGCGCAGCGGATGCCCGCGCCTGGTCGACGAAACGCCCCGCGCGCGGCGCAGCCCGCGCAGCGCATCGCCGCGCCGCGCCGCACGTCGGCCCGCACGAGCGCGCATCGCGCTGCCAGGCCGCCGCAGCGAAGCACCCCCGCGCACGCGGCACCGGACGAGGCTGCCGCTGCGCCCGATACGTTCGCACCGCACGTCGCCCGGCATGACGCCGACGGCGTCATCGAACCTCGAAACCCCTCGACCGCTGTGTCCGAGGCGGTGCGTGCACAGGACGCCCACGACGAGCGCGCGAACGCACTAACGCCGATGCCGCCCCCCGCTTCGCCGACATCCCGCGCGCCACGACCCTCGATCCCCGGCGCGGCACCGCGATCACCGCTCCAGCGCCGCACGCAGCCCGGGCGCGATCCGGCACCCGCCGCTGCACCTGAGGTGAGTCCGCTCGGTGCAACGTCGCGCCTCGCTGCGCCGGGTGCAGCGGCGGAGGTGACGGCTGCGTCCGCGCTCGCCGTCCACGACACATCCATCGATGCCGCGCATCCTGGCGAGTCGATCGCGTCGCGCACTGCTGCGGCGCGACTGGCATCGATGCCGCAGGCGCGCGTGGACACCACGTATGGCGCCACTTCGGCAGCCTTCGGCGCAGCCCCGATGGGCGAGCGCCGCCTCGTGCCGGGCGCGCTTGGGCGGGCGGTGCGTGGGGGCGTCGCCGTGCAGCGCCTCGCCGTGCGCCCGGCCATCGCCCAGCCGCCGTACGAGGGTGCAACGCCCCGCGAGGATGGAACACGCCGCATCGCGTCCCCCGAGCCCACCGCGCTCGCAGTCGCATCTCCGGATATCGATGACGACTTCGTTGGCGCTGCCGCAGATGCGACAGTGTCGCGGTCGAGCGCAGGTGGCGGCCGCCGCACTCGCATCGCCACGCGCGCCCTTGGTGGTGCGTTACCGGTCGCGGGCGCTGTCGGCGCGCGCGTCCGGCTGCCGATGGTGTCGGCTGTCGAGGGCATGCGCGTCGCCGGCTCC
>JBAYUZ010000098.1:0-7518 GCA_041674885.1 Dehalococcoidia bacterium
CTCCTCCTTGTAGTAGAGCGACAACACGAGCTGTTCACGATCAGGGAGTTCCTGAATCGCCCCGGTGAGTTCCCCGATGAGTTCCTCGCGCTCGATGTTGAGCGTGATGTCCTCGGCGTCCGGGTCGGCGACGGGGATCTCGCCGCTGTCCTCGTCGTCGTCGGCGGGGCCGACGGTGTCGAGGGAGACGGTCACCCAGGAGGCGTCGACCATGTCCTGGAGGTAACGGTCGATGGCGATGCCCAGCTTCTCGGCGACCTCGGCATCGGTGGGGGCGCGACCGAGGGTCGCGGTGAGGGCGGTGACGGCAGCCTCGGCCTCACGCGCCTTCTGGCGCACGGAGCGCGGCAGGCGGTCAAGGGCGCGCAGGGCATCGATGATCGAGCCGCGGACGCGGGAGATCGCGTACGTCTCGAACTTCACGCCCTTCTCGCGGTCGAAGCGCTCCACGGCCTCGATCAGGCCGATCGTGCCGTAGGACAGGATGTCCTCGTAGTCGAGGATCGCGGGCAACGAGATCGCGAGGCGACCGATGACGTACTTCACCAGCGGCGCGTACTGCAGGATCAGCTGCTCACGCAGCGCGATATCGCGCGTCTCGGCGTATCGCGTCCAGAGGTCGGCGGTGGCGGTCTGCTGCTCCACAGTCTCAGGCGGCATGGTCAGTGCTCATTTCAGGCGGCTCGCGCCTCATCGGAAGCGTCATCGGTGATGTCGCCTTCGAGAGGCGGATGGAGCGAGAGATCGAGTCGTTCACGCGCGTGGCGGGGAGGCGGCGTCGTGGCAACGACCAGCTCGGCGAGATACGCGACCAGCGAGATGCCGCCAAACGCGACCAGACCGCGCAGGGTCGCCACCTCGGTCGGGTAGCCAGCCAGCCAGGAGCCAACGCTCACGAGGAGCGCGGCGACGGCAGCAAGCGTCAGGCCGAGGCGCATGAGGAGCACTAGCGTGATCCTCGCTTCATCCACTCGACCTGCTGGCGGAAGATGAAGCGGATGATCCGCTCCTGCGTCACGCGGGTGAGCGACTCGAACTTGCCGTTGGCGCGATAGAGCCAGGGCGGGTCGGCGTCCAGGCGCTCCGCGTTGAGCACCTCCATGTCCGCCTCCAGGTTGTCGTCCCCGAGGGGGAAGACGGCGTGGATGTGCTCGCCGTGGGCAAGCGGCTGCTTGGTGCGGATCTGCACACCACCACCGCTGATGTCGACGAAGATCGCCTCCACGCGGCGCGCCTCCTCGTGATCCTCATCGAGGACGGCGACGTAGAGCGGGCGGATGTTCATGGCGAGGCGGAAGAACTGGCGGCGTTCGCTCTGCTCCACGACGCGTGGGCGCTCGATCACCATCGCCTCATCGCGCAGCTCCACCTTCTCGACGTGGGTCGTGAAGGTGTAGAGCCGGCCCTGGAGGTCGACCATGATCATCAGGTCATCGCCGGCGCGCACGGCCATGCGCTCCGCGCCGCGCTTCGGCAGGTCGACGCGAACGCCGACCGGCGAGACGTGGCGGATCGTCGAGGCGTACGCGGTCGCGAGCGCCCCCGCGTCCTGCTGGACGCTGATCGCCTGACCCGGGCGCAGGTCGATGAAGCCCGTCACTGCGCCTTACCCCGCGCGCTTCCCGGCCACGGCCAGTGGCGCACGCTCCGGCCAGCGACCGCGGAAGACGGCCGAGGCGAGCGCGTGGTTGTCGCCGGGGCGAGCGGGCTCGCCGACGGACTCGTCGTGGGTGGTGTAGGCGACGCCCAGCCGCGACTGTGCGATCGCGCTGAGCAGCCCTCCGAAGGTCTCCGTTTCATCGCAGCGGGTGAGCAGCAGGCCGCTCGGCTTCGCGCTCGCGTAGGCGCGCGTGACGCGGAGCAGGTCATCGGCCTGCATGGTGGCGGGGAGCGTGAGCAGCAGGTGGCGGTCGCGAGCGACCTGGGTGAACGCGCCCAGCTCCGCCATACGGTCGGTGCGCGTCCCGTTGTGTCCCGGCGCATCGACGATGACGACGTCGGACTCGCCCTCGCCGATGAGTGCCTGCAGCTCACCAGGGGTGTAGCAGATGCGGATGCGCAGGCCGGCCGCGGCGCCGTACGCCTGCAGTTGCTGCGGTGCGCCCGCGCGGTCGACATCGGTGCCGGCGATGGTGACGCGCAGGCCCTGCTGCGCGAACTGCATCCCCAGCCGCACGGCGGCAGTGGTCTTGCCCGCACCGGCGGGGCCGACGATGAAGATCGTCGCGGGCCGCTTCGCGAGGTCGAGGCTGATCGGCTGCGGGAGCGTCGCAGCGAGGCGGCGCTCGACAGTCTGGCGGGTCGCCTCGGCGGAGGCGTTCGGGGCGAGCGCAGCGGCGCAGCGGTCGAGCACCGGGACGAGCACCAGGGCGGCGACACCCTGATCCTCCAGGCGGCTCTTCACGTCCGCGAGGGCAGCGGGGCCACCCTCGATCGCGGCCGCGGCGCGCTCGAGCGCCATGCGCTCCACCAGCGCGCGCACATCGTCGAGGCCGGCGACCAGCGTCGCGAGCAGCTCGTGGTCGGCATGCATCGGTGCGGACAGAGGCTCGATGCTCGCGGCCGGCGCGAACGTCGGCAGCGGTACGATCGGCGCCGGCTCAACCGGCGGGGGCGGCGGTGCGGTCATGCGAGACGTCGCGGCGCGCTCCTGCACGTCGAACGGGCCGCCACGACCGATGCCGGCGAAGGAGTTCACGAACGGCGGCGCGAGGTCGGCGTCACGCTCGTCCTCATCATCGAGGCGCGGGAGCGCGCGCAGCGGCTGGTCGGCGTACGGCGACTCCTGCGGCAGCGCGATGTCGAGGCCGCTGCCGCGCGCCGCAGCGCGCTCCGCGAGCCCGCGCACGATGTCGTGGGCGGCGGCGTCCTGCACCAGCGGGCGCGCCGGCATCGCCGACTGCGGCACCTCCGGGATGCCCGCGACGACCTCGACAAACTCGCGCTTGCCGAAGCCGAACATGCCGGGGGCGACGGCCTGACGGGTCGAGATGATCACCGCGTCGTCGCCGAGCGTCAGGCGAACCTGCTCGTACGCCTCCGCGATCGTGGCTGCCTGAAAGCGCTTAGCGCGCATACCCATCTACCTCCACCATGCCTGCCGATTCGACGTCGACCTCGCTGGCCACCTCGGCGTACGCCAGGATGGGCAGCGTGGGGAATGTGCGTTCCAGGAGCCGCCGCAGCGGGCGGCGGACGCGGCTTGAAGTGAGCAGCACGACCTGCTGGCCACGCGAGGCGGTGATCTCTACCTGCGTGGCAATGGCCTGCACCAGGCGCTCCAGCAACGAGGGCTCGATGAGCAGCCCGATGCCGGCCTCCGTCTGCGTCAGCGCGGAGGCGAGCGTCTGCTCGAGCGTCGGGTGCATCGTCAGCGCGTAGAGGCGGCCGTCCGGCGCGCGGTGCTGCACCGAGAGCTGGCGCGAGAGCGCCGCGCGCACGGCCTCGGCGAGGGACTCGGCGTCCTTCGTGATGCGGCCGCGGTCGGAGAGCGTCTCCGCGATCGTGACGAGGTCGCGGATCGAGACGCCCTCGCGGAGCAGCAGCTGAAGGACGTTCTGCACCTCGCCGACGGTGAGCACGCCGGGGACGAGCTCCTCGACGACCGTCGGGTACTCCTCCTTGAGGTGGGTGAGCAGGGTCTGCGTGTCCTGGCGCGAGAGCAGCTCCGGCGCGTGGCGGCGAATGACCTCGGACAGGTGCGTGGCGAGCACGGAGGGCGGGTCGACGACGGTGTAGCCCAGGAGCTCGGCGCGCTGCTTCTGCGCGGCGCTGATCCAGCGCGCGGGGAGGCCGAACGCGGGCTCCACGGTCGGCACGCCCTCGATCTCCTCGGTGGCGAGTCCGGAGTTCATGGCCATGAAGTGGTGGACCATCAGTTCGCCACGGCCGATCTCGATGCCTCGCAGCTTCACGACGTAGGTGTTGGGCGGGAGCTGGAGGTTGTCGCGGATGCGAATCATCGGCACGACGACACCCATCTCCATCGCCACCTGGCGGCGAATGATGGTGATCCGGTTCAGGACGCTCCCGCCGTGGTCGCCCTCGACCAGGGGGATGAGCCCGTACCCGACCTCCACCTCGAGCGGATCCACCTGCAGCATCGAGACGACCGAGTCGACGCTCTGGGCGTGCTCCTCGCGCTCGACCTGCTCGGCGGCCACTTCCTCCTGCGCGAGCGCCCGCTGGCGCTCCCGCACGAGGTATCCCGCGCTACCCATCGTGATCGCGAGCGCGAAGAACGGGTATCGGGGAAGTCCCGGTACGAGCCCGAAGAGCGTGAGCACGGCGGAGACGATGAACAGCGCGCGCGGGTTCGCGAGCAGCTGCTTGCCGATGTCCCCACCGAGGTGCATGTCGGAGCCGGAACGCGTGACGATCAGGCCCGTCGCGGTGGAGATCAGCAGCGCCGGGATCTGCGAGACGAGGCCGTCACCGACGCTCAGCAGCGCGTAGGTCGTCGCAGCCTCGGCGGGGCCCAGCCCACGCTGCACGACGCCGATCACGAAGCCGCCGATGAGGTTCACGGCGACGATGATCAGCGCAGCGATGGCGTCGCCCTTCACGAACTTGGAGGCGCCGTCCATCGAGCCGTAGAAGTCGGCCTCGGCCATGATCGCCGTGCGGCGCTCGCGCGCCTGGGACTCCGTGATGACGCCGGCATTGAGGTCAGCGTCGATCGACATCTGCTTGCCGGGCATCGCGTCCAGGGTGAAGCGGGCGGCCACCTCGGCGACACGCCCGGCACCGTTCGTGATCACGACGAACTGGATGATCAGCAGGATGAGGAACACGATGATGCCTACGACCAGCGATCCACCGATGACGAAGTGACCGAACGCCTCGATGATCCGCCCGGCGTCGCCGCCGAGGAGGATGAGGCGGGATGACGCGACGTTGATCGCGAGCCGGAACAGCGTCACGAGCAGCAGCAGCGAGGGGAAGACGCTGAACTCCAGCACCTGCTTCGTGTACATCGACACGAGCAGGATGGTGATCGAGATCGCGAGGTTCGACGCGACCAGCAGGTCGATCATGAACGTCGGGAGCGGGATGACCATCATCCCGACGATCGTCATCACCGCCACGGCCAGCGCGATGTCGGAGTGCTTCGACAGCTGCTGCACCCAGGGCGGGAGCGTGAGCACCTGTGGGGTCTGCGTCTGGACAGCCACGTGCGTCCCTTTCGGCTAGGCCGCCACGCGTCCACCCGCGTACCGGAGCCGGTACACGAACGCGAGGACGGCAGCCACGGCTTCGTAGAGGTCAGGCGTGATCTCGCGGCCGACGGGGACGGCCTTGTAGATCGCGCGCGTGAGCGGGGGGTTCTGGATCACGGGGATACCGTGCTCCTTCGCCAGGTCGCGGATGCGCAGCGCGAGCAGGTTCTCGCCCTTCGCGATCACCTTCGGCGCGGCCGAGGTGGCGGCGTCGTACTTCAGCGCGACGGCGTAGTGCGTCGGGTTCATGAGCACGACGTCCGCCTGTGGGACGGCCTGCATGATGCGTGCAAGGAACGACCGGCGGACGCGCGCGATGCGCGCCTTCACCTCGGGGTCGCCTTCCTGCTGGCGCGCCTCGTCGCGCACCTCCTGGCGGGTCATGCGCAGCTGCGAGAGCAGCTCGTACCGCTGGAACAGCATGTCGATGATGCCGATGCCGACCAGCACGATCAGCACGCGCAGCGCGAGTCCGGAGCCGATGCTGTACATCGTCGATGCCGCCGCGGGGATCGAGGTGGCGACGCCGAGACTCGTGAGCTCCGTCATGCGGTCGCGCAGCGTGACCCAGACGACGCCGCCGATGATCGCGAACTTCAGCATCGTCTTCGCGAGCTGGACGGCGGACTGCTTCGACATGAACGTGCGCTTGAAGCCGGCGATCGGGTTCATCTTCGAGGGGTGGGGCGCGATCGCCTCGAACGAGAACACGCCGCCGCCCTGCGCGAACCCGCTGAAGGTGCCGAACACCGCGATCAGCCCGAACAGCGGCGCGAGCAGCACGATCGCGCGCCAGATCAGCGAGGAGCCGAGCTGCGCGGTGAACTCCGGCGTCAGCGTGGTGTACGAGGCCTGGCTCAGGCTGTCGCGGAGCAGCGCCTCCAGCCCGCTCCACAGGCGCTCGCCGCCGAAGCGGAAGGCGAAGTAGGCGGCCAGCAGCACGAGCGCGCTGTCGACCTCGCGACTGACCGCGACCTGGCCTCGGCGCTTCGCGTCGTCGCGGCGTCGTTGCGTAGGGGCTTCGGTACGCTCGCTGCTCACGGCGCCACCAGGAAGCGGCCGACGTTCGGCACCATCGTCGCGAGCGTGGAGCCCATGAACGTGACCAGCAGCGGCAGCGAGGCCGTCATCACCATGATCCCGATGGTCACCTTCACCGGGAAGCCCTCGACGAGGATGTTGAGCTGCGGGATGGTGCGCGCGACGAGGCCGAGGCCGAGGTCGGTGAGCAGCAGCGCGCCGACGACCGGCAGCGCGACCCGCACCGCGAGCTCGAACAACGCGGTCACGAACGGCACGAAGCGCTCACCGGCGATGAGCGCGATGTCGGCAGCGCCGGCCGGCACGACCTCGAACGTCCGCACCAGGCCGACGATCGCCATGTGGTGCCCGTTCACGGCGAAGAAGACGAGCGTGACGAGCAGGCCGTAGAACTGGCCGATCGTCTCGGTCTGGCCACCGGTGAGCGGATCCAGCACCTCGCCCATGCCGAAGCCGATCTGCACGCCGACCAGTGAGGCGCCCATCTGCAGCGCCTGCGTGACGAGCGTGATCAGGATGCCGACGGCGAGGCCGATCAGCGCCTCGGAGCCGACGGCGGCGGTGAAGGGCAGGAGCTGCGTGGGCACGCTCGCGCGCGGCGACGCGCTCAGCGGCATCACGATCAGCGAGAGCAGCAGCGCGAGGCCGATCTTCGTCTGCGGCGGGACGCCCTTCGCCCCGAAGATCGGCATCGCGACCAGGCTCGCGCTCACGCGCGCGAGCACCAGCAGGAACTGCGCCGACCATTCCGGCGAGACGGCGAAGAGGCCGCTGAGCAACCTAGCGCGCCACCAGCGGCAGCGTGGCGAAGAGGCGCTGCGTGTACCCGACCATCGTGCCGATCATCCACGGGCCGAAGATCGCGGAGACCGCGAAGACGCCGAGGATCTTGGGAACGAAGGTGAGCGTCGCCTCGTTGATCTGGGTCATCGCCTGGAACATCGAGACGAGCAGGCCGATCACGAGGCTGACCGCGAGGATCGGCCCCGCGATCAGGAGCGCCGTGGTGAGCGCGTCCTGCGCGAGCGAGATGACAGCAGCGTCGGTCATCGATGCGACTCCTTCAGCGCACGAAACTCGTGACGAGGGAGCCGATGATCAGCCCCCACCCGTCGACGAGTACAAACAGCAGGATCTTGAAGGGCAGGGAGACGACCGCCGGAGGCAGCATCATCATGCCCATCGACAGCAGCGCGGCCGAGACGACGATGTCGATGACCAGGAAGGGGACGAAGATGATGAACCCCATCTGGAACGC
>JBAYUZ010000099.1:0-7403 GCA_041674885.1 Dehalococcoidia bacterium
GTCCTCGCGCTCGCTTTCAACCATGAAGCCCATCAGCTCGACAGCGTTCCACTCCTCGCCGTCGGGGCGAGCGTGCAGCGCGGCGTTGCCGAACTGCTCGATGAGGTCGGCGATCGTGCGCGGGAGCTCGCGGAGCGCCTTACGGAGCCAGCGGGGGTTTGCGGGGTCGTCGCGGAGCGAGGTCATGGCCCGTCGATCCTCGGCCTGCCGGTAGGAGGCTGTCAACGCCGTCCAGCGCGCACCAGCGGCTGCGTTGACCCTCGCCGCCGCGCGCACCTACGATCTCGCACTCGTGAATCCTGATGCACTCCCGTACACCTCGCTCATCCTCCTCGTCGAACTGGCGGTGGGGACGCTGGGCGTTGTCACGTTCTTCGACGCCCGCCGCATGGTGACGATGGGCTACGTGCAGATGGGCGCGCTGGTCGCGGGGCCGATGGCGCTGCTCGCCGTCCTGCTCGCGCGCACGCTTGAGCCCGGCGACGAGGTGAGCGGGTACCTGCTGGCGAACCAGTGGTACGCGCCGCTGCAGGCGGTGCTGTACACGTTCCTGGGCGTTGCCGTCGCACACGGAATCGCCGCATTCGCCGTGGCAAGGCGGCCGGTCATCATCCTCGGCACGGTCGGAACGGCCGTCGGCGTCGTGGCGATCGCGCTGCTCGCCGCGCTGATCGCGCCGCCGGCGTGGTCGTACGCCGGCATGCTGCTCAGCCTGCTGGGTGGGGCGTTCGCGCTGGGCGGGTCGATGATGGCGATGTCGTGGGGGCACTGGTACCTCACAAACTCGGGGCTGCCGAAGGAGCCACTGCAGCAGATGTCGCTGCTCGTGGCCGGTGCGCTGGCGCTGCAGGTCGTGCTGCTCGTCGTCGGCCTCGTGGTACCGGTGCGCGAGGTGCCGCTGGGCGACGCCGCGCTGGGCGTCACGCTCGCCGCGAACCCCGCGCTGTGGCTGCGCGTCGTCGTCGGCCTCGTCGCGCCGCTGGCGCTCTCGCTGCTCGCGTACCGGGCGGCGAGCATCCGCGGGATGATGTCGGCGACCGGGCTGCTGTATATCGCCGTCGGCGGCGTGCTGGCGGGTGAGGTGCTGGCGCGCGGCCTGCTGTTTGCGACCGGGATCGCCGTCTAGCGTCGATCTCGCTCGTTGGCCCCCGCGCGTGTGCGCTCAGCGTACAATCTTGGCCCCCACCACCGACACCGGCGCGCCCGCCTGTGGAGGCCTCTCGTGGCTGATTCCCGTGGCTGAGTCATATGGCTGAGGCCCGCCCCAGGCGAATCCGACCGCCTCTGCGTGACGTAACTCCTGTCGAGGGTGCTGCCGCGCAGCGCACCGACGATGAGTTGATGGTGGGCCTGCTCGGTGGCCAGATCGAGGCGCTGAGCGCGCTGTACGACCGCTACTCCTCGCTGGTGTTCTCCGTCAGCCTCCGCGTCCTGTACGACTGGCAACTTGCCGAGGATGTGACGCAGGAGGTGTTTCTCCGTCTCTGGCAGCGCCCGGAGTCCTACGACCCCACGCGCGGTCGCCTGCTGAGCTGGCTGATGTCCGTGACGCGCAACCGCGCGATCGACGAGCGGCGTCGGATGGCTCGCAGGCAGCGCAGCGAGGAGGACGAGGAGCCGATGTTTGAGCTCCGCGACCAGGACGCCACGGGCGACCCGGCGCTGGGCGCGGCGCTGGCGGAGTCGCGTCGGGTGGTGCGGGCGGCGATGGCGCTGCTCCCCGCCGCCCAGCGCGAGGTGCTGGAGCTGGCCTACTTCGGCGGGTTCACGCAGACGGAGATCGCGGAGCGGCTGCAGTTGCCGCTGGGGACGGTGAAGACTCGCGTGCGGCTGGGCATGCACAAGCTGCGCGACACGCTGGAGGAAGAGGGGCAGGGACTGACGCCATGACCCCCGAGGAACGAGACGAGCTGCTCACCGCGTACGCGCTGGGCACGCTGCCCGGCCCCGAGGCCGCCGCGGTCGAGGAGCTGGTGCGGCGCGACAGCACCGCGGCGCGCGAGCTGGCGCGCTACCACGAGATCGTCGACCTGGTCGCGCTGAGCGCGCCGCTGCGCCGCGCCGACCCCTCGCTGCGGGCGCGCATCCTGGGTGCCGCGCGGGCAGGGCGGGGCGAGCCGCGCGTGCTGCGCTGGACGCGCTGGCAGATCGCCTCGGCAGTCGCGGCGGCGGTCGCATTCGTGGCCGTCTTCGGCTGGGCCGCGAATATGCAGCGCGAGCTGACCGAGCAGGCACGCCACAACGCCGCGCTGGCGGCGATCGTGGAGGCGAACGCGAAGCGCATCGAATCCCTCACCCAGACCGGCGTGACGCAGTCGCTGCAGGAGGACCTGCAGACGCAGCTCCAGACGGCGCTCGCCGACCAGGAGCTCGTCACCGCGATCAGCGCCGACCGCAACACGAAGATGTCAGTGCTCGAGGCGACCTCGGCGGGGCACGGAGCGGTCGCGCGCTACCTGTGGAGCGGCGAGGCGGCGGCGGGCGTGCTGCTGGCGCGCGGGCTGCCCGATCTGCCGCTCGACAGCGTGTACCAGGTCTGGTTCGACGACGGTCGACGCACCTTCTCGGTCGGCACGTTCACCCCGGATGAGCGCTCCGCGGTGCAGAAGGTCGTGCGACTCCCTGCCGGCGCCGGCGCGCCGCAGCGCGTCTCGGTCTCCGTCGCCCCTGCGGGGGGTGCGAGCAGCGTGGGCCGTATCGTCGTCCTGTCGGGCGCGATCGAGGCGAATCCCGAGGCCTACTGAATGCGTCTCGCGGGCGAGGCTAGGGGCTGGTCGCCTCGGCTGCGTCGCCGGGCGTGAGCACGGGTGCCGTCTCGTGGTGGTGCCCGTCGCGCGCCGCTCGGGACTCGGCAAACGCCTCGGTGGCCGAGGCGCCGCGCAGGCGCCGGTCACCGTACCAGAACAGTTCGCGCAGGATCGCGCCCGCAGGCACCGCGACGACGAGACCGACAAAGCCGAACGCCGCGCCACCGACGACCAGCAGCAGGATCACGAGACCCGCGGAGATGTCGGTCGCCTCGCCCTGGAGGCGCGGGACGAGCAGCTGGTTCTCCAGCTGCTGCACCAGGAAGTAGACGAGCGCGACCGGGAGCAGCAGGCTCGGCTCGGTCGCGGCGACGATGAGCAGCCCGGGCACCGCACCAATCCACGGGCCGATGATCGGGACGAGCTCGGTGATGCCCGCCCAGACGCCGAGGCCCGCAGCCAGCCCCACGCCGAGCAGCGAGAGGCTGATGCCCACCGCCGAGCCGACCACGATGCCGAGCAGCAGCTGCGCGCGGATGTACCGACCGATCACGTGGTCGACCATCAGCGAGGCGTACCGCACATCGTCGCGGAGTGCCGGCGGGGCGGCGCGCAGCGCGCCGCGCTGCAGCCCCGGCCGATCCTTCAGCATGTAGAACAGCCAGAACGGCACCACGAAGTAGCCGAACAGGATCGAGACGGTGCCGGTCACGATCTGGATCGTCTGCTGTACGGAGGCGCTGATCGCGCCTCGCACCGTGTCGCCTGCCCCCTGCAGGTAGTTGTCGACCTGCGCCTGTGTTCCGGCGGGGACGCGGTTGCGGTACTCCTCGAACAGGTGGGAAAGCGAGCTGTTGATCGCGGCGACGTTCGACGGGACGGCCTCGATGAAGCTCGTCACCTGGTTCGCGAGGATCGGGACGAGGATCCACATCGAATAGGCGAAGGCGCCGCCAAAGATGAGATAGACGAGCAGCACAGCGACCGCACGACGTGCGCCGTCGTTGCGAATCGGCAGCGCCGACGCCAGCCGCTCCACGACCGGGAGCAGCGCGTAGCCGATGACGCCCCCGACGGCGAAGGGCACCAGCGCGCCCGCCGCCACGAACAGCGTCCAGAGCAGCGCTCCGCAGACCGAGAGCCACAGCAACACACGCCAGCGGGCCAGCGTCACGCGTCATCCCTTCGTCGCCGCGACCATTGTGCCCGAACACGGATTTGTTGACAGGGCGCAGCCCCGGGCCAGAGGATCAAGGCATGGTGAGCATCGACATCCTAGAGCACGAGCTGCTGCGCAACGGCCACCGCATCACGGAGCCGCGCCGCGCTCTGCTCATGTCGATGCAGGCCATGGGCGACCACTTCACCGCCGAGGGGCTCGCCGCCGCCTCGCCCGGGGTCGGGCGCGCGACGGTCTTCCGCACGCTGAAGCTGCTGCAGGAGGTCGGCACGGTCTGCCAGGTCGTGCTGGACGACGGCACGCTGCAGTACCGGCTCACCCCCGGCGGGCACCACCACCACATCGTCTGTTCCCGCTGCGGGGCAGTGAACGACTTCGCTTCCTGCGACATCCAGGGCCTGCTCAACGAGATCGCCGACCGCACCGGCTACGCCATTGATGCGCATCGGCTCGAGGTGTACGGGCGCTGCGCGGCCTGCCGGCGCACCCTCGAGGGCTGATCCGCAGCTCGACGAGCCGCCCGGATCGCCTCGCACGAGCTCCAACGAAGGTGGGGGCTGATGGCCTGGATGCTGCTGCTGGTTGCCGGCCTGCTGGAGGTGGGCTGGGCGACCGGCCTGAAGTTCACGGCCGGCTTCACGCGGCCGCTGCCCAGCGTCCTCACCGTCGTGGCGATCATCGCCAGCATGGTGCTGCTCTCGTTGGCGGCCCGGAGCCTGCCGATCGGCACGGCCTACGCCGTCTGGGTGGGCATCGGCGCGGTCGGAGCGGCGATCGCGGGGATCGTGCTGTTCGATGAGCCGGCGACGCCGCAGCGCCTGCTGTTCCTCGGCATGCTCGTGGTCGCGCTCGTGGGCCTGCGGCTGACGGGTGAGGCGTGAGTAGCCGGTGTGCGTCGATTGGTACTCGTCAGGACATTTGCTTGACGTTGAGGTGAGGGATCGCCCTGATTTCCATAGGGATGTGACTTTCGTAGGGTTGAGTCGCCTCGGACGCCGGACTACGCTTGTTACAGCACGCACAAACGGGAGTCACGGATGACCGACGAGACGAGCGCGACCGCCACCGGGCGCGCCAAGCCCGACCCCAAGTCCATCGACCGCAAGGCCCGCCTTGGGACGCCCTCGAACCTGCCTCCCAAGCAGGATCCGGCGGTTCGTATCCACAACTTCGATGAGGTCTCGTTCATCTTCGATGCCGAGACCGCGCGGGCCGAGGCGAGCCGGTGCATCCAGTGCCCGGCGGCACCGTGCCAGAAGGCGTGCCCGGTACATAACGATATTCCCGGCGCCTTCTGGCTGCTGGAGCAGGGCGACGTCTCCGGCGGCGCCAACGTGTTCCGAGAGACGAGCGAGCTGCCCGAGATGTGCGGCCGCCTCTGCCCCCAGGAGCGGCTCTGCGAGGGCCACTGCGTCGTCGGCAAGAACGCGCCCCCGGTCGCCATCGGCAAGCTGGAGGTGTTCCTCACCGAGACCCAGCGCCGCGAGGGCACCTACCAGCGCCCCGCCGTCGGTGCGGCGACCGGCAAGACCGTTGCGATTGTCGGGGCCGGCCCGGCCGGCATCGGTGCTGCGGAGCGCCTCGCGCGCGCCGGGCACCGCGTCGTGATCTACGACGCGTGGCCGCGCGCGGGCGGGCTGCTGCGCTACGGCATCCCCTCGTTCAAGCTCAACAAGCCGGCGGTGGCTCGCAAGTTCGATGATCTGGCGGCGATGGGCGTCGAGTTCGTGCCGGAGACGTACGTCGGCCGGGACGTCACGCTCGATACGCTGGCTGCCGAGTTTGACGCGATCTTCCTCGCGTTCGGCGCACCGCAAGACGCGAAGCTCGGCATCGCGAACGAGGACGCCCCGGGCGTGCTCCGCGCGACGGAGTTCCTGGTGCGCGGCGGCAACGTCGCGGCCGAGGAGCTGCCGGAGGCGCTGCGCGGCCCGCTGCCGTCCGCGAACCACGTGGTGGTCGTCGGTGGTGGCGACACCTCGATGGACTGCGTGCGCACGGCTCGTCGCCGCGGCGCCGAGCATGTCACGCTCATCTACCGCCGCACCGAGGCGGAGATGCAGGGCCGCACCGAGGAGCGCAAGCACGCTCGCGAGGAGGGCGTGCAGTTCGAGTTCCTCACCGCCCCGCTGGAGGTCGTCGTCGACGCGGCGGGCAACGTCAGCGGCCTCCGCTGCCAGCGCATGCGCCTCGGCGAGCCCGACGACAGCGGGCGTGCGCGACCGGAGCCGGTGCCCGGCTCCGAGTTCGAGGTGCCTGCCGACCTGGTCATCACCGCGATCGGCTACAACGCCGACCCGGTCTGGGGCGAGGCGGCCCCGCAGGTCGAGCGCAACAAGTGGGGTCTGGTCACCGTGGATCCGGAGACGATGCGCACCACGCAGCGTGGCGTCTTTGCGGGCGGCGACAACGTGAACGGCGCGGACCTCGTTGTCACGGCGCTGGCCGATGGCCAGCAGGCCGCCGCCGCGATCGACGCGTACCTGCGCGACCCGCGCTGGTAGCCGCTCAGACGCCTCGCATCGGCTCGGGCCCTCGCGTGCTGCGCGTGGGTCGGGGACAATGGCGGCATGAGCCAGCCTGACTTCCACGCCTTTCGACGCGGTGACGCCGTGCCACCGTTCACCATCCGCGTGCGTGCCGATGATGCTCGCGCCTACCTCGCCGCGACCGGCGAGAGCGAGGCGACGACCTCGCTGTGGGCGGAGCACGCACCGCCGCTCGCCGTCGGCGCGCTGCTCCTCGCAGGGCTGATGGACGAGGTGCCGCTGCCCGCGGGCGCGGTGCACATCGGCCAGGACTTCGAGTTCGTGCACCCGATCCCGCTGGGTGCGGAGGTCGCAGTGACGATGGTGATCGCCCAGCAGTCCGTGCGCGGAGGCCAGAACATCATCGTCTTCGGCAGCGAGCTCTCGTGCGACGGCATCGTCGCGATGCGCGGCCGCACGATGGTCGCCGCGCCCGCCCCGGTGCAGGAGGGCGCGCGATGAGCCAGCCACCGGAGGTCGCGCCCGTCACGCGCCACATCGATCAGGCGCGCGTGCTGGCGTACGCCGATGCCGCCCGCGACCCGAACCCGCTGCACACCGACGCCGAGTACGCGCTCACCACGCCGTTCGGCCGCCCGATCGCTCACGGCATGCTCGTCCTCGCGCTGGTGTCGGAGGCGATGGCCGGCGCGTTCCGCGAGCGGTGGGCCGAAGGCGGCACGCTGAGCGTGCGCTGGCGCTCGCCTGCGATGCACCCCGTGACCGTCACCGCACGCGCCGCGCTCAAGGGTACGAAGGACGGCATCGCGACGTATGACGTGACGTGCGAGGACGAGGCGGGCACGATCCTCCTCACCGGCACTGCCTCGGCGCCGTACGAGGGCGCAGGCGCGTGACGCGCGAGACCGACCCGATGCTGCGTGAGCAGTACTGCTTCGGGTGCGGTCGTCACAACCCCATCGGCATGCACCTGGTCTTCGAGCGCGA
>JBAYUZ010000100.1:0-7317 GCA_041674885.1 Dehalococcoidia bacterium
GAGCTGACCTCGCAGTACCACAGCAAGGGCAGCCGCAACTACGGCAAGTTCAACGCGCCGGACCTGGACGCGCTCCTGGACAAGGCGATCATCGAGCTGGACAACAACAAGCGCACCACGATGCTGGACGAGGCGCAGAAGAAGTTCATGGACGAGTGGATGCCCATGTACGTCCTCTACGCGCAGCCAGTGAAGACGATGGTGCGCGGCGACGTCGGCGGGTACGACACGACCGCCGGGCCGACCTTCGGCTACGGCGCGACGACGAAGGTCTGCCGCTGGTACTACGTCGAGAAGTAGCCCACGAGCCTCGCTCGCTACATGGAGAGGGGGCCCTGCGGGCCCCCTCTCTGCGCGGACGGCGCGATCCTCACCCTCACCCGCACGTGACGTTTACTACGAGCGTAATATGCAGCCAGCCGAGGTGGCCTCGGCCGTACATCCGCCGGGGGGCGGAGAAAGCAGGCTGCGATGGAACCCAGTGCGATGGTCACGCGCAGGCAGGTCATCCAGGGCATCGGCATCGGCGCGATGGGGCTGGCGGGGGCGGCGCTCCTCGGATGCCAGGGCAGCCCCCGAGGCGCCGGCGACAGTGGTGGTGGCGGCGCGAACGCCCAGGCGACGTCGGTCGCGGGCGCCACGCGCGGCCAGGGCCTGCCGCTGGTAGCGCCGAAGGTAGAGGGCAAGGTCAAGCCGGGCGGCACGTGGACGACCGCGGCGACCACCCAGGGCAAGCAGCTCGACTCACACACCGCGCTGGGTGCAGGTCTGCACGGCTACATCGGCGAGAAGGGGATCGAGCCACACCCGATCACGAACGCACTGCTGCCGCACGTCCTCACCTCATGGGAGGTCGCGGATCCCAGCGGCACGACGCTGATCTTCAAGGTTCACCCGAAGCTTTTCGTCCACAACGTCGCGCCATGGAACGGACGTCAGTTCAACGCGGAGGACGTCGCGTTCAACCTCATGCGCATTGGCGGCATGACGGCGGACAAGGAGAAGATCCCGCTGTCGTCGTTCCAGCGCGCCTCGATGGTCGCAAACATCACGAAGGCGGAGGCCGTCGACAACCTGACGGTGAAGGTGACGCTGTCGCGGCCGAACACCGGCTTCTTCGCGGGCCTCACGGAGAACCGCGTGCCGTTCATGCCGAAGGAGATGCCGGACATCGGGTTCAAGGATCCGATGAAGTTCGGCGGCATCGGCGCGTTCCAGGTGGCGGGCTGGGAGAACGACCGCAAGATGTCGTTCAAGAAGAATCCGCGCTACGCGGAGTTCCGCCCCAGCGAGCCGTACTTCGACAACTGGGATCACATCGTGATCCCAGACACCGCGGGGCTGCAGGCGGCGTTCGTCTCCGGGCAGACCCAGCAACTGGACACGCCGAACCCGGACATCATCAACACGGTTCGGAAGGGCGCACCAAACGCCAACCTCTACACGACGGTCGACCAGAACTGGCAGCACATCCGACCCAGCGTGACCTTCGAGCCGTTCAAGGACTTCCGCGTCCGCAAGGCGCTGTTCATGGCCGGCGACTACAAGGCGATGGCGGAGGGCTACTACGGCGACGGCTGGGCGTACCAGGCCTCGCTGAACCCGATGTTCCCGGAGGCCTGGGGCCCGGACAAGGTGAAGACCCTGCCCGGCTACAACCCCGACACGAAGGAGAAGGACCGCGCCGAGGCGAAGAAGCTGCTGGAGGCCGCAGGCTACCCGAACGGGAAGGGCCTGGACTTCGAGATCATCTACCAGAACCCATCCGAGGTGAACAAGGAGAACGCGACACGCTTCCAGTCACAGCTCTCCAGCTTCTTCACCGACATGAAGTTCCGGCTGCGCCCGTACGCGGACAGTGCCTCGTTCGCGGTGCCGCAGGCGGAGGGCAAGTTCCAGATCCTGGCGTACACGATCACGTGCGTGCCGGACGCGGTGCTGGAGCTCACCTCGCAGTACCACACGAAGGGCAGCCGTAACTACGGGAAGTTCAGCGACGCAAAGCTTGACGACCTGATGGACAAGGCGATCATCGAGCTCGACAACAAGAAGCGCACCGCGATGCTGGAAGAGGCCCAGCAGAAGTTCATGGACGAGTGGATGCCGATGTACGTCCTGTACGCGCAGCCCCGGAAGAACATGGTCCAGGGCAACGTGGGCGGCTTCGACACCACGTGGGGCATCACCTACGGCTACGCGACGCAGACGAAGGTGTGCCGCTGGTACTACGTCGAGAAGTAGCACCCTCGCTCTCCGGCCGGGCGTCCGGGGCCGTCTCCGCCATCCTCGGCGGCGCGCCCCGGCGACCCGGCCGGGTCGTGGTCGGCGGGCATCGCGAAGCCTCGCGCGGTGCGGTATAACAGGCGCACATTCCGCGCCCACGGCGCGGCCATCGGGGGGTGCGCCCCGGTTTCGAGGTTCCCACGGAACCACCTCGGCCGGGCAACGGAGGACGACAGATGACGAAACCCTGTGACGACATTCGGGTCATCGACCTGAGCAGCGGCCGCCAGGGCGGCATCACCACCATGGTGCTGGCCGACTACGGCGCAGAGGTGATCAAGGTCGAGCAGCCCGGCGGCGATCCCGCCCGCGAGACCGAGTACTCCTGGCCGATGTGGCTGCGCGGCAAGCGCAGCGTCATGCTGGATCTCCACGCCGAGTGGGGGCGCGCACAGCTGCACGAGCTGGTGCGTGGCGCGGACGTCGTGGTCGCCTCCTACAAGCCGGGCGAGGGTGAGGCGCTGGGCGCCGACTACGCCACGCTGTCGAAGGTGAACCCGGCCGCGGTCTACTGCTCGGTCACGCCGTGGGGGCTGAAGGGCCCGTACGCGAACTACCCCGGCACCGACGAGGCGCTGGTCGCTGCGAAGTCCGGCCGCTTCTGGGCGTTCCAGAACACCACCGGGCGCCCCGGCCCGTCGTTCGCGGCGGTGCAGGTCGGCTCGCACGGCGCCTCGCAGGCGGCGGTCGCGGGCATCCTCGCCGCGCTGCACGCGCGCAAGCGCACCGGGCAGGGCCAGTTGGTCGAGTCGAGCATCCTGCAGGGCCTCATCCCCTTCGAGAACACGCTGGTTCGCGAGCAGATGGAGCGGCGCTACCCGGAGAAGATGGCGACCGAGCGCGGCCCGCAGAACACGCCGACCGCCATGTCATCCCTCGGCTACCAGCCGATCATGGCGAAGGATGGGCGCTGGCTGCAGTTCGCGAACCTGCTGGAGCACCTGTTCCAGGCCTCGATCGTCTCGCTGGGGCTCACCGAGGAGATCCTGCTCAACCCGAAGTACGAGGGTGCGCCGAACCGCCTCACGGAGGAGGCGCGCGAGGAAGTGCGCAACATGATGCTCCAGCGCGCGCTGGAGAAGACCGCCGACGAGTGGATGGAGATCTTCCACACCAACGACAACGTCGCGGTCGACTACGCGCAGACCGCGCAGGACGCGCTCTACCACCGCGACCTGGTCGCGAACGGCGAGGTCGTGGAGCACCAGCACCCGACGCTGGGCACCGTGCGCATGGCCGGCCCGATCGCAAAGCTGCGTGACACCCCGGGCACTGCCGGCGGCCCCGCCCCGCTCCCCGGTCAGGACACCGATGCCGTGCTGGCCGCGCCGAAGCGCACCGTGAACGTCTCCGGCACGCCGGACAGCAAGCCGCCGCTGGACGGCGTCACCATCCTGGAGTTCGCGACGATCATCGCGACGCCGCTCGCCTGCACGATGCTGGGCGACCTGGGCGCGCGCGTGATCAAGGTGGAGCCGATCGGCGGCGACCCCGGTCGTGGCCTCGCACGGGCGGCGGGCATCGGCTCGTACATCGGCGCCTCCCGCAACAACGCGACGAAGGAGTCGATCTGCGTCGACCTGAAGTCGGAGCACGGCCAGGCGATCGTCCGCGAGCTGATCAAGCAGGCGGACTTCATCATCAACAACTACCGCCCCGGCGTGGCGGAGCGCCTCGGCATCGGCTACCAGCAGGCGAAGGAGATCAAGCCGGACATCATCTGGATGAACCTCTCCGGCTACGGCCCGGACGGCCCCGGCAACCTGCACCCGGGTGCGCACCCGATCCCCGGTGCCGTGAACGGCGGCGCCCTCATGCAGGCCGGTGTCGCGTGGCCGGGCGACACGAGCACCATCGACGGCATCCGTGAGGCCTCGCGCCGCTACACCCGCGCCAACGAGTCGAACCCCGACCCGTGCAGCGCGATGGGCCTGCAGACCGCCGCGATGCTCGCGCTGACCGCACGGGACAAGACCGGCAAGGGCCAGCAGGTGTTCGTGAGCATGGTCGGCGCCAACGCCTACGCGAACTCGGACGACTCCGTGTCGTACCCGGGCAAGCCGGAGCGGCCCATGCTGGACGCGCTGGTGATGGGCACCAGCCCGCTCCGCCGCCTGTACCACTCGGCGGACGGATCGTGGACGTTCCTCTCGGCGGACGACGACGCCTCGTTCGCGGCGTTCGCGGCGGCCTCCGGCAACGGCCCGCTCGCCTCGGACGTGCGCTTCGCGACCGCCGAGGCGCGTGCGGCGAACGCCGACGCGTTGACCGCGGTGCTGGAGCCGATCTTCGCGGCGAAGCACGCGGACGCGTGGGAGCGCGAGATGGTCGCGGCCGGCGTCGGCTGCGTCCGCGCGGACACCGACCCGAACTCCGGCTCCTTCTTCCTGCGCGATGAGCAGGTGAAGGCGAACCGGCTGGACACGATCGCCCACCACCTGGTGATGGGCGACTACCAGCGCTGGGGGCCGGTGGTGACGTTCGAGAAGAACCCGGGGCGCTACGGCGGCGGCATGCTGGCCGGCGAGCACACCGACGCAATCCTCGGCGAGATCGGATTCGGCGCGGAGCAGGTCGCCGACCTGCGGGCTCGCAACGTGGTCTGGTCGGAGGAGCCGGTCTTCCCGGCGTAGCCTCCACACCTCGGAAGCAGCACGAAGCCCGGGCTCGCGCCCGGGCTTCGTCGTGATGGCGCGCCTGCCGCCGACCGAACATTCACGTACGATGCCGGGTGCCGCCTCAGGAGGATGCCCGCGTGCGCGACCGCTCGTTCCTGGCCCTGTGCGCGTTGATCCTGGTGAACCAGATCGGGTTCGGGATCATCACGCCGGTGCTCCCCGGGTTTGCGCGGTCGTTTGGGCTTGATGCGTCCTCGGTCGGGCTCGTCATCGGCATCTACGGCTTCGCGCGGTTTCTGGCGAACGTGCCGGCGGGCCAGATCGCGGAGCGCCGAGGCCGCCGGCAGGTGCTGATCATCGGCACGATCATCACCTCGGTCGCATCCGCGCTGATGGCAACCGCGTCCAACCTGCCGCTGCTGCTCGCGTACCGGCTGCTCGCGGGCCTGGGCGCGGCGACGGTGCTCACGGGCGGCCAGATCATGGTGGGCGACCTCGCCACCTCTGAGAACCGCGGGCGGATGATGAGCACGTACCAGGGCTTCTTCATGATCGGCGTGGGCCTGGGTCCGACGCCGGGAGGCGTGCTGGCCGACGCATTCGGGCTGCGCGCGCCGTTCATCGCGTACGCGGTGTTCTCTGCACTCGCCTGCGTCGTCGCGATGCTGCTCATCCGCGAGACGAAGCCCACCTATGCAGCGCCCATCGAGCGCAGCGAGGCCAGTGCGGCAACCGCGAGCGACGGCACGCGCATCCGTCGCACGCTGCTCTCTCGGCCGTTCCTGTTGCTGGGCCTGCTCTCCTTCGTGCACTTCTTCGCGCGCACCGGCGCGGTGTTCACGGTGGTGCCGCTGCTGGGGCGCGAGGCGATCGGCCTCACTGCCTCGCAGATCGGCTACGCGATGACCGGCGTGAACCTGCTGAACATCGCCACGCTCGTGCCGTCCGGCATGGCGGTGGATCGCATTGGCCGGAAGCTGGTGATCGCGCCACCGACGATCGTCTGCGGGCTGGCGCTGGCGCTCTGGGCGTGGTCGCACGACTACCCGACGTTCATCCTCGCTGCTGCGGTCTGGGGCATCGGATCCGGCATCTCCGGGCCGGCGCCCGCCGCATACCTGGCGGATCTCGCACCGGCCGACCTGCGCGGGCGCATGTTCGGCTACTTCCGCTCCGTCTCCGACTTCGGCTACATCATTGGGCCGCTGCTGCTGGGCTGGCTGATCGACAGGCAGGGCTACGCGTTCCCCCTGCTGCTGACCGGCTCGATGTTCGTCGTGGCCGGCGCGCTGTTCTGGCTGTTCGCGCCGGAGTTCCACCGCGCCGGGCGCACGGCCGAGGCACGCACGGCCTGACCGCCACGCCCCACCTCGCGCATACTCGATGCCAGCGTCGAGGAGGTGGGTCATGCCCCCAGAGCAACCGTTCGATCTGAGCGGGAGCGTTGCCGCCGTGACCGGCGCGGCACAGGGCATCGGCTTCGCGATCGCGCGGCGGCTGCTGCAGGCGGGCGCGCGGGTGCTGCTGGCCGATCACGACGCCGACGCCGCCCGTGCCGCCGCTGAGCGCCTGGGCGCGGGTGCCGAGGCGCTGGCGGTCGACGTGCGCGACGACGACGCCGGCGACCGCATCGTCGCGCGTGCCGTGGAGGCGTTCGGCGGCCTCGACGTGCTGGTGAACAACGCGGGCATCTTCCCCGTCATGCCGCTGCTCCAGATGTCCGTTGAGCAGATCGACCGCGTGCTGGACGTGAACCTGCGCGGGGCGATGCTGATCGCGCGTGCCGCCGCCGCGCGCATGGTCGAGCAGGGCCGAGGCGGGCGGATCATCAACATCGCCTCGGTCGATGGGATCCATCCGGCGATGGTCGGGCTCACGGCCTACGACACCTCGAAGGGCGGGCTGCTGATGTTCACGCGCAGCCTCGCGCTGGAGCTGGCCCCCCACCGCATCCTGGTGAACGCGATCGCGCCGGGCGGCGTGGAGACCGAAGGCGTGCGCGCGATGCGCGAGCATGCCGCCCCGGGTGCCAGCACGGAGCAACTCGCCGCCATGGCGGCGGCCTCGGGGGCCGGCATCCCGCTCGGGCGGCTCGCGGAGCCGGACGAGATCGCGACGGCGGCGTGGTTCCTCGCGTCGCCCGCTGCCAGTTATGTCACGGGCTCGACGATCGTGGTGGACGGCGGGATGCTCCTCGCCTGACTCGTCCGCCGGAAGCGCCACGCGCTGCGTACCGTTCCTGACAGTCGCCGCCACGCACCCCCATCACGGGTGTTGGAGTCCACGTACGCGTCGATACTTTCTGACGAGAGGCTGACTGCGCCGGAGGCCCCGTGTCCGATCTATTCCCCGTTCCCGTCCAACTGTTCCAGATGACCGGGCCACCCGCGTTCACCGTGCTGGATGCGTACGGCAA
>JBAYUZ010000101.1:0-7280 GCA_041674885.1 Dehalococcoidia bacterium
GCCTCCGGGATCGCCGCCAGCACCTCGGCAGCCGAGACATGACCGGAACGCCGCCCCTTGTTGAGCAGCTCTTCCATCCCGGCTTCCTCAAACGTCTGGGTCATCGACATCCTCCATCCCGTTGCCGCCGGCTCCCAAGCCGGACGACACGGTCTCCGCACTGTAACTGGTCGTGTCCTCGTGGGCATCCGCGCGGCCGGAGGCTCGACGGGCGAGCGTCCGCTGCTGCGCGTCCATGACCGCGAGGTCCGTCCGCAACTCCTCGATCTCCGTCGCCGGAGCGGCGCTCCGACGCGCCTCCGCGATCGCCGTCGCCTGTGCCAGCGCGGCAGGCACGAGACGCGCGCGCGCCCGCCGCAGCCGCAGCAGCCGCGCGATGTCCTCCACGCGCGGCGCGACGTGCTTCGCCTCCAGCGTCGCGGGATCCCACGTGCCGACCGCCGAGGCGTGCAGCGCGGAGACGCGCTCCGCGACATCGTCGTCCAGGTCGAGCAGGTGGCCGTCCAGATCCTCGACGCCGCGCCACGCCTCGAACAGGCGGCGGTTGGTCGTGTCCTCGAACACGTCGCCGTCGAGGCCGAGGCCGACTTCGCGCGCCTCCGGGCGGAGCAGCAGCAGTTGGAGCAGCTGCGCCTCGCCATCAGGCGCGGTCGCTGGCGCCTTCGCGTTGCGGCGGAGGTCGGCCTGCGAGGGGACGGGCGCCACCGGACGGGCGCCGCGCGAGAGCAGCGCGAGCACCGTGCGCTCCTCGACCTGGCCGAGGCGGGCGAGGCGAGAGACATAATGCGCACGCACCACCGGGTCCGCGATCCCGGCAACGGTGGGCGCGAGCGTCTCGACCGCCTGCGAGCGCGACTGCGGGTTCGCGGCGTCCATGTCGGCCTCGACCGCCGCGAAGAGGTGGTCGGCGACCGGCTTCGCGCGGTCGAGCAGGGCGCGCAGGCCGTCTGGGTCGGAGCGCACGAGGGAGTCGGGATCCTCGCCGGGCGGCAGGACGACGACGCGGATGTCGGCCTTCGACTGGTACTGGAACGACACCAGCCCGCGCCAGTCGAGCGTCGCCACCGCCTCCTGCCCGGAGGCCGAGGCGACAACGCCGATGCCGCGCAGCGTCGCCGCCGATCCGGCCGCGTCGCCGTCGAGCATCAGGCAGATGCGCTGCGTGTACCGCTGCAGGATCGCCATCTGCTTCTCGGTGATCGAGGTGCCCATGGAGGCGACGACGTTGCGGATGCCCGCCTGGTGGCAGGCGATCACGTCCATGTAGCCCTCGACGACGATCATGCGGTCGGCGCGACGCGCCTCCTCGCCGGCGCGGTCGAGGCCGTACAGGCTGCCGCTCTTGTCAAACAGCGGGGTCTGCGGCGTATTCAGGTACTTCGGCTCCTGGTCGGGCGAGAGCGCCCGCGCACCAAAGCCGATCATCCGACCGCGCGCGTCACGCGTGGGGTAGATCAGGCGGTCGCGGAAGCGGTCGTACATCCCCCGGTCGCCGTCGATGCCGAGGCCCGCCTCGCGGAGGTCGGCCTCCGTGAAGCCGCGTGCGAGCAGGTGCTCGGTCAGGCCGCGCCAGTCATCGGGGGCGTAGCCGATCTGCCACGTCTCGCGTGCGCCCTGGTCGAGGCCGCGCTGCTCGGCGTACGCGAGCGCCTTCGCCCCGGCGGGGCCGAGGAGCGCGGCCTGGAAGTAGACCGCCGCCGCCTCGTTCGCGCGCAGCAGGCGCTCGTGCACCTCGCGCTCCTGCCGCTCGCGGGCGCTGGGCGGGCGCAGCTCCACACCCGCGCGCTCGGCGCAGCGCTGCAGTGCCTCGCGGAACTCGAGGTGCTCGATGCGCTGGACGAAGCCGATCACGTCGCCGCCCGTCGAGCAGGCGCCGAAGCAGTGCCAGGTGCCGCGGTCGGGGTCGACGATGAACGAGGGCGTCCGCTCACTGTGGAACGGGCAGGGTGCCTTCCAGGAACGGCCAACACGCTTCAGCGCGGGCACATACCCGCGCACGGTCTCGACGATGTCGAGCTGCGCCTTGACGTCTTCGATGGTTCCCACTGCATAGGGTTAGACACCGGCCGAGGCGGATCGTTACGCGCCGGGGCGCTCCCGGCCCGCAATCCGCGCCGCCGCCGCGGTTTCCCCCGCCTCGATCCCGTCGAGGGCGCTGCGGACAGCCTCGGAAGGGGCTGCGGCGGCCTCGGCCAGCCAGTCGAGCAGCAGCTCCGTCTCGTACCGGGCGCCGGCGAGGTCATGGACGACCTGGGGCGGCAGCGGGCGGCCTGCGACCGCCTTCCCGGCGGGCAACGGTCGCGGCGGCGCCCCGGCGGCCGCACGGGCGGTGTGCACCGCCTCGCGCTCCGCTCGGGCCAGCGCGGCCAGTGCGTCCACCACCGTCTCCCCGGCACCGAGGTCGGCGGAGAAGTCGCGCTCGGTTAGCCCACGCACCGCCTCCAGCAGCGTTGCGCGGGATGCATCGAGCCGGGCACGGAGGTCATCGAGTGCACTCATCGAGGGAACATATCGTCGGAACCGTCGCTATCTGCAATCGCGTCGGTGGAGATGCTGACGGTCATCCGCGTGAGATCAATCGGTGTGGGGGACGCGATCACGAAGCGTTGCACCCCGCCCGCGCCCACTTCCAGCGCCACCTCGGTCATCACGACCAGGCGGTTCGAGGGCGCGCGCTCCCGCACGCCCACCATCACGGAGCCGACCAGCGGGATCGGGCCGCGGTTGCGCACCTCCACGGTCAGGCGGCCATCACGCGGGTCGACCGCGGCGGACTCCAGCGCGAGGTTGATCGGCTGATCCGGGCCGACCACAACCTCCTGCCGGTTGTTCTCGATGTTCGCCTCGGTGACGTCAGGCGAGGTGACGCTGACCAGCACACGAGCGCGGCGCTGGACGTACTCGTTGTTCAGCACCGCCTCCAGCGCTTCGCCGGGGCGCAGCGGCTTTCCGACGTCGACGCGCGTCGCCTGTGCGCCGTTGAGGCTGACCAGGATCGTGCCGGCGAAATCCGCGCCGCCGACGTTCGAGACGATCACACTCAGCCGGTCCTGCTTGGAGCCGACCGACTGCAGCGCGAGGTCGGGGCGTGGTCCGCTTCTGGTGGCCCCACCCGCCGTCTGCGTCGGCGACACGCCGCCCGCCGCCGACTCGACCCGCGTGAGGCGGGTGAGGTCGCCCACGTCGCGTACCGCATCGCTCGGCAGCCAGCCTGCGATCTCCGGGTGGTCGGCTGCCGAGCCGTAGAGCCACATCGAGTCCTGGGTTCGGCCGATCAGTTGCACCGCCGTCCCCGCGGCGAGCGTGCCGAGGCTGGTCGCATCCGCGCGCGGCTCCGTGAGCAGCGCGGCCTCGCGCGCGAGCGTGGGCGTGCCACCCGCGTCCTGGGCTGCCGGGGGCGTCTCGCGCAGGAGATAGAGCGCGGCGCCGATGCCCACGCCCGCGAGCACAACGATCAGCGCGACCGCGCCGCCCAGCCACCCGGGTCGCCGCCTCACGAGAACACACCCGGGATGAGGATGACCTCGCGGCGGTTGTTCTCCGGCCGCGCGTCCTTCGCGCCCTTCCCGGGGTCGAGGACGACGCGATACGTCCCGGGGCGCTGGATCGTGAGCGGCGTCACGACCGTCGCGCTCTGCCCCGCACCCAGCGATGCAGGTTCGATCGTGAGGTGGCCGATCACGTCGCCCTCGGCGCGGGTGACATCGAGCGTCATCACGGTCTCCGCCGACGGCGCGTCTCCGACGTTCCGGACGGTGACCGCGAACTGCTTGCCGTCGATCAGCATCACCGCCGCCAGCGCCAGGTCCGGACCGCCCGCCGCGGGCGTCGGATCTGGCGCGGCGACGACGGGGGCCGCAGCAAGCGTGGCCGGATCAACGCGCACCGCCGAGGCGTGCAACCAGCCTTGCGCCGCCCCGGCGTCCGGACGACCGGCGGGGTAGGCGACGCGCACCCACTCGAGATCCGCCGTGCGGCCGTCAAGGCTCGCGCGCTGCTCGGCGGGCACGACGGCGATGACGTCGGCGGTGCGGTCGGGCGTGGCGTACAGGTTCGCCGTCACGGCGGCACGCACGAGCGGCGGCCCGGTGGGCGTTGGTGTGGCGGTGGCGGGCGGTGGTGTGGGCAGGGGGGTAGCCGCGCGGCGTGCGAGGACGGTCGTGACCTGCTCGCGCCCGGCGATGAGCGCGAGCGCGGCAAGCGCCATCACGACGATGGCGACACCGACAACCGTGGACGGGCGAACCGACTGCCTGATTGCAGCACCTCTGGGGCCGCCGTCCCCGAGGCGCAGTGTAGCGCGAGACTCGCGTTCGCGGGCCGGCGCTAGCCCTCGATGTCGAGCCCGAGTAGCTGTGCCTGCCGCAGCGCAAAGCCGTCGGTCATCCCGGAGACGTAGTCCGCCGCTCGACGCCATGCGGGGTCGTCGATCACCGACCAGCCCGGGATCGCATCGGGGTGCGCCTCGTAGTGGCGGAACAGCGCGGCCACGACCCGCTGGCCACGTCGCGCGTCGCGCAGCGTGTCCTCCACCAGGTACACGCGCTGGAACATGAACTCGCGCAGTACGTCGGTCGCGCCGAGCACGCGCGGACTGAGGCCGATGCGCGCCTCGCCCAGCCCCTGCGCGGCAGTCATCGACTCCCGCACGCAGTCGGTGACCAGCGTCCCGATCCGGTCGTCCGAGGTCGCCCCCAGGACGGCATGTACCTCGCCGGGGAGGTCGGCCTCGCTGATCACGCCCGCATCGACCGCGTCGTCAATGTCGTGGTTGAGGTACGCGATCGAGTCGGCGAGCTTCACGATCTGGCCCTCGAGCGTGCTTGCGGTGCCCCACGCCTCGGCGGCCACCGAGTCGCGGGTCTTGGAGTGCTTCAGGATGCCCTCGCGCGTCTCGGCGGTCAGGTTCAGGCCTCGACCCTCGCGCGCCAGCACGTCGACGATGCGCAGCGACTGCTCGTTGTGGCGGAAGCCGTCCGGGAGCAGCCGGCCCAGCGCCTCCTCGCCCGCGTGCCCGAAGGGGGTGTGCCCCAGGTCGTGCGCCCAAGCGATCGCCTCCGCCAGGTCCTCGTTGAGGTTGAGCGCGCGCGCGATCGAGCGGGCGACCTGCTGCACCTCGATGGTGTGGGTCATGCGCGTGACGGTGTGATCTGAGTCGGGGACGACGAAGACCTGCGTCTTGTGCTTCAGCCGCCGGAATGCCCGCGTGTGCAGCACTCGGTCGCGATCGACCTGGTAGGCGAGGCGCAGCGGATCGGGGGGCTCTGCCACGGCACGCCCCGCCGAGGTCGCCTCGCGGGCAGCGGCGGGCGCGAGCAACGCCTCGCGCGCCTCCAGCATCGCCCGTACGCCCTCGACCGTGCCGCCCTGCACCATGCGCCGAGTGTGGAGGCGGGGGCAGCCGGGGACAACCCGCGAGACTCGACGGGCTGCGGAGGGCGGGATGCGGCTGTGTGGCAAGCCGGTATAATCGCCCCGCGTGGGTAGCGGCCCCTCGGAGGCCGCGTGGCGAGCTCGCGCCCGGATTGCGACCCCCACTGCACCGCGAATCACCGAGGCGCGGGCATCGGGGCAGGAGAGGCGTTTCCCATGACCACCGCACCGTTGCAGCAGCCGCAGGCCGCCATCGGCAAGATGGTCTA
Source organism: Dehalococcoidia bacterium (assembly GCA_041674885.1). Taxonomy (GTDB): domain Bacteria; phylum Chloroflexota; class Dehalococcoidia; order UBA2979; family UBA2979; genus RH-chloro-G1. The sequence goes on from JBAYUZ010000101.1 coordinate 5,643, forward strand.
TCTGTTCGGTGACGGCCAGGCGGACGGCGATGGTTCGATGAAGAACCTGCTGGGCGGCAAGGGCGCCGGCCTGGCAGAGATGAGCCGCGTCGGCATTCCGGTGCCCCCCGGCTTCACCATCACCACCGAAGTCTGCAACGCCTTCTATGCCCTTGGCCGCCGCAACCCGGACGGGCTGGAGGAGGCCGCGCGCGCGGGCATCGCGTACGTGGAGCGCACCGTGGGCGCCGGCTTCGGCGACCCGGAGAACCCGCTGCTCGTCTCGGTTCGCTCCGGGGCCCGCGTATCGATGCCGGGCATGATGGACACCGTCCTCAACCTGGGCCTGAACGACGTCACCGTCGCGGGCCTCGCCAGGCGCTCCGGTGACGAGCGCTTCGCGTTCGACTCCTATCGCCGCTTCGTCGCGATGTACGGCGACGTAGTCCTCGGCCTCAAGCCCGAGTCCGCGAAGGACCACGACCCGTTCGAGGAGCGTCTGGACGCGATGAAGCGCGAGCGCGGCGTCGAGTTCGACACCGACCTCACCGCGGACGACCTGAAGACGCTCGTCGGCCAGTACAAGGCCGTCATCAAGGAGCGCCTGGGCATCGACTTCCCGGACGACCCGTGGCAGCAGCTCTGGGGCGCTGTCGGCGCCGTGTTCCAGTCGTGGCAGAACCCACGCGCGGTCGCGTACCGCGGCATGTACGGCTACCCGGCCGACTGGGGCACCGCCGTCAACGTGCAGGCGATGGTGTTCGGCAACCTGGGTGACGACTGCGCGACGGGCGTCGTGTTCACACGCCACCCCGCGACCGGCGAGCGCCGCCTGTACGGCGAGTACTTGGTCAACGCACAGGGCGAGGACGTGGTGGCGGGTGTACGCACGCCGCAGCCGATCCTGAAGGCCGAGGCCGAGATCGCTGGCCTCTCCTCGCTCGAGGCCGACGACCCGACGGTCTACGCCGCGCTGGTCGAGGCCTGTCAGCGCCTCGAAGACCACTTCCGTGACATGCAGGACATCGAGTTCACGGTGCAGCAGGGTCGCCTCTGGATCCTCCAGACGCGCTCCGGCAAGCGCACCGGCCGCGCGATGGTGAAGATCGCCTCCGACCTTGTGGACGAGGGCCAGATCGACGAGCGCGAGGCGCTGCTGCGCCAGGAGCCCGAGAAGCTCGACGAGCTGCTCCACCAGACCTTCGACCGCACGAACAGCGTCGACGTGATCGCGAAGGGCGTGGGCGCATCGCCCGGCGCCGCCGTCGGCAAAGTCGTCTTCTCCGCCGAGGATGCTGCCGCCTGGGCCGCCCGTGGCGAGGACGTGATCCTCGTCCGCGTCGAGACGAGCCCGGAGGACGTGGTCGGCATGAGCGTGTCGCAGGGCATCCTGACGGCGCGCGGTGGTGCGACCTCCCACGCGGCGGTCGTCGCGCGCGGCATGGGCAAGACCTGCATCACCGGCTGCGGTGCCCTTGAGATCGACTACCACGCGGAGCGCGTGACGGTGAACGTCCCGGGCCGCGGCCCGGTCGTCATCCACCAGGGCGACCTGCTCTCCATCGACGGCACGACCGGCGAGGTGATGCGCGGCGCGGTGCCGCTGGTCGACCCGGTGCTGCCGGCCGAATACGAGCGCCTGATGGGGTGGGCCGACGC
>JBAYUZ010000102.1:0-7217 GCA_041674885.1 Dehalococcoidia bacterium
GCCGACATGGCAGGCACGCAGAAGTACGGCTTCGACGACGTGCGCCCGATCCTCGAGCGGTCGAGCGCGCGGGAGACCGCGCAGCGCGTCGCTGTGGGCGCGGTGTGCCGCGCGCTGCTCGCGGAGATCGGCATCACGATCCACTCGCACTCGCTGGTGATCGGCGACGTCGAGGCGAAGGTGCCGGATCACATCGACTGGGGGGCCGTCGACGCCTCGCCGGTGCGCGTCGCCGACCGCAACGCGGAGGCGCCGATGATCGCGGCGATCGACGCCGCCAAGGAGGCGCTGGACAGCATCGGCGGCATCTTCGAGGTGCGCGCGAGCAACGTGCCGATCGGCCTCGGCAGCCACATCCAGTGGGATCGCCGCCTCGACGGCCAGATCGCGCAGGCGTTCCTCTCGATCAACGCCGTGAAGGGCGTCGAGATCGGTGACGGCTTCGCGAACGCGCGGAAGCGCGGCTCCGACGTGCAGGACATCATCCTCCCCGCCGACGCGTGGGAGCGGCACCCCTGGGAGCACGAGACGAACCGCGCCGGCGGCCTGGAGGCCGGCATGTCGAACGGCGAGGAGATCGTGGTGCGGGCGGCGCTGAAGCCGATCTCCACGATCCCGCGCCGCCTGCCCTCGACCGACCTGCTCACGGGCGGCGAGGCGACCGCGTTCTATGAGCGCTCCGACGCGTGTGTCGTGCCCGCCGCGGGCGTTGTCGGTGAGGCGATGCTCGCAATCGTGCTCGCGCGCGCGGCGCTCGAGAAGTTCGGCGGCGACCACATCGACGAGTTCAAGCGGAACCACTCCGCCTACCTCGCAACCGTCGGTCCGCGCGAGCGCGCCGAGTGAGCGACACGCCACAGCAGATCGTGCTCGTCGGGCTCTCCGGCGTCGGCAAGTCCGCCGTCGGCGCGGTGCTCGCGCGCCGCCTCGGCTGGCCGCTCATCGACACCGACGACCTCGTGCGCGAGCGTGAGGGGCAGACGCCCGCCGAGATCATCAACGCTCGCGGCGAGGCGACGTTCCGCGACATCGAGGCGCGCGCAGTCGCGGAGGCGGCGAAGCGCGTGCCCGCGGTGATCGCCACCGGCGGCGGTGCCTTCCAGCGCCCCGAGTCACGTCTCGCGCTCGCGGAGCGCGGCTTCCTCTGCTACCTCGACGCCACGCCGACGGAGATCGCGCGCCGCCTGCGCACCGCCCCGCAGACGAGCGAGCGCCCGCTGCTCGGCGCGGACGGCGAGTTCGAGGCGCGCCTGCAGGCGCTCGATGACGACCGCCGCCCCGCATACAGCCACGCCGACCTCTGGGTGCCCGTGCAGGGCCTCGACCCCGAGGGGGCGGCCGACCGCATCCTCCGCGCCTGGGCCTCCGAGGCCGCCTCGATGCTGGCCCAGCCCGTGCGCCGCGACCGCCTCGCCGCGCCGCGCCCCTCGGCGGTGCCTGCGGCGCTCGTCGACACGGGCGTCGACCGCTACCCGATCTGGATCGGCTCCGGCCAACTGCAGCGCCTCCCAGAGCGGCTGCACATGCTCGGCCTGACCGGCCGTGTGCTGCTCATCTCCGACGCCTCCGTCATGGAAGCGCATGGCGACACCGTCGCACGTGTGCTCGATGGCGCGGGCATCGCCGGTGCCTCGTACGTCATTCCCTCGGGCGAGGCGTCGAAGTCGCTGCGTGTCGCCGAGGAGCTGTACGGCTGGCTCTCCGGCCTGCGCGCAGAGCGCCGCGATGTGGTCGTCGCGCTCGGCGGCGGCGTGGTCGGCGACCTCGCGGGCTACGTTGCGGCGACCTACCTCCGTGGCTTGCCGTTGGTGCAGGTGCCAACCTCGGTGCTCGCAATGAACGACGCGGCGATCGGCGGCAAGGTCGCCGTCGATCTGCCCGCGGGCAAGAACCTCGTCGGTGCGTTCTACCAGCCACGCGCGGTGATCGCCGACACCGACACGCTCCGCACGCTGCCGCGCCGCTCGTACGTCGAGGGCTTCGGCGAGGTCATCAAGCACGGGCTCATCCTCGACCCCTCGCTGTTCCACGACCTGGAGCGGCACGCGGGATCGCTGTCGACGAACAACGCCGACCCGGAGCTGCTCGCCTCCATCTTCGCGAGGTCGGCGCGGCTCAAGGCACTCATCGTCTCGACCGACCCACAGGAACGCGGCATCCGCGCGATCCTCAACTACGGCCACACCATCGGCCACGGCATCGAGACCGCGACGGCGTTCGCGAGCAGCGAGTACCTGCACGGCGAGGCGGTGTCCGTCGGCATGATGGCCGCCGCGCGCATCGCGGTGCGCCTCGGGCTGCACGACGAGGAGCTGCTGGCGCGCCAGGCCGATGTGCTGCGCGCGTTCGGCCTGCCGCTCGCCGCGCCGGGCGTCGACGCAAGCGCGATCCTCGAGGCGATGAAGATGGACAAGAAGGTCGAGGGCGGGCGGATGCGCTTCATCCTGCTCGAAGCCCTCGGTCGTGCGACCGTGCGCGGCGACGTCCCCGAGGACCTTGTCGCCGAGGTCGTGCGCGGCATCGTCCGCCAGGGCTAGCGATGACCTCGATGCACCGACGAGTACGGCGCGTCATCGCGAAGGCGACGGGGCGCGTGCAGGGCGTCGGCTATCGCGCGTTCTGCGCCGACGAGGCGATCCGCCTGCAGGTCAGCGGCTACGCGAAGAACCTTCCGGACGGCCGTGCCGTCGAGGTGGTGGGCGAGGCGGACGAGCCAACGCTGCGCCGCTTCATCGAGCAGCTGCGCGAGGGGCCGGGCACCTCGCACGTCTCGACCGTCACCTTCCGCTGGGAGGACGCCACCGGCGAGTTCGTCGGCTTCGAAGCTGTGATTTAGGTTCGGCTTGCGCCGAACGGCTCTTCGCCTGGCGGCTCATCGCACTCCCCACATGGCATCGGTGGTTGGCGTGCGCGCCTTCGCGCGCAGCAGGGAGGCTTCGCCCCCTGCACCCCCGCCGGATCAGCGACCGAACAATCGACCGAGGATGCCACGAGGGCGTTCGGGCTCCGGCGGCTCGCCCTTGATGATGCGGCGCTCGATGAGGGCGGCGAGGTGGCGCGTGGCGCCGGGGGCGACCTCGGTGCTGGTGATGGTGGCGACGAGGTCGGCGGGGGGCGTCGAGGGGTGCGCGCCGGGGGCGAGCACCTCGACGGCGGGGGAGCCGGGGGCGTCGAGAGCCTCGGCGAGGAGGAGGGCGGCGCGGGGGTCGACGGAGCCGACGAGGCTACATAACTCATCAGCGGTGAGCGGGCGTTCGGCGGTGATGCGGCCGCCGCTCGACATCGTGATCACGGTCGCGCCCTCGCGCGGGGCCGAGGTGGCGACGAAGTGACCGAGGCTGCGGAACTCCTCGACCAGGGTGGCGATGAGCAGCGTCTTGCCGGCGCCGGGGGCGCCGAGGACGCGCAGGAGGGTGGGGGGCACGCTTCGCCTCGCTTGGCGCGGCTAGACGGCTCGACGCTCGGCGGCGGAGAGCGCGGCCAGCGTCTCGTCGAGCAGGATGACGTCGCATTCGTCGCCGGCATCGACGACCGCGTGCTCGGGGCAGATGGCGAGGGCGTTCGCGCTGGCCGTCGTCGTGAGCACGCCGCTGCTCTGCGAGCCCGCGAAGCGCGCGACGTAGCCACCATCCTCGTAGGTCACGGTGGCGCGGGCGTAGAAGCGGCGGCCGTCGCCGGAGGCGATGCGCTGCGCGGCGCGCGCCCGCACGACGGGGCGCTGCCAGCCGTCGGGGTTGCCGAGCATCGCGTAGATGGCGGCGCGGCCGAACAGCTCGAAGGTCATGAGCGCCGAGGCGGGGTTGCCGGGCAGGCCCAGGTGGGGGACGACGTGCCCACCGACCTCGAACGTGCCGAAGGCGAGCGGCTTGCCGGGGCGCATGTTCACCGTCCAGAAGCCGACGTTGCCCTCGCGCGCGAGTACCTCCTTCACGACGTCGAAGTCGCCGCGGGAGACGCCCGCCGAGGTGATGAGCATGTCGGCGTCGGCCAGCGCCTCGTGGATGCGCGCGGTGAGCGCCTCCACCGTGTCGCGCGCGACTTCGAGGATGCGCGGGACGCCTCCGCAGTCGGCGACGGCGGCGGCGAGGCTGTAGGCGTTGCTGTCGTAGATCTTCCCGGGGGCGAGGGGCTCGCCGGGGCGCAGCAGCTCGTCGCCGGTGGAGAGGATCGCGACACGCGGGCGGCGGTGCACCGTGACGCGGTCGAGGCCGAGCGAGGCGATGACGCCGATGTGCGCGGGGCGGATGACGGTGCCCGCACGCAGCACGACCTCGCCGTCGCGCACGTCCTCGCCGGCCTCGCGGATGTTGGCGCGGGGCTTCGCCTCCACGTCGATGCGCACGGTCTCGTGCGGCGCGGTGTCGCCGGCGAGCGGGGTCTTGGTGGCGCGGCCCTGGGTGGTGTCGTGCTCCTGCTCGTCGGTCTCCTCGAAGGGGACGACGGCGTCGGCGCCCGCCGGGATGGGGGCGCCGGTCATGATGCGGACGGCCTGCCCGGGGCCGACGCTGCCCTCGTAGACCGCGCCGGCGGGGAGCCAGCCGACGACCTGCAGCGTGCGAGGCGAGCCGTAGGTGGCGCCCTGCGTGTCGGCGGCGCGCACCGCGTACCCATCCATCGAGGTGTTGGCGAGCGGCGGGATGCTGAGCGTGGCGACGACGTCCACGGCCAGCACCTGGCCGACGGCCTCCAGCAGCGGGACGGCCTGCGCCGGCAGCGGCGCGAAGTGCTGGAGGATGCGGGCGCGCGCCTCCTCCACCGGGATCATCCCGGCGGGGAGGATGCTGCGCTGCTCAGTGGTGGTCATGGGTCGCCTCGTTCGCTGGGTACGGCGTCGGACGGTTCGATTATGCGCTGCCGGGTGGGTTTGGATTGTGCGTTGGTCAGGGTTACATCGAGCGCCACGGTCGTAGGCGATCCTCCAGCCCGACCGAATCCAACAATGGGTCAAGTGACGGGGCGAGCGCTTCAAGATCCCAACCCATGTATCGAAACAGAGAGTCCGTGCCGCGGAGATGGCGGACGATCGCACTACTCAGTACGGACACTAAGAGCGTCGGCTCGATCGCGACTTGCATATTGGCCTCGTCGCGCTGGCGCAGTCCGGCCGCAGACGTCGCCCAATGGAAGCCATGCGCGATTCCGGACTCCAGCCTGTATGCCTCTTCCCAACCGAGGTCTCGCGCGCGCTCTGTCGGCCCTGGTTTCGAGCAGCCGTAGCCTAAGAGCTTTCCGTCTCTGGATATCTTTAGTTCGATTCCCAGTTCAACTGCGATCGCCGACAATTGATTCTCGCTCCGTGCGAGCAATTCCTCCACCTGATCTGCGCCAATGTCACCGCACTCAACCCACATCCGTCGCTCACGGAAATCGTGGAGCCGCAAGGTCAGACTTCGGCCGATCCGTTCACGCGGACGAAGATCCGGCGCGAGGAGCCAAGTCAGCAAACCGACGCTTTCTATCAGCCCTCGCGCGAGCGTCCACGGCGCGAATACGTTGACCGGCTCTCGCAGAACCTTTGCTACCCCCCACGTGAGGTCTGACATCAGCGCATGTACCACGCGCGCCTCATAGACCAACCGGCCAACGTACCGAGTGCCGACTTCCAATGAGTCCGATTGCGCCGGTGAGGTGGGTGTCCAAGACGGGTACTGAACCATCACGGCATGCACCGCGTCGGGGAGAGTCGACACACTATCGACCAGCCGGAGGTAGTAGGCGCGATCTACAGGCACGATGGCATCCCCTTTCCCGCGCCTCAGTTGTAGCACCGGTGGCAGCGGGTCAGGCATGGATAAGTCCGCTCGTCTGCCGTCACGCCCCCGCCTCGCCCGGTTCCGGCCCGCCCGCTACACTCCCGATATGAGTACTGACCTCGAAACGTTGGGGCGCGAGGCGCGCCAGGGGCTGGCGGCGGCCGCGGACGAGCGGGCGCTGGAGGCGTGGCGGACGGCGACGCTGGGGCGGAGCGGAACGCTCACCTCGGTGCTGCGGTCGCTCGGCGGGCTGGCGCCCGAGGAGCGGCGCGCGGTCGGCGCGGCGGCGAACGTGCTGCGCGACGAGCTGGAAGCCGCGTTCGAGGTGCGGCGCGACGTGCTGCGCTCGGCCTCGCTGGCGGCCTCGGTCGCGGCGGGGGCGGTGGACGTCACGCTGCCCGGCCGGCCACAGCCGCGCGGCGGGCTGCACCCCGTCACGCTGACGCTGCGCGAAATCCTCGCTGCCTTCACGCGCATGGGCTTCGACACCGTCGAGGGGCCCGAGGTGGAGCTGGACGAGTACAACTTCGAGCGGCTGCGCATCCCGGCCGACCACCCGGCGCGCGACATGTGGGACACCTTCTGGCTGTCCGAGCCGGTGCCGAAGGCGAAGCGACTGGCGCGCGGGATCGCCGCGGGGATGGGGCTCAACGTGCCCGCCCCGGAGCGCTCCTCGATGCTGCTGCGCACGCACACCTCGCCGATGCAGGTGCGCTACATGGAGACGCACGAGCCGCCGATCCGCATCGCGGTGCCGGGGCGCTGCTACCGCTACGAGGCGACCGACGCCACCCACGAGTGGATGCTCACGCAGGTGGAGCTGCTGGTGGTGGACGAGGGCGTCGGCATGGCCGACCTGAAGGGCACGCTGCAGGAGTTCGCTCGGCAGCTGTTCGGGCCGCAGACGCGCGTGCTCATGCGCAACTCGTACTTCCCGTTCGTGGAGCCGGGGGTGGAGCTGGCCGTCTCGTGCTTCTCGTGCCCGGGCGATGACCCGTCGTGCAGCGTCTGCCGCGGCTCGGGGTGGCTCGAGGTCATGGGCGCGGGGATGGTGCACCCGGAGATCCTCGCCGCCGCCGGGTACGACCCGGAGCGCTACACCGGGTTCGCGGCGGGCATGGGCGTGGAGCGCGTGGCGATGCTGAAGTACGGCATCAGCGACATCCGCAACTTCTACGCGAACGACCTGCGCTTCCTTTCTCAGTTCTGAGTTTCCGGCGCGGCGGCTCCGGACCGCCGCGCGATCGAGTTTCCTCGGCAGCGCCGAGGTCGATAGGGGCGTCCGATGCTCGTCTCACTGAAGTGGCTGCGTGACTACGTGGATGTGCCGGGCGACGTCGATGTCGACGACCTGGCGACGCGGCTGACGATGGCGTCGTCGGAGGTCGAGGGCATCCATCGGGTGGGCGACTGGGACCGCGAGTTCGTGCGCATCGGGCACGTGCTGGCGGTCGACCCGCACCC
>JBAYUZ010000103.1:0-7008 GCA_041674885.1 Dehalococcoidia bacterium
CGACGAAGATTGCTCCCCGGGCCACGACACGCTGCATGCTCGGCATCCTCATCTCAGGACTTAGCGGGTGCGGCCAGCGTAGACACGAGTGCCCACGACGGCGCCCAGGGCGACGATCGCAACACCCATGACCAGCGCGGTGCTGGCGGCGTCGTTCGCGCCACCGAGGAGGCCGGCGTTACCGGTCTTCGGGGCGGTCACGGTGCCGGCCGGGGCAGCCGCACCAGCGGCCAGGACGTAGCCGTTGGCCACGTCGGCGGGCAGACCACCACCCTGCCACGTGGCAGCGGGGGTCGCGGTCGCAGCAGCGCCGTTCAGCGTGAACGACACCGCGGCGCCAGCCGTCGGGGCGCAGGCGGCCGTCGAGGCCACCGAGATCGACCACTCACCAGCGGCGTTCGCCGTGGACGTGCCACAGCTCTTGCCACCGATCATGGCCTCCACCTTGTCGCCGCTCTTCAGGCCCTTGCCGTAGAAGGTGGCGGGCGGAGTCTGCGCGTTCGCCGAGGTGGCGAGGCCCAGACCAGCCGAGAACATGATCGCCGCAGCTGCGACGACCAGACCGAGCTTCTTGAACATGTACCAGGCTCCTTATGCAGTCAGCCGAGTTGTCACGCCTCCCCGCCGAGACGTGGCGTCCATGGTGCCGGAGGCCGAAGCCCCCGGCACCATGGCGTCCGTATCAGTCAGCGAGGTGGCTATGCCCCCTCGAGACTACTTGCACTTCCCAAGGAGGGCAGTGCCGGCCGGGATCCCGTTCGGGAACGCAGCGTTGAAGGCAGCGTTCACGGCCGAGATGGTCGTGCCCGGGACGTTGGTGACGAACTCACCGTTGACCGTCGCCCAGAAGGCAGCGGTGCCAGCGGGGCAGCCGGTCGCAGCCGCGAGGCCGGAGACCGGGCCGCCGTAGACGAAGAAGCCGAAGCCACCCGCCGCCGGGACCGAGCCGCTGGTGACCGCGCCCGCCGTCGGGGTCGTCGGGGTGCCGGACGAAGCCGTGCCACCCGGAACCGTGACGGAGGCCGCAGCCTGCTGAGCGCCAGCCACGCCACAAGTGGCGGCAACGCCCGTCTCGTTCCAGTCGGTCGACACGATGACCGTGCCGGTCGCGGCGATCAGAGCGATCACCGACGAGGCCTGGCCGTTGGTCGACGTGGTGCAGGCGGTCGAGGACGCGCCGGCGTTCGCCGAGATGGTGAAGCGGATCGGCGTGCCGTCCGCAACGTTGTTGCCACCGGCGTCCGTCACCTTGGCGGTGATGGCGTTGCCGGTCGCGGTCGCCTCAACCTTGGCCGGGCGGCCAGCGTGCGAGATCGTGGTCGTCGCGTTCGCCATCGTGGTGGTGACGTTCTGCGCGGTGACGGTGACCTTGCCGGGGGCGTCGGTCTGGTTACCGCAGACCGTCACCTGGACGATACCCGCAGTGTTCGTGCCGGCGCCACGAGTGGCGACGCCCGAAGCCGAGGTACCGGTCGCCGACTTCGCGGTCGCGCCGTTGCAGATGGTCGCAATGGCGGTGCCGTAGGCGGAGTTCAGGACGACCGCGCCGCGGTCGACCGAGATGAGGATCGTCTGGCCGTTGACGCCCAGGCCGGCCGAGTCCTGAACCTGCACGGACACGTCCGCACCGATGTTCGGGCTCTGGTAGTTCGGGCTCGTGTTCGTGACGGTCGGAGCGATCGCCAGGATCGACGGCGCGTTCACGACCAGCTTCGACGCGGTGTTACCGGTCGGAGCCGTCAGGCTGATGGTGATCGTCGACACCTGGTTGATCGAGGTGTTGGAGGCGATCGCCGTGTCCGTGGTGACGGTGTTGCCCGAGCCACGGTAGTTGGTGGCGGCCAGACCAGTCGAGCTGCTCAGAGCAGTCGTCGACTTCGCAGTGCCGGTCGAAACCACACCCTGCGAGACCGAGAAGGCCACCGGGAGGCTCGGCGCCGCAGCACCAGCCGCGTCAGCGTTGAAGGTGCAGAGCGCACCACCGGCCGCAGCCGGGTCGGCCGACACGGACTGCGTCACACGGGTCGCGATGCCCATGACACCGGCACCCGCGTTGCAGCCGGTAGCCGCGGCGTAGCCGAGCACCAGGCGAGACGTGGTGATGGTGCCGATGGCGGTACCACCCGCGTTCACCGCGATCGCCGACGGGGCCGCCGAGGCGGTCAGGTTCAGGCGAACCGCGTTCAGAACCACGGTGTCCACACCGGCCGTCACGGCCGTGATGGCCAGCGACGTGGCATTCGCGCCGTAGGTCGGGGTGCAGTTCGTGCAGCCCGTGCTGCCAGAGATCGCCGCAGCCGCGCTGGTGATGCCAGCGTGCGCGAACGAGATCGTGTCGGCAGCGACCCAGGTGCCAGCCGCCGGCTCGGTGAAGGTGATGGGACCGATCTCGATGAACGCAGTCTGGTTGTTCGAGATCGTCTCAGCAACCGAGGCAGTCGCGGCAACCGCGGCGGCCTTGGTCGGCTGAGCCATCAGACCGAGCGACATCACAACGGCGACCAGAACGGCCAGACCGCTGAATGCAATGCTCTTGATGTTCAAAAGAAGTCCTCCAGGACTATCCATGCGTTTGCTGAGTTCCAGAGCTGCTGTATAAGCCCCCTTCTGCCACTGGAACGGCCGATCAGTTCCGGGCGGAGTTGATACCGCCGCTCGAGCGATGCGCCACCAACAGCGCCGCCCGAACATCCTCGACCGCCAGACCTCTTGCGCGTGCACTCGAACTCACCCCCCGCTCACGCGGGCGCAAACCCTCCCGGACGCAATGCGCCCGGGGTGCACACGAGGGAGAACGATACCCGACGCAAAGGGTTAACGCCTCCCCGCCAGAATCTTTTCCACAGCACCCCTGCAAGCTTCGATTCCGCACACATGCTCCGCACGCATGTGCTATCGCCCTCACTGTCAGGATCCACCATGCCGCCCCGTTAACTTTCCGGGTCGCGGACGTGTTCTCTCTCTGTGAGTGGGGGGGCGGCTCGAAGTGAGCGCCCTGTCGGGGCACGGTGAAGCGTCGGTGGTGCCGTGGCGGTACCATCACAACGGTGCGGGCGCCTGCGGCGTTCGCACTCGTGACGAAGCGCGGAACCAGCTGCACCGCCGGAGCGCCCAGTGACGGACATCCCCTCCTCGGACGGCCTGTCTCCCTCGCTGGAGCGCTCCCTTGTGGATCGCGCCCGCGGCGGCGACCAGGAGGCCATGGGCCTCCTGTACGACGCCTACCTGCCCCGGCTGTATCGCTACTGCCTGAGCCGCGTAGGGAACGAGACGGATGCCGAGGACCTGGCGGAAGAGATCTTCCTGAAGGTTCTGGGTGCGATCGACGGGTTTCAGTGGCAACCCATCGAACGCGCCGCACCCTCTGCGGGCGCCGCTGGCGTCGGCGAGGCGGGCGAGGCCCAGGAGCAGCGCATCCCCTTTGGGGCGTGGCTCTTCCGCATCGCCCACAACCATGTGGTGTCATTCCACCGGCGCGCCGCCACCCGCGGGCCGGTCTCCGAGCTCGACGAGGCGATCCGCGACCACCAGCGGGGCCCCGAAGAGCTGACAGAGACGAAGATGACCATCGAGGAGGTCTTCGTCGCCGTCCGGGAGCTCCCAGAGGCGCAGCGCGAGGTCATCCTCCTCCGCTTCGCATCCGGGTTCTCCATCGCGGAGACAGCGGAAGCGCTGGGGAAGAACGAGACGAACGTCAAAGTGCTGCAACACAAGGGTGTGCAGCGGCTGAAGCGGATGCTCGCGGCAGACGCGAACATCCCGGGGACTGGCCGAGGCGGGGCGAGACAGTGAGCGACGAGCGATTCATGGGAGACGAGCTGGCCGAGACGGCCCTCACCCCCGCCGAACGGCTGGAGGCGATGCGCCTCGCCGACGTGCTCGACGCGCTCGACACCGGCGCCCCCACCCCCATGTCCGCGACCGAAGACCCGGAGCTCGCCTCGCTCGTGCAGACTGCGGGGCTCCTGCGTGACGGCATGGCCGCCAGCACGGAGACCACCTCGTTCCAGTCCTACCGCGCGCGTTCCCGCGCCTACATCCTCCACACGCTCGAGGAGCAGCATCGCGCCGCCGAGGCTGCGCGCCACGCTGCCCAGCGCCGCGATGGCCTGGTGCCGTTCGTGCGCCGCCGTTGGGCGGTGCTCGCACCCGTCGCTGCCGCAGCCGCCGTCGCCGCCTTCACGCTCGCAACCACCGATGTCGGCGCGCCCACCGGCGGCAGCAGCGACGGCGGGGCCGCCGTCGCCTCGAACCGCACCGCCGCCAGCACCGACGCCGAGCTCGACCGTATCCGCCAGGCGGTGGAGCTGCTGAACATGCGCGCCCAGCGCGGCGAGCCCGTGGACGCCAGCCTGCTCCGCACCATCACGGAGACCAGCTCCGCCGTCGCCAACAAGATCGAGGCCGCCCCGCAGCTCGTCTCCCGCGAGCACGTCGCCACCTACCAGCGCGCCCTCACCCAGAGCACCACCGTCCTCACCACCGTCCAGCCCGCCGCCGGCAGCGAGGACGCCCTGGCCGCCGCGCAGCGCGCGACGCAGGACGGCGTGGTCGCTGCGGCCCGCTACCTGGGCACGGACGCCACCCCCTCGGCCACCGCCACCGCGAAGCCCTCGGCCACCCCGAAGCCGGCGACGACGCCCACCGCGACCGCAGCACCCAGCGCGACCGCGACCCCGACCGCCGCACCCTCAGCCACCCCGACCGCCACGCCGGGCGAGGGCGCCGTCCGCCCCTAGCCTCGAACCCGTCCCGTCACGGCACACCTCGAGCACGCCCCGCACCGCGGGGCGTCGTCACGCACGCTCAACCATGCCACGAGTACCCGGACGAGGAGGGCCTACGGCCCCCACGGCCCCCTACGGCGCGCGGAACGTCACGAAGAGCAGGTCGCCGTCGCTCACCAGCTCGAAGCTGTTCGCCACCGAGGGCGCGCGCGTCACGAACGTATCGAACCGCCCCCGTGCAAAGTCGAGCCGGTACGTCGCCACTGGGCGCTGCCCCGGCAGCAGCAGCCGCAGGAACCGTGCCGGATACGCCGAGGGCCCTCGGTAGCGGTACACCGCGATCGGGGCGTCCGGCGGCGTGATGTTGGTGAGGCGCGCGCGTGCCGCATCCGCCGGAAGCAGCGGCCCCACGTTCGTGAGCCCCGCCAGGTCGAGCGCGCCCGCGCCCACCTCGGCCTCGACCGCCGGTGCGGGCAGCCGCTGCGCCCGCGCGCGCAGCTGGCTCGCGACCTCCTGCGCCGTCGCCTGCGGCAGCGCATCGAGGAGCAGCGCGGCGGCCCCCGCCGCGTGTGGCGCAGCGGCGCTCGTACCGCCGGTCAGCGCCTCCGCGTTCGGCCCCGTCGGCGCGATGAGGTCCGGCTTCGAGCGCCCGTCGAGCGTCGGCCCGCGCGAGGAGTAGCGCGCGATCTCCACCGGCAACGCCGCCGTCGCCGCGCCGACCGTGAACACAGAGCGGTTGTCCGCGGGCTCGCTCACCGACCCCGCCGTCACCGGCAGATCGACCGCATCCCCTCGATCGGGCGTGCCGAGCATGAGCACATCGAGGCGGCGCGGCACCGCCCCCGCACGCACGATGCGCACGCGGTAGCGCCCGTCGCGCGTCGCCAGCACCTGGATGTTCTCGACCGGGTCGCCCTTGCAGCTCTGCACCCCGCGCGAGGCACGCACGAGCGCCCCGTCCGGGCCCAGCAGCTCCAGGTCGTAGTCGTTGCAGGCGCCACCCCACGGATCGTCCCAGCGCATCGACACGCGGATCAGGTCGCCCGTCTGGTACGCGCGCCCCAGCTCCTCGATGCCCGGCATGAACTCGTGCACGGAGTTGCCGTTGCGGTCGGCGAACGTGCCCGCCCAGTGCTGCTGCGCCCAGTTGCCGGCCGCGACCGACCAGAACATCCCCTTCGCGGTCGCGCGCGACACGATGTCATCGACGCTGCCCGTGCCGTTCCCCGGGCCGTTGTGCGCGTAGCCCACTGAGAACGAGACGACCTGCACGCGCTCCGCGATCAGGTAGTCGACCGCCGCCGACAGCTCGCTCACCGTCGAGAAGTTCACGAGGTACAGCTCGGCATCCGGCGCGATGCTCGCGACGATGCGCGCCGCCGTCGTGCCGTGCGGCCCCTCCCCGTCCATGCTGCCGTCGCCGCGGAAGGATCGCGCCTGCACGTTCGCCGGCATCCCGTTCCCGCGGAACGCCTCGAACCCCGCGAAGCCGGTGTCGACGACCGCCACCCGCACCCCGTAGCCGGTGAAGCCCGCCGCGCGCCAGCGCGTCGCGCCGATCGCGTCGACCGCCGCAATCTCCGCCCGAGCCTGCTGCGGGCTCGCCGGCTCAACCGGCTCGACCAGCGCCTGCGCCACCGCCGCCGCGACCGAGTCCGCCTCGTGCGCCTCGACCGAGGCGTGCGAGGCAGCGCTGCTGGCCCAGCCGGCCGTCGCCAGCGCCAGCGCGATCACCCACAGCAGCAACGGCCGCATCGCGCGCACCGGCACTCCTCGCAGCCCGTCTGCCATCCGCACAGGTCTCGCACGATTCTACGGGCGCGGTCACACCTGCCGCACCGAGCTTGCTCACGGGCCGTGCCGAACGCGACCCCTATACTCGTGGTGTGGTGAACGAACTTCCCGAGGGCATCGAGACCCGACCGACCGCGCTCGCCGGACGCGTGCTGCAGGGCGGCCCGGTCGCGCTCGTCACGACCTTCGACCGCGGCCACGCGAACGTGCTGCCGGTCGCGTGGCACACACCGCTGTCCTCGCAGCCCCCGCTCGTCGGCGTGGCGATCGAGCGCAGCCGCCACAGCGCACGGATGATCGCCCACTCGGAGCAGTACGCGATCAACATCCCCGCGCGCGCCCTGCTCCACCACGTGCAGTACCTCGGCTCCATGACCGGCGCCCACATCGACAAGTTCGAGGCGACGCAGTTCGAGACCTTCGGCGCACAGCACGTCGACGCACCGCTGCTCACCGGCTGCCTCGCGTGGGTGGAGTGCGAGGTGCG
>JBAYUZ010000104.1:0-6997 GCA_041674885.1 Dehalococcoidia bacterium
CCGACCGCGATGAGGCCGGTCGGGAGCGGGACATACTCGCGGAAGTAGTGCGCGAAGCCGACCGCGACCGCCGCCGCGGCCACCACGTTGCCCGCGATCATCGCCCACCCGGCGACGAAGCCCGCGAAGCTGCCGAAGGCGCGGCGCGCGAACTCGAACTCCGCGCCGGCGGCGGGGAACATGCCCGCGAGCTCTGCATAGGAGAGGCCGGTCAGGCCGGCCAGCACCGCGGCGAGCAGGAACGAGACCCACAGCCCCGCACCGGCATCGCGTGCGGCGACGCCGATGAGCACGTAGATGCCCGCACCGATGACGATGCCGACGCCGGACACGGTGACCTGCCACAGGTTCAGCGAGCGGCGCAGGTGGGGAGAGTCGCTCACGGCGCATCCTTGCTGGTTGCTCGGCGTCACGAGGCTAGCCGACCGGACGCAGGTTGGCGAACGCGTATGCTCACGCGTGGGCGAATGACGTTCGCCCAGACGCGTATGTGACGTTTGGTGCTCGCTCCTGCGGTCAGATGGGGTGAGACTCGGGCCTGGCGTCGACGAGAAGGGGGTTCCCACCATGCACTACCAGCACATCCTGGTGACGCACGACGGCTCAGAGCTGGCGGAGACGGCGATCGCGCACGTGGAGGCGATCGCATCCGCGTTCAACTCGCGCGTCACGGTGCTCCGCGTCGTGGAGACGGTCGGCGAGGTCATGATGCACATGGCGCCCACCGCCATGGAGGGCCAGGGCGCCGTGGTCGCCGACCTGGCAGAGGACGTGGTGGACGCCGAGCGCGACGTCGCCGCAAAGGAGCTCGAGGGCGTCGCGGCTTCGATCCGCGCGGCCGGCGCACAGCAGGTCAACATCGTGGTGGAGGAGGGGACGCCGGGCCAGACCATCGTCGACACCGCGATCCGCGAGGGCTGCGACCTGATCGTGATGGCGACGCACGGCCGCAGCGGCCTGAAGCGCGCCGTGCTGGGCTCGGTCGCCGACCACGTGCTGCACCAGGCACCCTGCCCGGTGCTGCTCTGCCGCAGCACGGACTAGCCTCGGGACACCTCGGCGGGCTGCGGGCGGGCGTACGATGGGAGCGGCTCCAAGAGGAGGCGCGCCATGTTCGGACGCTGGCTCACGCAGATGACACGCATGCTGTGGCCGCTGGGCTTCGGACGGTCCTCGGAACCTCCGACCGAGGCAGTGCATGGCAGCGCGCGCAGCGACGCCGTGGCACCGCCGGAAGTCGGGGCGCCGCCGCGAGACACCGAGATACCACCGGAGCAGCTGCCAGGCGGCGGTGCGCCGCATCGATAGCACACACGAAGCGGGCGCCCGATGGGCGCCCGCTTCATCGTCTGGCCGGGGTCGAGGCTAGGCCTGCTGCACCCAGGGGCCGGCACCGGTGACGCGATCCGCCTTCACGGTCACCTTCACCCGCACTTCACCCTCGTTCTTCGGGTAGTCGCGATCCATGAACTTGTGCGCGAGCTTGTTGATGTGGTCGTAGGCGTTCTCCGTCTGGAGCTCCGCCTTGCCACGCACCAGCAGGTACTGCTGCGGCTCCGCCACGTTCTGCACGGAGACGGTCACGCGCGGGTCGCGCTGGAGGTTGACCGCCTTCTGGCGCGCCATGTTCGTGTTGAAGGTGAGGTCACCGTTCTCCTCGTCGACCCACACCATCGTGACCTGCGGGGTGCCGCTGGCGTTCACGGTGATCACGTGGCCCCAGGCCTTGCCCCGCAGCAACTCGCGGGCGGGCTCCGGCAACTGCATGCTGCGTTCCCTCTCTCATTCGGCTGTCGCCGATCATCACGTCTGTGCCCTCATCATACCGCGCGCGGCCGCGCTCGCCCGCGCCCGAGGGGGCCTCGACACACCGCCGAGGATGCTCGATCCTTCCTGCCTATGCTGATGACATCCGCTGGGGGCACACCGCCCCGTCGACTGGCCCGTCGCGCCGGCCTGGGGCTGCTCGTGCTGGCCGCCGCGCTCGTCCTCGCCTGCGGTGGCAAGGGCAGCGCCTCGACCCCCACGCCGACAGCGACTGCGGAGCCCGCGACGCCCACGCCCACACCGATCCCCACGCCGACGCCGACGCCGGTGTCGCTGGCCAACGCCGCGTTCCCGCCTCCGCCCGCGCGCCCGGGAACGCCGCCCGAGAACCCGGCCGGCATCAAGCGGATCATCATGAACCGCCTGCACGTCGATCATTACGTGGAGAACGTCCCGGTCGTTGCCGGGGCCATGCAGACGCCGGTGGATGCCCAGTACGCCGTGGGCTACTACCCCGACTTCCACGTGAAGCCGGGCGAGTCCGGGAACGCGATCTTCTCCGCACACGAGACCTGGCAGCACATGCAGGGCCCGTTCTTCGCGATGCACTTCGCGCAGCCGGGCGACGACATCTACGTGCAGATGAATGACAGTCGCGAGTTCCACTACCGCGTGATGAGCTACAAGCGCTACGAGGAACGTTCGATGCCGATGGGCGAGATCCTCAACCCGACCGCGCGACCGTTCGGCGAGGCGTGGCTCACGCTGATCACGTGCGGCGGGCGGATCGTGTACGACGCGTCGGGCTTCGGCGAGTACCTCGATCGCGACGTCGTGGTCGCGAAGCTGGTGAAGTAGCGACCGGGCTCGCTACCAGGGCCCCCACGCCTCCTCGACCACGTCGATCACGCCGCCGCTCAGCGTCGCGTCCCAGCGCTGCCCGCCCTCGTCACGCCAGCACCGGATGTCGACGACGGCGCCGCCCACGCGCACACCGCGCAACTCGATGTCCGCGAGCCACGTGGGCAGTTGTGGCGCGATCAGCAGCCGACCGCCGGGCGCGTCCGCCCGCAGGCCCAGCATCGCCTGCAACAGATGGAAGGTGCTCCCCGCGGCCCACGCCTGGGGCACGTTCGCGCTGGTGTACTGCACCGGAAACACGTGCGGCGGCCGCTGCACGCCGGCCCACAGCTCCGGGACGCGATAGGAGACGAACGAGCGCGCGGCATCCAGCACCTGGCGAGCGACCTCGGCCGCCTCGTCGGCGAAGCCGTAGCGGCGGAAGCCAAGCGCGAGGATGCCGTTGTCGTGCGGCCACACCGCGCCTCGCTGGTACGCGAAGGGGTTGAACGCGCGATGCGAGGAGGCGAGCGTGCGCACACCCCAGCCGCTCAGCATGTCGGGCTGCATCATGCGTTGCACCACGCGCTCCGCATGCTCCGGCGTCGCGATGCCGCTCCACAGCGCGTGGCCCGCGTTGGAGACGACGGTCGGCACGCGCTCCTTCATCCGGTCGAGGGCGAACGCGTAGGAGCCGATCTCCTCGCACCAGAAGCGCTCGTCGAAGGCGGCCTGCAGGCGCCGCGCGCGCTCGCGCAGTTCGGACGCGCGATGCGACTCGCCCAGCGCCTCGAACGCCTCGGCCATGCGCATCCAGGCGTCGAAGACGTAGCCCTGCAGCTCGCAGAGCGCCTTCGGCTGCTCGACGGGGCGGCCGTCGGGGTAGACCACGGAGTCGATGCCATCCTTCCAGCCGACGTTCTCGTAGCCCTGCCCGCTGCGCGTCTGGTGCTCCTGGAAGCCATCACCATCGAGGTCGCCCCACGCATCGATCCACTCGAGGCAGCGCTCCGCGGTGGCGAGATGGCGGCGGAGCAGCAGCTCATCGCCGGTCCACTTCCACGCCTCGTGCAGGACGATCAGGTAGAGCGGGGTGGCATCGGCGGTGCCGTAGTACGGGGTGTGCGGGATGCGCTTGAAGTGCGCGAGCTCGCCGTAGCGGATCTCGTGCATGATCTTGCCGGGCTCCGCGTCACGCCAGTCATCGCGCTCGGTCGCCTGGTAGTCGGCGAGGACGCGCAGCGTGCCGTACGCCATGCCGGTATGGATCGGCATGGTCTGCAGGCTGGTGATGAGTGTGTCACGACCGAAGACCGTCACGAACCACGGCACGCCGGCCAGCGGCAGCCATGCGCCCTCGCCCTCGCTCGGCTGCTCCAGGCTGAGCGCGTTCAGATCCTCCACGGACTGGCGGTAGAGCTGCTCAAGGTCGGGATCGGAGGCGACGATCGTGGGGGTGCGCGCGATCCAGCGCCGCAGCGCGCGATCCGGCTCCGCCTGTGGCAGGCGATCCTGGCAGGCGGGGTCGGGCGTGTGCACCTCGCCGTCGTACTCCAGCTCGTACAGGCCGCAGGCATGCCAGGTCTCGCCCGGCTCGATCACCACGTCCCAGGTGATTCGCCCGTTCGCGTAGTGCGGGCGCAACGGGCCGTCGACGCGGTAGCGCAGCCCGCGCTCGAAGTCCTGGTGGCGATAGCGCGTCGTCCATGTGCTGGACTTGGCGTCCCAGTTGGTGACGACGTGACCGCGGCGCACGAAGCGGCGCGTGCGCACCTCGAAGAGATCGGCGAAGTCGGAGCGCAGCACGACCTCGAAGCTGAAGCGCACCGGCTGCACGTCGTAGTTCGTGATGTCGATGTCCTCATGGATGCCGTCGATGACGGCGCGGTGGATCGCGAGGCCGAGTGTGCCGGCGGCGATCGTGCCGTGCTCCGTCGCCACCTCGTCATTCGTGAGGTAGAACGAGGCCGCGTAGTAGCGCGTCACGCTGGACGTCAGCAACGACCACGGGATGCCGTCCAGATAGGCGGCATAGAAGGACAGGAAGCGCGTATCGCGCGCGTAGATCCCCTGGTCGGTCTCCAGCGAGACCTCGCCTTTCAGGTCGGTGATCATGAAGCTTGTGCCCTGGTTGATCGTGATCACCGGGGGGCCAACGTGGATCTCGACGGGCATGCGCACGCCTTCCGATGCAAGGATCGAGCGGTGACGGGCGACCTTAGATCGCGCGTGCGAGCGGCTCCGAGGCGTGGCGCGCGGCCAGGTCGGCGTAGATGCGCACGTAGTCGTTCGCCATGCGCGACGCCGTGAAACGCTCCTCGAACGCGGCGCGGCAGCCGCTGCGATCGAAGCGATCGAGGCACGCGATCGCACGCGCCGCCTGCTCCGGGCCGTCGACGATGAAGCCGGAGCGGCCGTGCTCGATCACCTCCGGGACGGAGCCGTGCCCGTAGGCGATGACGGGGGTGCCGCACGCCATCGCCTCGATCATCACGAGGCCGAACGGCTCGGGCCAACGGATCGGGAACACGAGCGCGGCGGCGCGGCCGAGGAAGTCCTGCTTCTGTGCGTCGGACAGCTCGCCCACCCATTCGACCAGCGGGTCGTCCAGCAGTGGCCGGGCGACGGTGTCGAAGTACTCCTGGTCGATCGGCTCCACCTTTGCGGCGATACGCAGTGGCATCCCGGCGCGGCGCGCGATCTGGACGGCCTCGTGCGCGCCCTTCTCCGGCGAGAACCGTCCGACGAACGCCAGGTAGCCGCCGTCGCCCGGCCCCTGCCGGTACAACGCGCCGGGCAGTCCGTGGTAGACGGTGCCCTCCCACGCGATCCCCCGCACGGGGACGCGCTGCGAGTCCGAGATCGTCGCGACGGGGATCTCGCCGTACTCCTGGTGCAACGCGACGAACTCCGGGTAGTCCAGGCGGCCATGCAACGTGGTGAGGTTGGGGAAGTGCTGACGGCGTACCAGCGGGAAGTGCAGGTAGCCGGTGTGGAAGTGGATCACGTCGAAGGCGTCGACCTGCCTCGATACCTCTTCGAGCATGAACAGGTGGCGCGCGATCGGATCCTTGCACGATGCGTCCAGGCGCAGGCCGCGCGGCGTCACCGGCACCAACCGCGCAGCGGTGCGCGAATCGGCGGTCGCGAACAGCGTGACCTCGTGCCCCTGCCGCACCAGCTCCTCCGTCAGGTAGGAGACGATGCGCTCCGTGCCGCCGTATCCGCTGGGGGGAACGGCTTCGTACAACGGCGCCACCTGTGCGATGCGCATCGCGTGCTCCTTTGCCATGTGTGACTCCTGTGGTTTCAGCACCCGCACCACCGCGGTGCCGAACGCGGCGCGCGGCGTGCGATGTGGCATCAGCAGATCGCCCGCATACAAATTCCGCAGACACAGCGGAGCCCCGGCGTGGCAGCCGGGGCTCCGCATGGGGAGCTGGGTTCCAGGAGTGGACGCCGGGCGACTGGGGCTCGTTGCCCGACAGTCCACTCCTGGTTCAGCAGCAGCGCGATGCGGGACTGCACGCCGCGTCCTGCTGCACAGCGGGAAGGGCGTACCCGTGTCGGACGAGCCGACGACAGGCTTCCCGTTGCCCATGCACCATCGTTCCCGCGTGCTCACCCGCACGTCATCGAGCAGGCGCTGCGCGTCACGAAACGGTTGCGATCCACAGAACGCCCGCGCACTCCCGTTCGTTTGACCCGATGACGCGCGGAGTGGGCGGACGGGCGCTGTTACGGTTCTGTAATGCCTTGTCTCCGCCGCGTTACCGTCACGCGCCCCCACGTGCCGCTAGCATCCCGGGGCGCTCCGCCTGTAAGGGCGAGACCGCGTGGCTGTACTCCAAGGGAGTACTCACAGGGAGGTACGACTCGTGGCTGGTGCGGAACAACTCATCCTGGCCATTGACGACGAGCCCGGGATTCTCCGGGTCATCAAACTCGATCTCTCGGATCAGGGATTCCGAGTGCTGACCGCACCGAACGGGGAGGAAGGGCTGCGCATCGCGGAGAAGCACCGCCCGGATCTGATCCTCCTCGATGTCGTGCTGCCCGGCATGCCGGGACTCGAGGTGCTGCGGGAGCTGCGAGAGCGCACGAACGTGCCGGTGATCATGCTCACCGCGAAGCGCGCCGAGGCGGACAAGGTGCGCGGGCTGGAGCTCGGCGCCGACGACTACCTCGGCAAGCCGTTCAGCCTCGACGAGCTGAGCGCGCGCGTGCGCGCCGTACTGCGTCGCACGAACTCGACGCCCGCCACCGAGCACGTGATCCAGGTCGCGGACATCGAGATCGATCTCGGCCGCCGCATGGTGCGTCGCAACAGCGAGATCGTCACGCTCACCCGCACGGAGTGGAACCTGCTCCAGTGCCTGGCCGCGAATGC
>JBAYUZ010000105.1:0-6461 GCA_041674885.1 Dehalococcoidia bacterium
CTGGGCACGAAGCACGGTTTCCTGTGTCACGTTCCGGTACTCCGAGAGCACTGCAGCGACTCGGCTGCCCTCCCTGATCGGGGTCATCGTCGCGACGACGTCCAGGGGGCCGAATCGTTCTGAGAGCAGATGCGTCAGCAGCGGTGGGTCGAGTTCGCCAGTCAGCAGCACAGTGCGACGCCGCGTGGTCGCCGCCTCGCGGTGCGCTGGGGGCGACAGTTGACTGGCTTCCTGACCGATGATCTGCTCTGGATGCACACCGAGCATCTCTGCGAGCGATCGATTCGCGTAGAGGATGCGGTCATGCTCGTCTGTCAGCAGCAGGCCATTCTGCATTGACGTGATGAGGGATTCGTATTGCGAGGCGATTCGCTGTTCAGCCAGAGCCGCGTGTTGCGCTCGGCGCTGAAGGGCGACGCCTGCTCCTGCGGCGACCGTGCCGCCTGCCAGGATGAGCACCGTGCTGATGACGCTGATCCGCTGAATGTCATCGACGCGTCGATCCCGCGTCTCCGACAGCGCATCTAGCAGTCCGTCGACCTGGGTCACAATCAGGGCGGTCTGCTGTTCGAGGCGCTCTGAATCGATGGCGCCGCCGAGCAGTTCGCGTTCCTGCACCTCGAACTGAGCGGTGATCAGGGTGAGCGATGCCGTCGCGGCTTCCTCACCCAGGACCGCCTGCAACGGGTCGTGCAGCGATTCGAGGCGGGTGCGTCGCTCCTGGATAGCGGCGTCGAGACCGGGGCGATCACCGATGAGTGCGGCGTTGGCGGCACTCATCGCGAGCACTCGAAGCTGTCCGGTGTTGGCAGCGAGTGCAGAGGTGTCCTCCACGTCGAGAGTGGCGACGACCACGAGGAGCGCGGCCAGTGCACTGAGGGCGGCGCCGGGCAGCCAGATCCACCGTGCGAGGATCGCGAGGCTTCGCATGTCTTATCTCCTACCGGCGCACTGGTGGCGACACTCGACGACGATCACTCGGTCTCGTGCTCGATTCTGTCATGTGGGAAACACCGTCTGTGCGAGGAGTCTGTCTGCCCGATGTCATTTTCGCGCGTACGAGCACATCTTCGGGGAAACCCCTGAGGGCGTGCACGTTTGTTGTCGACACCCTGTGCGTGAGCCGTTGTATTGGGGAGAGGGTGCGTCGTGAAGCTTTCAGTTCGAGCCAAGCTACTGACGGGATTCGGTGTCGTGTTGGTGTTGCTTGCGATGGTTTCTGCCTTCGCAATCATCCGCCTGAATGAGGCGGCGGGGCGCACCAGTTCGCTGTACCGGGAGAACACGCTCGGTGTCCGCTACGCGCTGGAGGCCAACTTCAACATGGCGGCGAGTGGCCGCGATGAGAAGCGTGCGTTCCTTGCGCCGATGGGCGACCAGCGCACGAAGATGATCGAGGATGCGCGGGCCGAGTTGCGTGCGGCCGAGCAATCCGCTCGCGACTACGAGACGACGTACGCCAGCCCGACGGATCGGGAGCAATGGGAGAAGGTCGTCGCTGGGATGAACCGCGTGATCGGCCCGCGTCGCACCGTACTTGAGCAGCTCGCTGTCGGCGACGACGTTGCCGCCAATCAGACGGCACGCGGAATGTCGGCAGACATCACCGCCATGAACGCCGCGCTTGATGAGGCTGCTCAGTTCAATGAGGAACTGGCAAGCGACTCGGCCGCGACCGCGCAGGCATCGGCTGTCAGCTCGCGATTCTTCGTGGTCGGTGCCTCGCTGGCTGCCATCGTGGTGGGGCTGGGCGCGGGCATGTGGCTCTCGCGTGACCTCGCTGCGGCGATCGACAAGGTCAGGGTGGCCGCGGCCGGCATCGCCAAGGGCGATCTGGATCAGGACGTGTCCATCGACCGGGGCGACGAGATCGGGGCGCTGGCCCATGCGGTCGATGAGATGATCGCGTACCTGCAGGCGACGGCTGAGGCGGCGGCACGAATCGCGGACGGTGACCTGACTGTCGAGGTTCGTCCCCAGTCCGATCGAGACGTGCTGGGTAACGCCTTCTCCACGATGGTGACTCGGCTCAATACGGCGATCCGAGAGACTGCGCACACTGCGAGTGAGCTCGGTCAGGCCAAGGATCACCTGGCCGCGTCTGCCGAGCAAGCTGCACAGGCGACCCAGGAGGTCGCACGGTCGAGCCAGCAGGTCGCAAGTGGCACGAGTCAGCAGGCGAGCGCGGCGCAAGGCGTCAGCGCGGGCGTTGGTGATCTGACCGAGGTGATCGGGCAGATCGTGGCAGGCGCACAGGCACAGGCGTCGTCCGTGGATGCCGCCAATGAACTCGGTCTGAAGGTCGCGGCTGCCGCCAGCCAGATCGCGGCAAGCGCCTCCACTGCGTCCGAGGGAGCGCGGGCCGCCACGGCCACGGCCGGTGAGGGCGCGGCCATGGTGCGGCGGATCGTGACCGGGATGCAGCAGATCAAACGGACGGTTGACGCCGCTGCGGGCCAGGTCTCGAATCTCGGCGAGCGGTCGCAGGAGATTGGCCGCATCGTCTCCGTCATCGAAGACATTGCCGCTCAGACGAACCTGCTGGCGCTGAATGCCGCCATCGAAGCCGCACGGGCCGGCGAGCAAGGTCGCGGCTTCGCTGTGGTCGCTGATGAGGTCCGACAGCTCGCGGAGCGAGTCGCCGGCGCCACCCGCGAAATCGCTGACCTGATTGGCGGCGTTCAGACGGGCGTCGCGGCATCCGTGGACGCCATGCACGAAGGCACGGCGGAGGTTGGTGCCGGGACAGCGGCAGCAACGGAGGCCGGCGTGGCGCTCGACGAGATCCTCTCTGCTGCGGACTCGGTAAACAGCCAGGTTGCGCAGATCGCCGACGGCGCGCTTGAACTGCAGCAGGCAGGGCAGGAGATGGCCACGCTGCTCGAGCAGATTCGCGAAGTGGTGGAGCAGAACACGGAATCTACTCGGCAGATGCAGGGAACCGCATCGCGGGCCTCCGTGGCTGTCGGTGAGATCGCCAGTGTCGCTGAAGAGAACTCCGCCGCGACGGAGCAGCTGTCGGCCAGCGCGGAGGAGATGAGCGCCCAGGTCGAGGAGTTGACGGCGTCGGCGCATCAGCTCGGCCAGATGGCTGATCGACTGAACGATCAGGTCGGTCAGTTCCGAATCAGCGAGCAGCCATCGGCGGCGGTCAGCGCGAAGGTGTCACCGATTCGGCGAGCGGCATAGGGCGAACGTCCCATTGGGCGGGTACTTCTGTGCCCGCCCAACGGGACTGACAGAATGCTGACAGGAATCTGATTGTTCCCCATCGCTCTTCGGGGAGGCGTTCGTTATAAAGTCGCCACCGAAGGTCGTGAGTATGAGCAGTGGTCGGCCAGAAGCCTTCCCGGTGGCGCAGGCCGTCGAGGCCAGCTTTGAGTCCGCGTACCTCGGAGGTCGGCCTCGACTGCTCCTGGTGGATGATGCGCCCGAGATCGGTGAGATCGTAGGGCACGCACTCTGTTCGGCCGGCCTCGATGTGTACGGCGTTCAAAGCGTAGACAGAGCCCGTCAGTACTTGCGCAATCACGACGCGGACGTCGCGTTGGTTGATGTGCACCTTCCGGATGGCTCTGGCCTCGACCTGATCCCCGATTTCAGTGCTCAGGCGATCCCGGTCATCGTCATGACCGGCGACGGCACCCGTGAGACGCGGCTCGGCGGCTTTCGAGTCGGCGCATGCGACGTCGTCATCAAGCCGTTCGATCTGGACGAGCTTGTGTACCGCGTGCGCGTCGCACTTCGGAGGCGTGTTGGAGCGAACGCGGCGTCCATTGAGGGACCGAAGGGGATCAGCCTGTCCCCGGATCGGTGGTTCGTGGCAGTCGATGGCTCCGAAGTCTCGCTCAGCAAGAGCCAGTTCATGGTACTGAGGGAGTTGCTGGAGCGACGAGGGGAAGTCGTGACCGTCGCGGATCTCTCTCGCGCCGTCTGGGGACATCAGACGTTCGACTCGATGAACTACGTGGAGATCCAAGTCTCTCGTCTGCGTCAGCGGCTCGTGGGCGCCGGTGCGAGCGACGTCATTCGAACCGTGCGCGGTGTCGGATACGCTGTCGACTAGACAGGCATCACCTCACCCACGGTGACGGTTCGCCGTCGCTCGCCCTCACACTGCGTCGGAGGTGAATGGCCGTAGCTAGTCTCGGTAGCGAGTACCCGATTGGGTCACCCATGAAGCTGCGGACGAGCGGCGGCCAGTTGGTGCCGGGGCCGACGCACCACTTTCACGATCGTGCGGGCAGCACACGGAACGCACGATCCGCGATCCACGCTTCGAGATCGGTTCCCCCGTTCCTGGATTTTCCGTGATGAGCAGGCGCTCCGTATACGGGTTCAGTGCATCTGCCGTCAGTTGGTCGGGTGAGGACCACTGCTGCCGCGTACGGTCGCGTCTGATAAGTCGTCCAGCCGAACAGTGATCGACATCTGACCCCCTGTCTTCCCGGTACGGCGCGTTCGCGCGCGACGAGGGGGCACAGTAGTGGCGGACTGCGACATCTACCTGGAATGGCAGACGGAGGCGTACGAGCGGTCGCAAGCCGCGCTCGACGCGCAGCAGGCAGCCGTCGAGAGTGCGGCGCTGGCGATGGCAGCGTTCGCCGCGGCGGAGGTGTGGGCGGCGTCCTGCTTCGCCCTCGTGTTCGTACCCGGCACTGGACCGTTGGCGGTCGCGATCTGCGAGGTGCCCGTGATCGCAGCGCTCGACGCGAGTGCTGCTGCGGTCCTCTACTACGAGGAGAAGGCGCAGGAGGCGCTCGAGGCCTATGAGGCAGCGGAGCGCTCCGCTGAGATTCTTCAGGGGCTGTACGACACGTGTGTGTCGCAGCAGGCGTCGAACACGCCGGTCTCGCCGGCGCACGCCGCACAGATGATGGCCGAAGCGGAAGCGGCGCACGCGGAGTCTGTCGCCGTGGTGATCCCGGAGATTGACTCCGACCTGCTGGAGGAGGCGGAAGACGCCGTTGAGGAGGCCGAGGGCGCGGTCTCCGAGGCGGAGGACGCGGCCGAGGAGGCGGTGCCGGCTGGCTACTACGTGTAGTTGAGCAGAGCGCGGGGCGCCGAGTGGTGACACTCACTTCCTCGGCCCCCGCGATGCATTCGGGCGAAGGGGGCCTGTTGGCGTTGTTCTGAGGCAGGCGCCGCCCCGACCTATAATCGAGGAATCAGGGGTTCCACAATCGGGCGCGGCCTCACCGCCGATGCCTCCCTGCACCTGGAGCGCACGCATGGTGGATTCCCCCTGGGTCACTCGGCTGCTTCTTGCCCTTTCCGCTGGTGGCCTCGTGGTGGGGCTGGTGCTGCGGCAGGCCGGCCTCGGCGGCGTGGCGGACTGGCTGTGGATCGCGATCTCCGTGCTTGCGCTGCTCCCGCTGGTGATCGACACCGTGCGGCAGTTGCTGGCGCGGCAGGCGGGCGTGGATCTGATCGCGATCCTCGCGATGGTCGGCGCGATCGGGTTCGGGGAGTACCTGACGGCGGCGGTGATCGCGCTGATGCTCAGCACCGGGGCGGCGCTGGAGCAGTACGCCGCCGGGCGTGCTGAGCGCGAGCTCTCCGCGCTGCTCCGCCGAGCACCGCAGACCGCACATCGCATGGACGGCGACACGCTGACCGATATCCCCGTGAGCGAGGTTCGGGTCGGTGACGAGCTGCTGATCCGAGAGGCGGATGGCATCCCGGTGGATGGGATGGTGCTGCAGGACGCGATCCTCGATGAGTCCGCACTCACCGGGGAGTCGCACCTGGTCGAGCGCGCTGCGGGGGACACGGTCGCCAGTGGCGTGACGAACGCCGGTGCGCCGTTCCGGATGCGCGCGACCGCGACCGCGGCCGACAGCACCTACGCCGGCATCATTCGGCTGGTCGAGAGCGCTCGAGACTCGAAGTCACCGTTCGTGCGTCTCGCGGATCGATACGCCGCGATCTTCGTGCCGGTCACGCTCCTGGTGGCGGGCGGGGCGTGGGCCTGGACGGGCGACCCGGTACGTGCGCTGGCGGTCCTGGTGGTCGCCACGCCGTGCCCGCTGTTGTTGGCCGCCCCGATCGCGATGGTCTCCGGCATCTCTCGCTCCGCGCAGCGCGGGATCGTCGTGCGGGACGGATCGGCGCTGGAAGCGCTGGCGCAGGCGCGTTCCATGTTCTTCGACAAGACCGGGACGCTGACCATGGGTGCGCCGCGCCTCGCCGACATCGTGGTGGATGGCAGTGCGTTCGATGCGCCCAGCGTGCTGCGCTTCGCGGCGTCGGTGGATCAGGTGTCCTCGCACGTGCTTGCGGGGGCGGTGGTGCGCGCGGCGCGCGAGCGGCGCGTCACGCTCGCGCTGCCCACGGAGTCCGTCGAGGTGCCAGGCGGTGGCGTGCAGGGCGTGGTCGATGGTCATCGCGTGGTGGTCGGCAGCCTGCGCTGGGTGTCCACCCAACTCGCCCAGCCCGGCAGCGAGGACGTGCTGCGGCGC
>JBAYUZ010000106.1:0-6322 GCA_041674885.1 Dehalococcoidia bacterium
CGTCGGCCTGTCGATGGGCGGCTACATCGCCCTCGCCTTCGCGAAGAAGTACCCGCACCTCCTCGCGGGCCTCGTGCTCGCCAACACGCGCTCCGGCGCGGACGACGACGCCGGCAAGGACCGCCGCAAGGCGCTGGCCGACCGCCTGAAGGCCGAAGGTAACGGCTTCCTGGCCGATGCGCCCCCGCCCCTGCTCTCCTCGCACGCGCCGGACATCATGTGGGAGCGCGTGAAGCGCGTGATCCGCAGCCAGCCCGCCGAGGCGATCGCGGCGGCCTCGCTCGGCATGGGCGCGCGCCCGGACATGACGCCGGAGCTGGCGAACATCAAGGTGCCGGCGCTGGTCATCACCTCCACCGACGACACGCTGATCCCGCCCGAGGCGACGAAGCCGATGGCGGAGCAGATCCCCGGCGCGCAGCTCGCGGTAATCGAGGGTGCAGGCCACCTGTCGAACATCGAGGGTGCCGAGGAGTTCAACCGCGTGCTCCGCGAGTTCCTGGTGACGTGCGACGTCGACCTCTGGTCGGGCGGCACCGCCCCCGCCGGCGAGGGCCGCGGCTAGCCTCGAACGGCTCGTGATACGACGAAGCGGCGCCGGTCTCCCGGCGCCGCTTCTTGTTGTGTGTGCTTGTCGGGCTACTCGCCCGCGAGCCCTCGTCTGCTCGCTTGCTACTCCCCCGCGAGGAAGCGACGGGGCACCTCGCGGGTGACGAGGTCGATCTGCTCCTGGGTGATGCCGATCTCACGCATGCCGGGGATGGCGACCTTCGAGATGAAGAGCATACCGTCCGGGTTGTAGGTGAAGTAGTTGGCGGTCGGCTCCGACTGGCCGGGCTTGAGCCAGACCGCCGCCCAGCCGTCGTGGCCGATCATGAGCCGATCGCCCCAGCCACGGTCGAGGAGCGTCTTCAACACCTCGTTGCGCTGCTGCCACGTGGCACGCGGCGCACGCCCGGGGTAGCGGTCGAGCGAGACGTACACGCCCGCCTTCAGCAACGACTCCAGGTACTCGATGTCGGTGGAGTCGCCGGAGTGGCCGATGCAGACGCGATCCATCGGCGCGCCTTCCTCCTGGAAGATGCGCACCTGCGTCGTGCCCATCTGCATCGCAGCGTTGTGGTGCGTGCTGATCGGGCAGCCCGTGCGTGCCGAGGCGCGCGCCGCCGCGCGCAGGATGCGCACGTGCGCCTCCGTGAAGCCCTCGATGTCGTTCGCGACCTTGATCGCCCCGGCGCGTACCGAGGTGTGGCCGATGCCCTGCTCGATCTCGCGCACGAAGATGTCGGCGGTGGCATCGACGTCGCGCTCCATGATCGAGCGTGGTGGGTCGCGCCAGATGCCGGTCGCCGCGACCACATGCACGCCGGAGCCGCGCGACGCCTCGATCATGAACTCGATGTCGCGGCCGAGGTCGGGCGTGGTGAGGTCGATGATCGCGTCGATGCCGCCGGCCTTCATCGCCTTCATGCGCTCGATCGCGAAGGCGAGCGTCGCCGGGCGGTCGTAGAGCCACGGGTAGTGAGCGCTGTCCTCGCCGTTGCTCACGATGACGTGCTCGTGCGAGAGCGTGAAGCCGAGCTGCGAGTCCTCGATCGGGCCGAGGACGGTCTGAATCTGCGCCACGGGTGGTGCCCCCTTCGTCGCGGTGCCGATGCTGCGCGACACCCTACCGCACGCGGGCGCGCCTCGCCCACCTCGGCAGCAGCAGGGGCATCGAGTGCGGCTAGAGCGCGCCCCAGGCCGTGCGCGCGGCGACGAGGATGATGCCGACCACCAGCAGCCGCACCACTGGCCCCTCTCCCAGCCTCCGCCCCACGCGGCGACCGAGTGGGTTGCCGGCGAGCGAGCCGATCGCGAGCCACGGCGCGTCACGCAGCGGCTCGCCGATGTGCCCGGTGGCGAGGTGCAGCGCGAGGCCGGAGATGCCGAGCGCGGCCACCATCACGTGGGCCGTCGGCACGGCGAGCAGCACGGGGATGCGCATCACACGGATCTCGAGCGGGGTGTACAGCGGCCCGCCGCCGATCCCCGCGAGCGATGAGAGGTACGAGGCCGCGGTCGCGGCGATCACGCCGCGCGCGACCGGGAACGTGTACAGCACCGTGCCCTCGCGCGTTTCGACCAGCCGTCGCCAGCCGCTGAGGCGCTCCACGATCAGTTGGCGGCGCGGCAGCAGCAGGTAGATCGCCATCGCGAACATGAAGATCGAGAAGCCGAGCTGGAACTCGCGGCGCGGCACGTACGCCGTCGTCGCCGCACCGAGGATCGCCGTCGGCACCACGGCGGCGAGCAGCACCGCAACCACCGGCAGGTCGAGCCGCCTCGATCGCACCGCCTGCACCGCCGAGAGCCCGCTGGAGAGCACGACGATGCTCAACGACGCCGTCGCCACGTACTCCGGCGGCACCTCCGGGTGGCGGATGAGCAGCAGTGGTGTGAGCAGGAACGCGCCGCCCGCTCCCAGCGCCGTCGAGTACACGCCGACGCCGAAGCCGATCGCGACGAGCAGGACGGCATCCAGCATGGGAACCCTCGATGCGCTGCCCACGCTATATAGCAGGACGTGCGCGGCGAGCGATACGCGAGAAAGGCGAGTGGCAACCTCGGGTACTCGCTACCGGGGCTGCTAGCGACAGCTGCCCATCATCGGCTGACCGGGCGGGACGCCGTCGGGGAACAGCGCGAACCACGCGGCGTTCACCGCAGAGACCAGCGTCCCGGCGACGTACGTCACGAACTCGCCGAGGGGATTGGTGACCCAGAACGCGCCGCGCCCACCCTCGCAGCCTGCGGCCTGCACGAGCTGCGGCATCGTTCCGCCGCCGAAGACGAAGAACGAGAAGCCACCGTTCGCAGGCGGCGGGCTGCCGGAGGCGATGCGTCCCGTCGGCGACGCGGTGGGTGCGGGCGTCGTCGTGGGTGTCGCGGTGGGTATTGGTGTGGGTGTAGGTACCGGCGTGACGTTCACGTTCACCCCTGGCGTGAAGAGCGTGACCGTCGAGAACGCCGCGACGCCGTTGCACTCAGCCGTGATGGCATCGGTCGTGGCGACGCCGGAGCCGCGGTAGTACATCGCCGCGCGGCCGTTCGCGTCGGTCGAGGCGATCGCCACGACTTCGCTGGCACCCAGGTACCCAGCGGCCGTCGTGAACTCGACCGTCGCCCCGACAACCGGCGCGTTCGTCACGCTGTCGCGCACGAAGGCGCACAGCGCGACCGCCAGGCTGCCATCGGCCGGCACAAGTGTGATCTTGGGCACCGCGGAGAACGACGAAGCACCCCAGCACCATTCCGGCGTGGTCGTCACCAGCAGTTGAACGATCGGCGGCGTACCCACCGTCACCGAGGTTCCGAGCGTGACGGTCTCGACCGCCATGATGCCGTTATAGGTGGCCGTCACCGTGTCGTCACCGGCGATGCCACTGCCTCGGTAGTAGGTGGCGGCGTGACCGTTGCTATCGGCACCGGCGCTGACCACGGCGTACGTCCCCGCACCCAGGTAGCCAAGGGCGGTCGTAAACGTGACCTGCGCGCCCGGGATGGGAAGGTTCGTCGCCCCGTCCCGGACGAAGGCGCAGAGCGCGACGGAGACGCTGCCATTGGAGGGCACCGCAGTCAGCGTCGGTGTCGGCGGGAACGAGGTGGCGCCCCAGCAGTGCTCCGGGGTGTCCGTCACGGCCAGCTGCACGATGGGCGGCGTCCCGATCGTCACTGGTGACGATGACAGCGTGACGTTCGCGGTTGCCGTGACACCGCCGTACGACGCCGTGATCGTATCGACAGTGGCGATGCCCAGGCCTCGGTAGTAGGTGGCGGCGTTTCCGTTGCCGTCGGCGCCCGCGCTGATCACCGCATCGGTGCCGGCGCCGACGTAGCCAAGGGCGGTCGTGAACGTCACGTTCGCGCCGGCGATCGCCGTGTTCGTCGCGCTGTTTCGCACGAACGCGCACAGCGCCATCGTCTGGTTGTCCGCCTGGATCGTCGTCAGGTTCGGTGACGGGGGAAACGAGGTGGCCCCCCAGCAGCGTGCAGGCGTGTCGGTCACGGCCAGCTGCACCGTGATCGCCCCGCCCACGGAGAGCGTCAGCAGCGCATCGGTGCCACTGGTGGAGACGTTCGTCGCGGTGACGTTGTCGATGCCGGCGGTGGCCGGGGCGGTGTAGACCGCCGAGGCGCGCCCGGTCGCATCGGTGGTGACCTGCGCCGACGTG
The DNA here is from genome assembly GCA_041674885.1 of Dehalococcoidia bacterium. Lineage (GTDB taxonomy): Bacteria > Chloroflexota > Dehalococcoidia > UBA2979 > UBA2979 > RH-chloro-G1. The sequence goes on from JBAYUZ010000106.1 coordinate 4,215, forward strand.
CCGACGCCGAAGCGGCCCGAGTTCGCGATCAGCAGCACGGTCTGGCTCGCCAGCGGCGACCCGGTGCCATCGAGCGCGCGCACGCAGACGGCGCCGGTCGTGGCCGTCGCGACGCTCGCGTTCACGCTCGTCCCCAGGCCCGCCGAGGCGCATGCGCCCGTGTCGGCGGCGTACGCGATCTGCATCGCGCCGTTGCTGTAGGGCGGCGCGGTCGGCGTCGGCGCGGGCGTGACGATTGGCGTCGGCGTGGGCGTGACGCCGCCGCTGACGGCGATCGTCACCGTGCCGACCGCGTTGAGCGTGGCGTTGGAGGCGACCAGCGTGTCGTTGCCGAGTGCGCCGTTCGTCGCGTTGTACTGCACCGTCGCGCGCCCGGTCGCGTCGGTCGTGACGGTTGCGGTCTTGCTCGCGCCGCTCGTGCCGAGCGTGCCGAGGCTCACCGACAGCGCCAGGTTCTGTGACGCGACGGGCGTTGCCACGCCGTCCAGTACCCGCATGCAGAAGATGGTCGTGCCTTCCGCCGGCACGGTAACGCTCGAAGGGGGCGCCGAGAGGTCTGCGCTCGCGCAGGCGCCGGTCGAGGCGACGACGACGATGCCGATCGAGTACGGCCCGGCGGCGTCCGCCAGCTCGCGCACGGCGACGGACGACAGCGCGAGCAGCAGCGTCGCAGCCAGGATCAGTCGGTGCCAGAGCCGCATCGATGCCCCCTGAGCGGCGCGCCCAGGCCCTCAGGAACCCACGAAGAGTGTACCGCGCGGCTACGCCCCGGGGAGGCGCACGGTCACGCCCGTGCCGCCGCTCGCGTGCCGCGCGACGGTCATCGAGCCGCCGAGGCGCAGCACGCGCGCGTGCGTGGAGCCGAGGCCGAGCTGCCTCGAGACGCGCCCGAGCGAGTCGCCGAGTGGCTCGAACATGTGCGAGCGCACCTCGGGGGAGAGGCCACCTGCGTTGTCGTCCACGGTGATGCGCACCTCCCGCAGCGTGGGAACCTCGCCGGGCACCTCATCCAACCGGATCGTGACCACGCCACGGAAGGTGGTGTCGGTGGGATAGGCCGTGATCGACTCGCGGATCGCGGCGTCGGCGTTCACCAGCAGCGCACCGACGATGGTCGTGATCTCGTCGGCGGTCGCGGCGACGAAGACGGTGTGATCCGGCGGCACCCAGTCGATGCTCGTGCGCTCGCTCAGGCGCATCGTCGCGGCATTCACCGCGTCCGTCACGGCGAGGCGGAGGTCGATCGGCGCACCGAGCGCGCGCGGCGCCGGAAGCGTGGGGACGGCGCTGATGAACTGGTCGATCACGTCCAGCGCCGACTCCGTCGCCGTGATCGCGGGGGCGAGCGGCACGCGCTCCGTGCCCAGCTCCGAGGAGAGCTCCAGCGACGACTGCACAAACGACAGCGCGTCCCGCAGATCGCCGCCGATGCTCGCCGCGAGCGCCTGGCCGGCTGTCGCGCGCTCCGCGCGCACGCGGTTCGCCTCGGCTTCCCGACGCGGGGTGAGGTCGCGGGAGACGACCAGCGTCCGGCCGTCGCCCAGCGGCACGATGTCGCACTCGATCGGCACCACGGAGCCATCGCCGCGGATCAGGTCACGCTCCAGCCGGAGTGTCTGCGATACCGGGCCTACGGTGCGCGGCGGCGTGTTCCCGTCCGCCCCTCGGAACACGAGGGCGGAACCCTGTTTCCCCAGCAGCTGGTCGAGCGGGCGCTGGATCAGCGTGGTGGCCGCCTGGTTCGCGTAGAGCACCAGCATGTCGGCGTCCAGCAGCGCGACGGCATCGCGCGCGTCGTCCAGCGAGCGCCGGAACGCCTCCTCGGCTGCCGCGCGGCGCGCCTCGGCGACGCGATAGGTGCGCAGGATCGGGGTGATGAAGGCGAGCATGATCGCCAGGATGCCCGGGTTGGTGATGAGCGTGACCTGGATGCCGACCGGCGCGCCGTCCATCGAGTCCAGCACGCGGGCAGCGAGCCAGACGCGCACCGCAAAACCGATGACGCAGGCGACTGCGGCGAGCAGCCAGATGGGGCGTTCCCTGCGCGGGGCGCCATCTGCGAGGCGGTAGGCGAGCCAGCCGCACGCCGCGAACGCGAACGCCGAGAG
>JBAYUZ010000107.1:0-6205 GCA_041674885.1 Dehalococcoidia bacterium
AGCTTCGTCACCTGCTGCTCCACGCGCTCGTCGGCGCCGAAGGAGAAGTAGAGCGTGCGGATGCCATCGAGCACCCCCGGCAGCTCCTTCTCGAGGTCGTCGATGGAGTACGCGGCGTCTGCGCCGTAGCGCGCCTGCGCACCCTGGATGCCGGCGCGAGGGCCGACCCAGATCGCCATCTGCGGGTCGTGGGGGCGCACGAACAGCACGTATGGCTGCGCGTGCCCGGGCCGCAGCACGGCGACGGCGTCCGGCTCCTCGAAGCCGGTGAGGTACCAGAAGGTCGAGGGCTGCCGGAACTCGTAGTCCACATCCCCGTTGCGGTGCGCCTCGTGCCCGGAGGCGAAGATCGCCGCGACGGGGCCACGGGCGGCACCCTCGGCCTTCGTCAGCGCGGCACCGAGGGCTGTGCGGCGTGCGGCGAACGACGCCTGCGCCGCGTCAGCGCGGGCTGCGGCGGCCGGCGTGGTCGCTCGGCGTGCTGCGGGTCGTCGGGTTGTTGCCATGCGATACCCCTCACCATGCCCGCGACTCGCGCCTGGCGCGGCGAGTCGAGTGGTACCCCCGGCAGGACTCGAACCTGCGCGCACGGTTTAGGAAACCGATGCTCTATCCACTGAGCTACGGGGGCGCATGGTGAGAGTACCCGGTGCGCGCGGCTTCCCGCACGCCCGCCACCGGCTCAGTCCGTGGCCGCCACCGGCAGCGCGAGGGTGAACGTCGCGCCCTCCCCAGGGGTGCTGCGCAGGGTGAGGCTGCCCCCCAGACGCGCTGCGATCATCCGGGACAGGTACAGGCCAAGGCCGAGGCCGTTGGTGCCTGCGGAGTGGCCACGGTAGCGGCGACCGAACACCGCGCGTTGCTGGTCGACTGGGATGCCGGGGCCGTCGTCCCCGATCTCGATGTGCACGCGGTCGCGGCGAATGGAGGTGCGAACGGTGATGCAGGCGGCATCACCGGCGTACTTGGCGGCGTTCTCCAGCAGGTTGGAGACAACCTGTGCGATGCGGTCGGCGTCCGAGTCGATGAGCAGGTCGGTGCTGAACTCCTCGATCAGCCGCAGGCGGGGGTGGCGCTCGTGCACCATGCGCATCTGACGGCGCAGTAGCGGGGCAACAGCGACCGGCTCGCGTTCGAACTCGCCCGCACCGGCGGCGAGGCCGACGAGGTCGAGCAGCAGGTCGAGGGTGCGAGCCATGCGCTGGGACTCGCCTCGGATCAGCGCGAGATCCTCGGAGGCGGCGTGGAGCGACGGCGCCTGCTCGTGCTGGGCGATGCGCTCCAGGCGCTCGGCGAAGCCGATGATGCTGGTGAGCGGCGTGCGCAGCTCATGAGAGGCGATCGAGAGCAGGTCGTCGCGGAACTCGATGGCGGCCTCTGAGCGGCGTCCCGCCTCCACGCGCGCGGAGATGTCCGTGGATGAGACGGTGATGCCGATCACGCGGCCGTCCACACGCACGGGGGAGTACTGGGCCAGCACGTGCGCGGGGCCAAAGCGCTGGCCGGCGGCGCGGCGGTCGATCTCGATGCGGGTGGTCTCGCCGAGCATTGCGCGTCGGGTCTGCTCCGCGGCGAGGGGCCAGACCGATGTGTGCACTTCGGCGGCCATCCGCCCGACGACATCATTCTGGGCGTAGCCGTTCCAGGCGGCCATCTGGCGGTTCATGCGGATGATGCGGAAGTCGCGGTCGTACACCGCGATACCGACCTGCACGTTGTCGAACACCGCCTCCAGCTGCGCGTACGCCTCCTGCAACTCGCGGGTGTGCTCCACGCGATCCGTGATGTCGGTGCCAGTGATGACGACGCCGACAACGGCGCCGTTCACCTCGACGGGGGCGTAGGAAACCTCCGCCCACACTGGACCACGAGCGCGCTGGCGCGCGCGGCGATCCGACTCGTGCGTGAAGCGCTCCCCGGACAACGCGCGGGCGAAGCGTTCCAGGATCACCTCGCGTGCGCTGCCGGACACATCCTCGATGCTGACCGGCTGGTCGAGTGGGATGTCGTTCCACTCTCGCCAGAGTGCGTTCGCGCGCACGAGCTGGTGGTTCTTGTCCCAGACGGCGAGTGCAACGGGCGATGCTGAGAAGATCGCCTCCATCTGGCCGTACGCCTCGGCGAGGGCGCGCGTGCGCTCGACACCCTCTGAGATGTCGGTGGAGGAGACGGTGACGCCGATCACCTGTCCGCCGAGGATGATCGGCGTGTAGGAGGTGAGCACGTGCGCGGGGCCGAGTTGCTGTCCGGCACCGCGGCGATCGACCTCGAACCGCGTCGACTCGCCGGCGAGGGCGCGCGCGCGGAGGTCGACGCCGCGCGACCACGTGGGCCCGAACACCTCCGCACCAAGCCGACCGATTGCCTCTTCGCGTCCGAGCCCGTTCCAGCGTGCCATCTCATCGTTGATGCGCACGATGCGGAAGTCGCGGTCGTACACGGCGATACCCACTGGCACGTTGTCGAAGATCGCCTCGAGCTGCGCGTACGCCTCGTCCAGGGCGTGCGCGTGCTCGACACGCTCACTGATGTCGGTGGACGAGGCGACGATCCCGATCACCTCGCCGTCGACGACGACGGGCATGTAGGAGGCAAGGACGTGGGCGGGGCCCGAGGTCGCACCGAGCGCGCGGCGATCGATCTCGAGCTCGCACGCCTCGCCGCCGAGCGCGCGCTCGCGGTATGGCGCGGATACCGGCCAGGTGACGCGGAACACCTCGCTGCCGGGGCGTCCGACGCAGGAGGCGGCGTCGACGTCGTTCCACCGTGCCATGCGGTCGTTGATGTGGATGATGCGGAACTCGCGATCGAGCACGGTGATGCCGACCGGCACGGCGTCGAAGACCGCCTCCATCTGCGCGTACGCCTCATCCAGGGCGCGTGCGCGCTCCACTCGCTCGGTGATGTCGACGGAGGCGATGACCACGCCGATGATGCTGCCGCCGAGCGCCACCGGGGCGTAGGAAACCTGCGCCCACGCGGGGCCGCCGTGGTGGCCCTGCGCACGCCGGTCGCTCTCGACGGTGAACCGCTCGCCGGCGAGCGCGCGGCGGAAGCGCTCCCGCACCACGTCGGCGTTCGGGCCGGCAAGGGCGTCGGCGCGCACCTGCGCGGAGCCATCGGTGGGCACGCCCGTCCACTCATGCCAACGCTCATTCGCGTGGATGAGGCAGAGGTTGCGATCCCACATCGAGAGCGCGACGGGTGTCGCCGCGAAGACCGCCTCGAGCTCCGCGTAGGCGGTGCCGGCCGCGCGCTCACGCTCGACCCGCGCGGTGATGTCGATCGAGGCGACGACAGCGCCGATGACCTCGCCTGCCAGCCGGACGGGGGCGTACCAGGCCTGGATGTGCGCCGGACCCATCTCCATGCCGAGCGCACGCCGGTCGATCTCGGCGCTCAGGCGCTCACCATCGAGGGCACGGCGGAGGTTGATGGGGCCGTCGCGCCAGCCCGGCGCGATCTCGGCGAGCGTGCGGCCCACTGCCTGCGCCGGGTCGATGTTGCTCCAGCGCTGCATGCGCTTGTTGGCGGCGACGAGTCGCAGGTCGCGATCCCAGACCGAGAGCGAGACTGGTGCGGTGTTGAAGACGGCCTCCAGGTGCGCGTACGCCTCGGACAGTCGGCGTTCGGCGTCGTGTACCTGCGTACGGTCACGGACGATCTTCATCGCGCCGACGATGTGTCCGTGGACATCGCGCAGCGGGGTGTACTCGACTTCCCAGGTGCGCAGCTCGCTCGGCGCATCGGGTGCGGGGCCGGAAAGCTGCTCCGTGGAACGATCACCGCGGAGAGCGCGGTCGAGGATCGGTTCGATCTGCGGCGCGAGGTCAGGGATGACTTCACGGAGCGTGCGGCCCAGGTGCGCCTCCGCTGGCTGTCCGTTCATCTGTGCCAGCAGCTGGTTCACGTAGATGAACCGCCGGTCCGTGTCGAAGATCGCGATCCCCGCCTGCGCCTGGGCCAGCGCGGCGTGGAGCAGGTCACGGTCATCGCGGGCGATGGTAAGCAGCGGCGCGCGGTCGTCGGACGGCGGGTCGGAGCGCGGTGGGGACATCGCGAACCTCCTCGACTGAGAGGGCGGATGCTATCACCGGCATCGAGAGATGACCGTTAACAACGCGCCAGAACGGCGCGTTTGCGATGAGTCTGCAAGGTGACGAAAGGACTACGCAATAACGACAGTGTTGATCGTTACGAATGTCTGCGGAGCAAATATCTGCTGAAGCACGTAACGGTCGTTAAAGTTGGTGGAGGTGAGGGGATTCGAACCCCTGACCTCTGCGATGCGAACGCAGCGCTCTCCCAGCTGAGCTACACCCCCACCGAGGGACAGGCGACGAGTATAGGGACGTGTTCCGCGCAGCCGCAAACCGTCTGCGCGCGGGCTAGTCGATGAGGCCCGGCATCGGCTCGATCGTCATGGTGCGCGCTTCGAGGTCGACGCTACGGATGACATCCGGGATCGCGGGGATGAGCGCGTCGGGCTTGCCTTCGCGACGCAGCACGTACACATCGTTCGCGCCGGTGGTCAGCACATCGGCGAGCGTGCCGAGCGGTTCGCCGGTCGTCGTGACCACGGCGAGGCCGACGAGGTCGTGGAGGTAGTACTCACCTTCCTCCAGCTGTGGAAGGTTGGCCTCGTCGATCTCGATCAGCGTGCCGCGCAGCGCCTCGGCGGCGGTGGCGTCCGGGTAGCCCTCGAACTTCACGATGGGGTAGCCCTGCGAGGTGTTGAGGTCGACGACGCGTCGTTGCTCGCCGCCGACGTACAGCACGGCACCGACGGCGAAGCGATCCGGGTTGCTGCTGTAGGGCGTGACCTTCACGTGGCCGCGCAGGCCCCAGGTCGTGTTGATGCGACCGACGGCGATGTGGCCGGGGGAGGCTTCTGGGATGGGCTGGGCGCGACGAGGGCCGGGCAGTGCGCGCCTACTCGATGTCGAGAGTGGCGCGGACGCCGGCACGGGTGGCAGCGACGTGCAGGAGGGCGCGCAGCGCGTTGGCGATGCGGCCCTCGCGGCCGATGACACGACCCTTGTCCTCGTCAGAGACGAAGAGGCGGAGGATGACCCGGTCGCCCAGGTGCTCTTCCTCCACGCGCACCTGCTCCGGTTCGCGGGCGAGTGCGCGTGCGAGGTACTCGATGAGGGCCTTCATAGCGGCCTCTTACTCTTCGGTGAACTCGGCTTCGGCGCCGGCGGTCTGGATCTCAGCCTCGGCAGCGGCGGCGGCCTTTGCAGCCTCGGCGGCCTCAGCAGCGGCCTTCTCGGCCTCCGCCTTGGCGGCAGCGGCGGCAGCCTCGGCCTCTGCGGCGGCCTTCGCCGCAGCGACCTCGGCATTCGACGGCTTCGTCGCGCGCTTCGGCGGCTCAATGGTGGTGAGGCCGTTGGCGAAGAGGAGGCGGTGCACCGTCTCCGAGGGCTGCACGCCGACGGAGAGCCAGTGGCGCACGCGATCTTCCTTGAAGTCGATCACGTTCGGCTTGTTGCGGGGGTTGTAGTGGCCCACCACCTCAACGAAGTCGCCGTCGCGCTTGGCGTGCTGGTCAGCGATCACCACGCGGTAGGAAGGCTGCTTCATCTTGCCGACGCGGCGGAGTCGCATGCGGAGCATAGGTCCTCGATCCTCGACGTGCGGCGGCGATGCTCGCCTCCGCGCAAGCCACCCGCTTCGCTGCAGGGGGCCACTGGTTCCTGTGGGTACCGGTTGCGTATGTACCGGCCTCGGTCGCCCGGTGGGGCGTGGGCTGAGGCCGCTTATTGTAGCCGCCTGAATGGCGCAAACGGAAGGGTGGTGCCCGAAGGTGCCTCGGAGGCCGCCCGCGGAGGCCGCCGAGGTCCCCCGGAGCCTCGATTCCTACATGCCGAGCAGGCGGCGCAGGCCGCCCCCGCCACCCCCGCCCTTGCCGGCGGTCGCCATCATCTGCATCAGCTTCTTCGCCTGCTGGAACTGGTTCATCAGGCGGTTGACGTCGGCCGGGGTCGTCCCGGAGCCAGCGGCGATGCGGCGGCGGCGGGAGCCGTTCAGGATGTCGGGCTTGCGGCGCTCCGCGACCGTCATCGACTGGATGATCGCCTCTGACTGCTTGAAGTAGTTGTCGTCCAGGGAGGCGCCGCCGAGCTGCTGCTTGATGCCGCTGAGGCCGGGCATCATGTCGAGCAGGCCGGAGATCGGCCCCATGTTCTTCACCTGCTGCATCTGC